>JAXGYI010000005.1:0-92601 GCA_040772365.1 Candidatus Moraniibacteriota bacterium
CAAGCGCGCCCACATCAAAGCTCAATATTCAATCCACTACTGAACAACTTCGTTTAAACTACGATGCCGATAACCATTTAGCAGTAAACACTAACGACACCGGCTACACGACTCTTGATGCTACAGGAACGAACTCTGGGATTAGGTTGAAGAGTAATACGGGGACAACTCAGGAGAATTCAATTTGTTCGGCTAAGTTTCCATTAATAGACTATTCTAATGCACGCAATGACTATGGTGGTTTCCGCAATTCACCAAATTATCCAAACTTTACTGCCTTTGCTTTCATCAAGGCCGACGGCTCGATAACCGCCTGGGGAGATGCTGATTTCGGTGGCTCCGGCGCTCCCACTGACTCGGGCTATACGCAAATCTATTCTACCGGGTATGCCTTCGCCGCTCTCAAGGCCGACGGCTCGATTACCGCTTGGGGAGATGCTGACGAAGGTGGCTCCGGCGCTCCCACTGACTCGGGCTATACTCAAATCTATTCTAACTATTATGCCTTCGCTGCTCTCAAAGCCGACGGCTCGATAACCGCCTGGGGAAACTCTTTTTACGGTGGCTCCGGCGCTCCCACTGACTCGGGCTATACTCAAATCTATTCTACCGAGTCTGCCTTCGCCGCTCTCAAACCTGATGGCTCGATTACCGCCTGGGGAGATGCTTACTCCGGCGGCTCCGGCGCCCCCACTGACTCGGGCTATACGCAAATCTATTCTAACTATTATGCTTTCGCTGCTCTCAAAGCTGACGGCTCGATTACCGCCTGGGGAGATGCTGATTACGGTGGCTCTAGCGCTCCCACCGACTCGGGCTACACTCACATCTATTCTACCGAGTATGCCTTCGCCGCTCTCAAGGCCGACGGCTCGATTACCGCTTGGGGAGATGCTTACTCCGGCGGCTCCGGCGCTCCCACCGACTCCGGCTACACTCACATCTATTCTACCGATTATGCCTTCGCTGCTCTCAAATCTGATGGCTCGATTACCGCTTGGGGATATGCTGACGAAGGTGGCTCTGGCGCCCCCACCGACTCCGGCTACACTCAGATTTACTCTACTGACACTGCCTTCGCCGCTCTCAAGGCCGACGGCTCGATTACCGCTTGGGGAGATGCTTACTCCGGCGGCTCCGGCGCTCCCACTGACTCGGGCTATACGCAAATCTATTCTACCGGGTATGCCTTCGCCGCTCTCAAGGCCGACGGCTCGATTACCGCTTGGGGAGATGCTGACGAAGGTGGCTCCGGCGCTCCCACTGACTCGGGCTATACTCAAATCTATTCTACTTGGGATGCCTTCGCCGCCATCAAAGCCGACGGCTCGATTACCGCTTGGGGAAACTCTTCTTACGGTGGCTCTGGCGCCCCCACTTCTACCTGCGTTAACACCACCATCTCCACTCAGACCACTATCTCTACTGCTACTGAACTTGCTCTCGACGTCAATGGCCTCACTTATCGTGACTCTCTTAACAACCTCATCTTTAAAGCTGATCCCCGAGGAGTCGGTAGCGGCACCACTGCTACTTTAACCGTTAATGGCTCGATTAATCCCTTTTCAAATGGAATATACAATCTCGGCTCTTCCATCAACCGCTGGAATACCATTTACGCCATCAATGGCACCATCAACACCTCCGACACCAACCAAAAGAAAAACATCAATACTCTCAACTATGGTCTTAATGAAATCCTCAACATCAATCCCATCTCATTTAACTGGAAAGATGATGAATTAGGTAAAAACAAAAAACTTGGTTTCTCTGCCCAAGAACTACAAGGTATCATCCCCGAAGTAGTCTCCCAAGGACAAGATGGTCTCCTCGGAGTCTACTACTCTGATCTGATCCCTGTTGCTTTCAATGCCATCAAACAGCAACAAACTCTCATCCACACAAACACGAATAACATCACACAACACACAGGAATCCTACAACAAGTACAAAATGATATCTTTACCGCAAACAATACTCTTACCGCTATCCAAGACGAACAAACCCAACAAAACACAAAACTTGACCACCTCACACACATCCAAAAACTCCAAACAGATCTTCTCACACTCAAACAAGACACACAGAACTACCACACCATTATTGATGACCTCACACTGCAATTAGAACGTGCTCAGGCTGGTATTGACCTCCTCACCGCCATGAGTACACAGCAAACCACTGATCTCGCCACACTTCTGGCGATTGATCCGGGGCGTATCGTGGTATGGGATGTTGATGCGACAGGGGCGCTGACAGATACCATTACATTGGATGGGATTATGACAGTGCAGCGTGTCACGACGGAGAGTCTTGCTATTACGGGCGATGCGGATCACGCAAGGATTGGTGAGGCGGTGATCGCAAAGGATGCGGTGGATGTTTTCGTACCAACAGCAGCGGTCGTGGCGACAAGCCGTATCTTTGTTACGCCAAAAGGTGGTACTGTGGATCAAACATTATCGGTATCTTCTATTGAAGTGGGATCTGGTTTCCACGTGACGGTAGCGCGCCCTGTTGATGTGGATGTGACATTTGATTGGATGATCGTTGAGGATGAAGTTGATCGCCATGCGCCATCACGGAAAAAAACAACGATTCCTTCCGCACCTGATGCAGAAGAAGATGATGTAGAATCTGCAGAAGCGTCTTTATAGCATGCGTTTCATACCATGCTCGTGATGTGCCTGGCGCCTGAGCGATTGCGTGTACGATGGTATTAGCACTCTACTGCAAAGATTGCTAATTTTCGCACGACATGCTATAGTGGGTGATATGATACAGTGACGACTAATGACGGAAGTGTCTAAATGACGTATACTATGGCAAAAGATTACTATGCGGTACTCGGTGTTGCGCGTGATGCGTCGGATCAAGAGATTAAAAAAGCGTATCGCACATTAGCACATAAGTACCATCCAGATAAATCTGGTGGTGATGAGCAGAAATTTAAGGAAGTCAACGAAGCGTATCAGGTGCTTTCCAATAAAGATAAACGAGCACAGTATGATCGTTTTGGGCAAACATTTCAGGGCGCTGGTGGCGCAGGAGGTTTTGATGGTTTTGATTTTTCGCAATTTCAACAGGGCGCCGGTGCGCAGGGGTTTGATTTTAACTTTAGTGGGAGTGGGTTTGAGGATATTTTTTCACAGATGTTTGGTGGTGGCATGGGCAGCACGCAGCGCACGGGGCGTTCTGGTCGAGATGTGCAGGTGGATGTGGAGATTACCTTTGCAGAAATGATTACGGGTGTGAAAAAAAAGATTACAATTTATCGCGCTGTGCACTGCACGACATGTAAAGGCACGGGTGGGGCACCAGGAACATCGTCGCAGGAGTGTGCAGCATGTCAGGGTAGTGGACGCATACAGAAACGTGTACAGACAATTCTTGGGACAATGATGCAGGCGGCAGTGTGTGATCATTGCCACGGGCGCGGCACAACGTATGCAGAAAAATGTGCAACATGTAAGGGAGCTGGTCAGTATCGTGACGATGTACAGGAGCAGGTGGATATTCCCGCAGGGATTGCTGATGGGCAATCAATTGTTGTGTCTGGACATGGCGAGCCAGGTGATCACGGTGGACGCGCTGGTGACCTCATTGTGACAGTACATGTCGCATCGAGCAAGAAGTTTGTACGCGATGAGCATCACATTCGCACGCAGCAGCATGTGACATTTGCCCAGGCAGCGCTTGGCGACAAGGTGACGGTGGAAACAGTAGATGGCCCGGTCACAATGAAGGTACCTGCTGGAACACAATCGGGGGAGTTATATCGTATTCGTGGAAAAGGTGTACCAAAATTACGCGGTGGGCGCGGTGATCACATTGTGGAGGTCATTGTAGATGTGCCAACATCGCTGACGCGGGCACAGAAAAAGATTATTGCGCAGTTGCGTGATATGGGGTAGTGCATGCGCTTATGATACAGGATATTCAGCACAGTATTACACTGCTGAAGCATGGCGGTATTGGTGTGATGCCAACGGATACAGTCTATGGTATTGTAGCGTCGGCACGAGATCCAAAAGCAGTTGCTCGTGTGGAGGCACTCAAAGGCCGACAACAGCAGAAGCCGCTGATCGTTTTGATTACTCAAGCGGCGCAGATGCAGGCACTATGTCCAACGATTTCGATGCACAGCATTACACGTGCAGAAGAGTTATGGGCGCGACGTGGTGATGACTACGCTTTTCTGATGCAGGCTAGTGCGGGTGTGCATAGTCATAATCGTGGAATCAGTGTTGTTGTGCCATGTCATGATGCGTGCGTCTCATATCTTCATAAAGGAACTGGCGGAATAGCATTTCGTCGCATTACGCACAATGTACGTACGCCAGAAGTGCGTATGTTGTGTGACATCATTGATGTTGTGGGTCCTGTCATTGCCACAAGTGCTAATTATAGCGGTGGTGCTGTGGTGCGACACAGCGCGCAGGCAGAGAAAATTTTTGGTACAGCATGCGACTTTTATATAGGAGGCTTCGTGGCGGAGCAGCACCCATCACTTGTCGTAGGTCTTGATGATGACGTCACGGCTCCATTGCGGATTATACGGCAGTGAGTGTAAGCTTCTTCTCCTGCGTAGAACCTATTTGAGCTCTTTAGAGTAGATGGTCATCTTTGCGATTTTTGAGATTTTCAATAACTTTTTTCACATCATGTGCTGTGTCGCGTCTCGTAATGAGTAGCGCATCTGGCGTGTCAATGACGATCAGATCATCTACACCAAGTAATGCGATCGTTTTTTTATCTGTGCCCATCACAAAGCAGTTGCGTGACGTGACGTGTACAACATCACCGCGTGTTACTGTGGAGGCAGTTGCTGCAGTGTCATGATAGAAATCATGTAGTGTGCGCCAGTTCCCAACATCACTCCAGTCAAGGTCTGATGGTATCACAAAGCGTTCTTTTGCGGAGAGCTTTTCTAAGATGACCGTGTCAATCGGCTCTTTAGGCAGTGCACAAAAAATGTCGTGTCGCTTTTGCGGGTTGGTTGTTTTCTGCATTTTTGTAATTGCTGTAGTAATGTGGGGTGCATGCGTGGCTACCATATCTAAAAATGTTGACGCAGTAAAAACAAAGTATGCGGCATTCCACAAGTATGATCCATTGCGTAGGTATTTTTCTGCAGTTGCGCGATCGGGTTTTTCCTTGAAGGCCCTTGCATGAAAAACAGGTTTTTTGTAGCGATTTGCAAGGGCACGGCCCATGTGAATATAGCCTAACTCGGTACTGGGCTCCGTGGGCGTAATGCCAATCAAGCCAAATTTTTGTGGATGATCCGCAAGGACGTCAAAGGCTGTCTGTACGGCAAGGGTATATGCGTCGGGATTGCGTATAGCATGATCAGATGCTGTAGTGGCAATAATGGCGTCGGGATCTGCAGTAGCAATAGTTGCTGTGGCTAGTGCAATTGCTGGCGCTGTGTCACGTCCACATGGTTCAACGAGGATGTTTTGCGGGGGGAGATCTGGTAACTGCGTACGTACAGTGTCAGTGTAATGTTCTGTTGTTGCAACAAAAAGATGTGTAGGGTCTGCAATAAGTGGTAGTACGCGGTTGTAGGTTTCTTGGAGAAGTGTATGGTGCGGACTGGTGAGTTTTTGAAATTGCTTGGGGTATGCTTTGCGTGAGAGTGGCCAGAGACGTGTTCCGCTACCTCCTGCCATAATGACAATATAGTGGTGGTCCATAGTACGTAATTAATGATATAAAAATGATACTCTTCTCTATTTAGTATAGCGGAAAAAGAAAATATGATACAATAGAATTGTGATGCGGAACTTTTCCGTCAAGGTAATTCAGTAAATAGAGATTGTATGACAGCAGAGGATACGCAGCAGTTTGCAGCACGTAAGCCACGACGTGCCACACGTGTTGTTGCAGTGGGGAGTGTTGGTATTGGTGGTGATGAGCCAGTGCGCGTGCAGACAATGACAAATACAGATACACTAGACCGTGACGCAACACTAGCGCAGATCTTGCGGTGTGTGCATGCAGGTGCGGAGATTCTGCGCGTGACAACGCCAACGGTGAAGCATGTGCGTGCCTTGGGCGATATTAAAAATCTTTTAAAAACACAACATCAGTGCACAGTACCGATTGTTGCAGACATTCACTTTGATCGTGCTGCGGCATTTGCTGCACTGGAAGTTGCAGATAAGGTACGACTGAATCCTGGTAATCTCTTGGATGCACGCGGTGATATGGGCAACACAGTGCTATCGGATGCTGCCTATGCAGCAGAACTTACGCGCATTGCAGAAGGTTTGCAGCCGTTTATTGCGAAGCTCCATGAAACGCAGACTCCGATTCGTATTGGTGCGAACTGGGGTTCGCTATCAGGGCGTATCTTAGGGCGCTACGGCAATACGGCGCGTGGTCTTGTAGAAAGTGTAATGGAGTATCTACGTGTTTTTCAGAAAAGTGATTACCACAATATCGTTGTAGCAATTAAAGCATCAGATCCATTAGCGATGATTGAGGCAAATCGCCTTCTAGTCCATGCTATGGATGCAGAGGGGATGGACTATCCGCTGCATCTTGGTGTAACAGAGGCTGGCAGTGAAGAGGATGGGCGGGCAAAATCCACTCTCGGGATTGGCACGCTGCTTTTAGAGGGTATTGGTGATACACTACGCGTATCGCTTACTGAGCCACCGGAAGATGAGATTCCTGTGTGTTTTACGATTTTACAAGCAACGCAGCGTCGTATCACAAAAGCGGAGTTTATCTCCTGTCCATCGTGCGGACGTACACTCTTTGATATTGCCGCTGTCACAAAAACTATTAAAGCGCGCCTTGGACATCTCACGGGCGTGAAAATTGCCGTAATGGGATGCATCGTAAATGGACCTGGAGAGATGGCGGATGCAGACTTTGGCTATGTTGGTGGTGCACCGGGAAAAATTACACTGTACTGTAACCGCAAAGTTGTTGCGCACAATATTCCTGAAGAGGAGGCTCTTGATGCACTTGTTGCATTGATCAAAGAAAAGGGGAAGTGGACGGATCCTACAGAGGTGTTGTCGTAGCGCATAGTATGCGCATGTCATTTTTTTGATAGATAACATGTGGTATACTACCTTTAGAAGAAGTCACTCTTAAACAAAAAGACAACCCTATGAAACATCGTTTGTTGATTGCTAGCCTGCTACTGCTGACTGCAGCATCTATTGGTGCAGTAGTGTGGTATGCGCTACGCATGGATGATGCGCCGATGCCTGTTGCTGTCACAGAATATAATATTCCTGATATGTGGCGCACGTATACTAGTACAAAATATGACTTTATTTTCCGTTATCCAGACAACGTCGTTGTCGACGCTTCGCAGACAACAGCAGATAAGATCGTGCTGCTGCTGGGTGGAGATTTTTCCGGGCGTCTTGCATACGAACTGGTAATGCAGAAAAATACCGGTATTACACTTGATGATGCGGTGCAAACGGAGCCGGACATTGCGGCATTTGTAAAGTATCACCCGGCAGACGTGGATGTGGAAATCATCATGGCAGATGGTGTTCGCGGTAAGAAATACTCTTTGCGCAATACCAGTGGCTATGCTAATACATTTGCATTTTTTGTCACAAGGGGTGATGTCATACGTATTGCTGGTAATGTGATTGATGAAGATTCGCGACGCGAGTTTGATATGGTGCTCTCTAGCTTTCTTTTCAATCAAGAAGTGAACGTACAGTTCTAATTTCTGTACGATGCAGCGGATGCGCGATAGGTCTTTTCTATAGCCTTTGTCTACAGCAGACCAGTTTCCATTTTTGCTGCATCAGTCATCATGTCTGGTGTCCACGGCGGATCAAATGTGAGGGTGACTGTAACAGATGTGGCACCATTGTCGGTCAGTGTGCGGACAATGTCATCGTGGATCACATCATAGAGCGGACAGCCAATTGTGGTGAGTGTCATTGTTACATGTACTGTTCCGTGGTCATCTTTTTCAATGCCATAGACAAGCCCCATGTCGGTAATGGGAATGCCAAGCTCAGGGTCAATGACGGTATCTAATTGTGTGAGAAGTGTAGAATCTTTTTTCATGGTGTTTGTGATGTGGTGTGTAGTGCCTTATGTAATGTCTCCAGACCCAGGAGAGCACAGCGTATGCGTCCGACACCAACAGCAACGCCTAGCAGTGCCAGCATGTCATCTCGTGTGAGTGACTGGACATCTGTGACGGTTTTGCCGCGTACGTGTTCTGTGAGAAGTGATGCCGCTGCTTGAGAAATGGCACAGCCTACGCCGTCAAAGGCAATGTCGTGGATGGTGCGTGCGTCATCAATAATGAGTGTGATGCAGATATTGTCACCACAAGAGTGATTGACAGCGCAATGACGATGTGTTGGTGCGGTCAATATGCCACGGTTGCGCGGGTTGTGGTAGTGGTCCAAGATGACATCGTGATACAAATCCATAGATATATCATGTTATGTGGCGAGGATGTCGCGCGCAATGACGAGTCCGTGTATTAATGCGTCAATGTCGCGATCTGTATTGTACATACCGAAACTCACACGGAGTGTAGCAGGGATGCGTAGTGATTCTAGATGTAAAGGCATTGTGCAGTGCTGTCCGGCACGCACAGCAACGTGTTTTTGTGTATCCAGAATTGTTGCGAGGTCGTGTGGGTGACAGTGGTCTAGTGTGAAACTGATAATATTACTGCGCAGAGCGGTATCGGTAGGGCCGTAGATATGCACGGCGTTGCCGAATGTTTCATGAAGACGCGCAATGCAGGTCTGCGCAAGAGTGCGTTCATGTGTAGCAATGGCGGCACGGTCTTGTGTGGTGATATAATCCACTGCAGCACCAGCCGCCATGATGCCGGCAATATGAGGCGTCCCACCCTCTAAGCGATGGGGAAGGTCGGCATATGACGTTGCAGATGTAGAGACGGTGGTGATCATTTCTCCGCCAACAATGAGCGGCTCCAGTTGTTCCAGAGCGACGCGTTTGCCAGCGAGAATGCCGATACCTGTGGGACCGTAGAGCTTGTGCAGGGAAAAGGCGATGATGTCGCAGTCTATTTGCGAGAGATCGATCGGTATGTGAGCAACAGCCTGTGCTGCATCAATGACGATTAGTGTGGAGGGATTTTTTTTGCGGATCGCGCGAATGATTTTTTTTAGAGGATTGATGCTACCGAGTGTGTTGGAGACATACGTGAGGGCAATGAGTGCCGTTTGGGTGTCAATATGTGCGAGGAGTTGCGCTGTGTCAATAATGCCGTCATCGGTGAGTGGTGCGACGCGAAAATTTGCGTCGGTTTGTGTACACAGACGTTGCCATGGGATAAAGTTGGCGTGGTGCTCCATAATTGTAGTAACGACATTGTGGTGTTGTGTGATGTGTGGTAGCATGCCGGTGGCAACCATATTGAGGCTCATAGTGGTACCGGATGTGAAAATAACACAAGCAGGATCAGTGATGCCAATGAATGCAGCGATGCGTTCACGAGCGCTTGCACAAGCCGTTGTAACTTCCGTGCTTGTGCGATAAAGTCCGCGCGCGACATTTGCATTAAATGTGGTATAATATGCGCACGTTGCGTCAATCACTGATTGGGGTGTTAGTGCAGTTGCTGCGGTATCTAAGTATACCAACTCCGGGTGAGTGGTGAGCATGGGGAAGTCTTTTGTAACTGCATATGGATCCATACTCTGTACTGTATTTTATTCGACGGGAAAAGTCAAAGTAGATCGTAATGATGTCGTATGATGACACAGCAAGGTGATACAACTCAGAAGGAATATCCACTACTGACAACAATTCAATCACCGGAGGATGTGCGGGCGCTGTCACAGGATCAGTTAACACGTTTATGTGACGAGGTGCGGCAGTTTTTGATTGCGTCAGTAGCACGGACAGGTGGGCACTTCGGATCAAATCTAGGGGTTGTGGAATTAACGGTTGCACTGCATCGTGTATTTCATACACCGCATGATGATCTTGTGTGGGATGTAGGACATCAAGCCTATCCACATAAAATTTTGACGGGGCGGCGCGATCGCATGCATACTATTCGTACATATGGTGGGCTGTCACCGTTTCCCAAGCGTGCAGAAAGTATCTTTGATGCATTTGATGTCGGGCACTCATCAACATCAATTAGTGCGGCACTTGGTATGGCACTTAGTGATAGAGATAAAAAACATCACCATGTCGCAGTGATTGGCGATGGGGCGCTGACGGGTGGCATGGCTTATGAGGCACTCAATCACGCAGGTGATGTTGATGCTAATCTTTTGGTAATTCTCAATGATAATGAGATGTCCATCTCACCAAATGTGGGTGCAATGCATAACTATTTGACACGTCTCATCTCATCACGACCTTTTACACGTCTGCGTCAAGGTGGAAAGAAGCTCCTCAAGGGATCGCACACGGTGCATGAGGTTGCGCGTCGTGCAGAGCTCTACGCGAAGGGCATGATTACACCGGGGACTCTTTTTGAAGAGCTGGGATTTGCATACTTTGGCCCGGTTGATGGGCATGATTTGGAAACACTCATTGCTGTTTTGGAGAATTTGCGCAAATTAGATGGTCCCCGGTTTTTGCATGTTGTCACTAAGAAGGGCTACGGATATAAATTTGCCGCAGATGATGCGACGTCACTACATGCTGTTTCACCTTTTGATCCACGCACGGGACGCAAACACTCACGTCGTGAACAGCATCCGACATATACCGATGCATTTGGAACATGGATCTGTAATGCTGCACGTAGTGATGTACGTGTCCATGCAATTACTCCAGCCATGTGTGAGGGATCGGGATTAGCAGTTTTTCGCAAGCGTTTTTCCAAGCGATATCATGACGTGGGCATTGCAGAGCAGCACGCTGTAACACTAGCGGCTGGTCTTGCTGCTAAAGGATTGAAGCCTGTTGTATCTATATACTCTACATTTTTACAGCGCGCCTATGATCAGGTTATTCATGACGTTGCATTACAGAATCTTGATGTGACATTTGCTATTGATCGGGCGGGTGTCGTTGGTCCAGATGGTGCAACGCATGCTGGGGTTTTTGATTATGCCTACTTGCGCTGCATCCCCAATATGACAGTAATGGCACCGGCAGATGTTACAGAGACGGCGTCGATGTTGACACTCGCACTAGAATCACCGGGACCAGCAGCGGTGCGCTATCCACGTGATAGTGGCTTGGAGCGATTACGTGGTAATGTGGCACCTCTGAAAATAGGTAAGGCGGCGGTGATTAGCAAGGGATCCGTTGTTGCTATTCTTGCGTTTGGTGCAATGGTAGAGCGGTGCATGGTGGCAGCACAATCAACGGGCGCGACAATGGTGAATATGCGTTTTATAAAACCACTTGATATCGGACTCCTCAAGCGTCTTGCCAAGACACATACGCATTTTATTACAGTGGAAGACCACGCTGCTACTGGTGGCGCTGGTAGTGCAGTTATGGAAAGCTGTGCACATCATCATATAGATGTGAAAATTACTGTCCTGGGTCTGCCGGATACATTCTTACCACATGGGTCGCGTGATGATATTTTGGCGCAGGCGCAATTGTCGGAGCAGGCGATTGCTGACAAGGTGGCGACGTTGTTTGCGACAACATAAGAAATGTATGATATCCGATTCACAGTCCATTACTGTTGATGATATCCCATATCCTCTCACAGTCAAAAAACAGGCTCGTCAAAAACATATGCGGATTATTATACATGCAGATGGATCTGTGGTTGTGTCTGTGCCACGTACTTACACACGCACAATGATTGCCTCATTTGTGCAGGAGCATCGCGCATGGATTTGCGCACAGCGTACTATGTTGTCACAGCGGATGATCACAATTGATCCGTGTGTCGTACAGCATATGAAAAAAGTAGCACGTCGTATTGTAGAAGAGCGCATTGCACACTTTAATGCGTTCTATCAATTTCGTTACACTGCCATTCATATCCGCCATCAAAAAACGCGGTGGGGTAGCTGTAGTAGTGCTGGCGTGTTGAGTTTTAATTGTGCACTTGTCGCATTGCCACAGGATCTGCGCGACTATATTATTGTGCACGAACTGTGTCATTTGTGGGAGATGAATCATGCACCGCGCTTTTGGGCACTTGTCGCGCAAACACTGCCCGACTACAAAGAGCATCGTGCACGACTCCGGCGCGTACATTTTGTGTGATGAAGAAAGAGATCTGTCTGTGGGGATAGAGAGACTTGAACTCTCACAACATTGCTGTTACTAACACCTGAAGCTAGCGCGTCTACCAATTCCGCCATATCCCCATACTACAAAGATTAGCGCAATTTTACGATTCTGTTAAGAGGGTTCTCTGCACGTATCCTTGCGTCATGTGCCGTTTTTCTCTACAGTACAAGTAAATAGAGTATTTTTATGATACAGCATAATATGTTTTCTCTTATATTGCATAATGTGCGTTCCGCATACAATGTTGGGGCGATTTTTCGCACGGCGGATGGTGCGGGCGTGAAGCATATTTATATCAGCGGATACACACCAACACCGCCAGACGGTTCACGTCCATTTACGACAAAGCCGGAGCGCATGGTAATTAAGACAGCGCTCGGTGCGCAAGAAACGGTATCGTGGTCACAGCATGAAACATTTGAGGACGTGGTTGCGCTCTTACGTGCTGATGGTGTGCAGATTGTAGCATTGGAGCAGACACCGCAGAGTGTAGATTATCGTGTATACTATCCGAGTGGTCCAATGGCGGTAGTACTAGGCAATGAGCCTGCAGGCCTTGATCCAGAACATATAGCACTGTGTGACGCCGCAATTGAGATTCCTATGTACGGACAAAAAACGTCACTCAATGTATCGGTTGCTGCTGGCATTGCGCTTTACGCATTACGTAGTGCTATAGAGAATGGCGCAGGAGAACCATAGGTGAATTTGTGTATGTGAGATCTGCTGCTATACTAAATGATGTGAGTATATATTCCTATTTTTCTATGGCACTCAATCAAAAATATAGCAACATGAACGAGTGGATCGGGAAGTGGCTCAAGCGCACGCTGTGGCTATGGCTTCCGATCCATGCGCTGTTTCGTCTCAGTGAAGATGTGATCGCGAAGCATACAAAGAAATAATGACAAACTGACGCATAAAAATAATAATAATTGCTGCAGTAGTAAACATAAAAGATTTTTTGAAGATGTGGTGAGTGGGGTAGTGGCTGATCTTATTTGTTGCGTAGTGTATTATTGAATTATCTTCCATTTAGTCAATCATTAAATCATAAAAAATGAAACTTAAAACCATGTCTATTATGACAATCACGTCAGTGGGGTTATTTTTGTTTGCGACGTGTTTTGTTAGTGGAAAAGATATTTATAGCCAAGAAGATATTGTTTTAATGAAAAACAATAAAGAGTCTTTTTTGAGTAAAAAAGAAAAACGGAAAGAAATCCAGCAAGCCCTCAAGAGGAAAAATGATAACATGCATTACAAGGCGAAAGAGGAATTGATTGAAAAGTCTTTTAAGTCTGATGCGATGATAGAGAGTGAAAAAGAAGCAAAGAACCTGGCTAATGTGAGGTATAAAAAAATTAAATAAAGGGACATGAGGTTTATAAGAACAGAAGTGGCGCGTAGTTTTTTTGCACATGGCGCAAAAAGTCTTTTCATGAGCTTTTTCATGTTGTTGGGCGTCAATGCTTTTGCATATTCCACTTCAGAACTGATAATAAACGGTGATTTTGAAATGGATGATAAATTTTGGACAGGAGACACGTATTCAATTATTCAAGATAATGAGATTGATGGCGACTACTTTGCTTATATGGGAAGCGCAGGTGAGGATGAAATGATGATGCAGGAAAATATTGTCATTCCCGGAGAGGCTACCAAAGCGACATTGTCTTTTGACTATTTTTATTGGGACGATGAAAATTCAGTGGATGGTTTTGGCGCGGTCGCGCTATTTGACCATTACAATCATGATAATATTTTGAAGGTGATCTTTTTTTCTAATGAGGATGATACAGGGTTGGATATTTATCATGGATCAATTGATATTACTGCACTGAAGGGCAAGAGTGTGGATGTGGTTCTGAGTGTGTTAAATGCAGGTTGTACGGTTGGATCGTGCGACAACAATCTGGGAATTGATAATATCAGTATTCAGGTGGAAATACCGCTGTCCGCTCCAATTGCTATTTACCGTTTTTATTCCGAAAAATTCCAAACTCACTTCTACACGATCAGTGAAGTGGAAAGAAATCATATTATTAAATCGTATCCTACCAACGAATGGAGCTACGAAGGACAGGCTTATAAAGCTCACCGCATGGTGGGACAAAATCTCACCCCCATCTATCGCTTTTGGTCCAACACTAAATCAAAACACTTTTATACGATAAGTAAAGCGGAAAAAGAATATATTGAATCCGGCGCTTATCCGGAAGCTCAATGGACATATGAGGGTATTGCCTGGTATGCTGGCAACCAACAAACTCCGGATACTACACCGCTTTATCGTTTCTACTCTCAAGACCATCAAGCACATTTCTACACACTCAGTAAAACGGAAAAAGAATATATCCAAAAAACCTATCCCGTCCACATATGGAACTATGAGGGCATCTCGTATTACGTTACTAGATAGGGATCTTTTTTGTGAGCAGTCAAAACACGCCACTCCTGGGAGTGGCGTGTCGTGATTATCGTATGTGCAAATAGAGATTATTTTACAGATTTCACAAACCGTGCAAAAACTTCCGGGTGCTCCACTGCCATTTGTGAGAGCACTTTGCGATCAATACGAATGTTTTTGGTGGCGAGGAGATTGATGAATGTGGAATACTTTGTCCCATGCAAGCGGAGAGCATTGTTGAGGCGGATGATCCACAGGCTACGCATGGTGCGCTTCTTGGTGCGACGATCGCGACGCTTGTAGACGCCAGCTTTGATAACTGCTTGCTTTGCTGTTGCAAAGTGTGACTTACGGCGCCAACGAAAACCCTTAGCAAGTTTCAAGAGATTTTTTCTGCGGGTATTTGCGGAGGGACCGCGTTTAACTCGTGCCATAGATGTGTGTTAATATTGCGAATAAAATCAGGAGATACGCTATTGTTCTAGTGCGCTAGGGTTTTGAGGACATTTTTTTCGTCTGCTTTAAAAAGACGCTTGTCACTGCGCTTGGCGCGTGTTTTGTTACCAGATTCTTTAGCATTAAAGTGATTTTGACCGGTGGAACGACGAATGACCTTACCGCCTTTTGTGACGCGCACTTTTTTAATAACAGATTTTGGTGTTTTCATTTTCGGCATATGTATACTCACAATAACAATAAACTATATCGCACAACCTTATCGGTGCGATACGCTTCTGGACAGATTGTATAGGAAAGTGACAAAAAAGTCAAACGACGGCGCAATGTAATCACTGCGCATGTCCAAGACATCTATGCGGGAGCAATCACTACGTTAAATCCGCCGGGGAATTTTTTGATTTCCTCCTCAATGCGATGCGGAATGGTGATTGCGCGCAAAAATTCTTGTAGGTTAGTTTTAGCGAGATCCTGATGTGCCTTTTCGCGTCCGCGTAGAATGATCTCAATTTTAACTTTATTGCCTTTACGTAAGAACTTCTCTGTTTGGTTTTTCTTGAACTCCAAATCATGGGCATCTGTACGAATACCCAAGCGCACACCTTTCGTCACCACAATTTTTTGCTGCGCTTTACTTTGTTTGAATTGCTTAGCCTGCGCATACTGGAATTTCCCGTAATCAAGAATTTTACACACAGGCGGAACGGCCTTTGGAGAGACTTCTACAAGGTCGAGTCCAGCATCTTCAGCCATTGTGCGCGCTTCACGCAAGGACACCTCGCCAATAAATTCGCCATTTTCATTAATCACAACAACAGGATCAGCAAAAATTCGCCCATTGGCACGCATCTGCGGTGGGAGATTAGTTTTTTTTGGTTTATGGCGGTAGCGACGACGCATGAGATCTGTGTGTAGGTAAATTAGCAGTAAGTAGAAGTATAGCAAAGATGGGGGAAAAAGTAAATACTTTCTACTATTTTCTATAGCATATTATGTGCGTATTGCTGATCGTGTGGAGATGGTGGGAATTGCACCCACGTCCAAATCTGTGAGCCATCAATACGGTGTTATACGCATAGACGCGGCTTTCGTGCCGGTGCAAACCGGCGAAGTTCAAAAGCGAGTGGATAGCAACGCGTCATGAAAATCTCGCTTTCTATCGTCAGTGATTGAACCGAACGCGCGTGACGATGCGACGCGAGCGGCGAATCCCATGATTGACACCACGCAGTGACCTATGGGATCTCAGTCGCGTGATGGCTCAGGCGTTTAAGTTACGCGAGAGACGGTGCAAAGGACGGTGCGAAAGCGTTGGCAATCGCCGTCTTTGCTTTGCTGATGAAGTTTGCACTTATCAAACATGTATGTACGGTTTTACGGGACGAACATACGTGCCCGGCGTAGGTATTGGCAGCCGACAAACTGTCGAAAACTAGACATCCCCCGCCCACAATCATGCAGCGTACATGGTTATGGGCGGCGTATGTCTAATTACTGCAGTGTTGTGAAGGGACGATGCATTAGTGTTTGGCGCGTAGTGCGCGCGCAATGGTGCGATCTGCGTCACGCTTTTTAATGGTGTGGCGCTTGTCGTATTCCTTTTTTCCGCGCGCTAGCGCAAAAGCGACCTTGATATGCTTGCCTTTAATATAAACACGAATTGGAACCATTGTCAAGCCTGCCGTTTTGTTTTTTTCCAGGAGTGTACGGATCTCATGTTTGTTGAGTAGGAGCTTGCGACTGCGTGAGGGATCGTAATTGGGGATTTTGCCCGCATGCGGATAGAGGGGAATCATAGCATTGGTGAGAAAAAGTTCACCGTCGGATGCCGTGACAAAGGCACCTTTGAGGGAAATGTGTCCGGTTTTGACGGATTTTACCTCGTGTCCGAAAAGCACAATGCCGGCATCATAGGTGTCTAGAAGCTCATAGTCAAATTTTGCACGCGGGTTGTGGGCAATAGTTGTCATATGTCTTTACAGTATAGCATGTTTTTAGGCGTGAGAGATGTTCCATTGTAGAGGGGAAGAGGGGATGCGTCAATGCCCTTGTGCGCCACGTGTCGGTATGCTATTCTTGCGGTAAGAAGTATGACACATATGATCAACAACGAAAACGGTACGTGGAATCTTGACCTACATGGTCTTCTACTACTCCCCACACGGGACCGTTTTGCGCTTGTTGTGTAGAGGCTGTATTCTGCAGCCGGAACTGTAGAGGAAAGAAAGCGAATCGGTCCCACGGGATCGGTTTTTTGTTTGTTAACAATTCACTATCGCATTTAAAGCATTATTATGCAGCACGTGGAGGTGCGCCATGAAACAGGGAGAAATGAGAAAGGATGATAGGGAAAGGGTTGTAATTTTCTCGTGGAAGGCGAAGGAATTACAACGGGGGATCAGCGATCCGCAACAAGAAATTTCCACATGTATGCAGAGGAAGTGGGCGCTCACAGTTGAAGAGCATCGCAAGTGCATGAAGTCCATGCAAAGCCATGGGTGAAAAAGAAAACAGACACAACATCGTCGCAGCATCCGCAAGTCGGATGCTGTTTCTTTTTGCTAATCGCAAGTGGTTTCTTCTTTACGTCACTGGACACTGTTTTGGAGGAATGAGGATGTCCATGTTTATATATGATGATTTGATGTGATGCGCAGGTCGCTTACATCATCACCATGTAGTCATAGTGTACTGCTATGATATCGCTTGATTTCATACTGCGTTGTCCTGCTGTATGAAATTTAGAAAATTGTTCGACACGACGATGTAGATCATGTGAGGAGTACTTCACTAAACCTCTGGCAAGAGTATTATTTTCAGTGTCACAGATGTCCACAACATCCTTTTCGTGAAACGTTCCTTCGATTTGTTCAATACCGGAGAAAAGAATAGAAGCAGGCTTTTTCTTGTGTAACAAATCCGCGAGGTACGTGCTGACAACAATGCGTCCCGTTCCAACAGCAGCTGTAGCAAGCCAGTTTTTTAAACTTTTCTTTTTCCGATACTGTGAAGGAAAAAATGTGCCTATGCGTGGGGCATTGCCTGCAACCAGTGTGTAGAGAACTTTGTCGCGGAGTCCGTTTGCGATATACATGGGAATGCCGAGGGATGTGATGAGGTCCGCAGAGAGCAGTTTACTGCGCATTCCACCTTTGCCGGCAGACCGTGAATCGTCTACTAGGTTGAAATACTGCGATACATCCTCGATGACCGGGATCACTTTTGCGTCTCGTGTACTCGGGTCGCCGCTGTATACACCGTCAACATTTGTGAGGATGATGAGGTGATCGGCGCCAACCATGGCGGCGACCATATAAGCCAATTGATCGTTGTCGCTGAAATCCAACTCTTCGGGCGATAGGACATCATTCTCGTTGATGATGGGGCATACACCGGCATCCAACAAATTTTCAACAACCGTTTTGAGACTCACATATTCTTCTTTGCCGGCGAAGTCTTTGCGTGTTGCCAGTATTTGTGCGCAGTGCGTGCCGTATTGATCAAATTCCTCTTTATAGCGTGCAATGAGAGTGGCCTGACCAATTGCGGCAAGGATCTGTTCTTTGAGAAGCTCCTTACTTTACTTCACATTTTGCGCGTTGACAACAAGCTGTGCGTCTTTATAGATTGCTCTGCCGCTTGCGACTGCACCGGACGACACAAGGACGGTTTCCACGTCAAAATCACTGCGAATAGCATGGATGTCTTTCACGAGCGACTGCATGATTGTACCGTTCAGATGTCCATCAGGCCCTGTTAATACGCGTGAGCCCACTTTGACAACAATTCTTTTCATAGGAAACATGATGAATGTGTTACAGATATAATGGTGTTGTTCTATAAATACTGTCGGGATATTCAAATAAAGTGCTTGATAACGACGAGGCACCCTATCGTCTTTCCGCACCATCGCTTGTTACGAGGTACTTATATGTTGTCAGAGATTCATAGGCAAACGGACCACGGGCATGTAGCTATCGTGGCATTATGAAAATCTTGTGGCTTGATACAAAAGAAGACTACGTCTGTTTTTTTGCACAGAACATCATATGACGGGACGGGTTTGACGAAATGATCCGTGACACGATTTTTTGTCAAGGTATAAACCTTGTGTTTTTTAGGGAGCTTTGCATGCAAAATTGTGGCAATTGCGCGCCCCATGTTGCCGTAGCTTATGATGCCAATATCGTTGAACGATGTGTGCGATGGTTGTCGTATAGCCGTGTTGGACATAGCTGTAAGATGTGTCAATTTTGCCTAAAGTATACAATATTGTTATACTGAACTGCAAGGAAAGCAGTGTATTTCTTTGTATGTTATGATACTTTGATCTTGTAAGCAAGAATACGTAAGTAAGAATATGGTAAAGTTGAAATCTGAAAATCATGTCAGCGGTAATCACAAAAGTGAAAAGCTTTTTGCTCCTCAGAGGGATGGTGCTTCGAAAGATGCTAGTGATGTACGGCAGATCACTAAGAGGAGTGAAGATTATTCGCGATGGTATTTAGACGTCATTGCCGCAGCAGATCTCGCTGAGAATTCCCCGGTTCGCGGATGCATGGTCATTAAACCAAATGGCTATGCAATTTGGGAAAATATCCAAAAGATTCTTGATGCGATGTTTAAGGCGACTGGTGTGCGAAACGCCTATTTTCCACTATTTATTCCACAAAGTTTTTTGGCGAGAGAGGCAAAGCACATTGAAGGTTTTGCCAAAGAGTGTGCAGTTGTTACGCATCATCGTTTGGAATCCACTCCGGAAGGCGTTGTGCCGGCCGGACCCCTTGAGGAGCCTCTCATTGTCCGACCCACGTCGGAGACTATTATGTATCACATGTATGCAAAATGGGTTAGCTCATATCGTGACCTTCCTATACTACTGAATCAGTGGGCGAATGTGGTCAGATGGGAAATGCGCACGCGGCCCTTTTTGCGTACAACGGAATTTTTGTGGCAGGAGGGACACACCGCACACGCTACCCAGGAAGAAGCCTATGACCGAACGCGTCAGATGTTGGATATCTATCAGAAATTTTGTGAGGAATATTTGGCAATCCCTACCATCCCGGGCTTTAAATCTCCATCGGAACGTTTTGCGGGCGCTGATGAGACGATGTGCGTTGAAGCTATGATGCAGGATGGTAAGGCACTACAGGCGGGTACATCGCATATGCTTGGGCAAAATTTTTCCAAACCGTTCAATGTCAAATTCCTTACAGAGAAGGGAACAGAGGAATTTGCGTGGCAAACAAGCTGGGGCCTTAGCACGCGCATTATCGGTGCATTAATTATGACGCATAGCGATGATACAGGGCTAGTGCTTCCGCCAAAGATTGCGCCGACACAGGTGATTATCATCCCTGTGTGGAAATCCCAAAAAGAGCATGAAGATGTGCGTGCAAAAGTTGAGGAACTGCGCACACAGTTGGATGCGGCGGGTATTAGCGTTGAGGCAGATATGCGCGATACTCGTCCGGGACCTAAATTTTTTGAGTGGGAGCGCAAGGGCGTTCCAGTACGAATAGAAATTGGACCTCGCGATATTCAAAAAAAATCCGTTGTTGTTGTGCGCCGCGATAATGGATCAAAAGAGGATGTCTCAGAATCACTACTGGTACCCGCTGTGCAAAAACAGTTGAACCTCATCCAGAAATCACTCTACGATCGCGCTGTGAAGTTTTGTGAGGATAATATGCTGTCCGTAGATACCTGGGATGATTTTTGTGACGGGCTCAAGGGAGAGAAAACAAAATTTCTCCAAGCACACTGGTGTAGTGAGGCATTATGTGAGGCGCAGATCAAAGATGAGACGAAGGCAACAATCCGATGTATACCATTCGATCAAATCCGCGAGGATGGACATTGCATTAAATGTCGCAAAGCATCCCATGGTAGGGTAATTTTTGCAAAAGCGTATTAGCGACACACAAAGAGATGGTGGTGATGAGGCTGCCTACAAGAATGGTGTGATGCCGCGCTGTTGCGTGAGACCATGATCTTATGCTCGAAGTGCTGTGGCGATAAAATTCATAAAATTGTGATAAAGTGCTGGCTATGGATCTCACACTGACAATTCATCAGAAGACCATGCGGTTGTGTGTGGATGGCACGCGGCACTGTGTGTCGTGGGAGGACAACAATGATCTCTTGGAGAAATTTTTTCCGGCAGTAGATGATCTCTTGACGACACACGGAGCGGCACTTGCTGATGTGACGCAGGTGCATCTTGTTACGGATGTGCCGCAGGGGTATACGACGGCGCGGATTGCGCGCGTCATCGTGCGGACATTGCGGTTTGCTCTATGCGTGGAGGGATCGGAAACAGAGGAGAAGGAAGTCCACACATGATGCCATAGCGTATGCTGTTAAAAATCCTGCTGTTGGCAGATTATCATGATCTATGCTATACTGAGTTGCAGCAACTGGCATGATGTAATACATGTTAGTTTGTTGTATACTGTGATTAGTAAGCAGTGTCTCTCAGTTATTAGTAATTGACAATATAATGCATATGACAGAAGGTGAAAAAAAGGATACAGCGGTGCCAACGCCAGATGTATCATCACAAAAAGAAGATGAGCGTGCACGATGTAGTGGTATTGCATGCTTGAAGAACACGTGCTGTAATGGGAAAAAATCCACGTGGCTGTGGGCAGTTTTGCTTATTTTGGCTGCGCTTGCCGTATGGGCATATGTGCACGAAGCAAAGGCGCCAGCAGCATCAGATAATGGCACGGAATCAACTGTACCATCCAAGAAGGTATCGGGAAAGAAGGCAGATCAGATTCGTGAAAGAGTACGAGGATTGATTGATGGCAAGTTATTGCAACCCGACACGGATTTTGAAATTGGTGACGTGACAGAAGAAAGTGGATTGTATAAAATTCAGATCAAGGTTGCGGGACAAGAGGTATCATCTTATATGACGAAGGACATGGATAAATTCATTCCGGAACTGTTACTGACAAAGCAGTTGGATGATCTTGATCCAGTAGAGGCGCCAGAACCAGCAAAAACAGAGGTGACAACAAAGACGGATAAACCGGTCGTGGAGGTGTTTGTGATGAGTCATTGTCCATATGGCACACAAATTGAAAAGGGTATCCTCCCGGTATTTCGTGCCCTTGGCAACAAGATTGACGCACAGTTCAAGTTTGTTAATTATGCTATGCACGAGGAAACCGAATTGGCGGAACAGCTACGCCAGTACTGCATTATGACAAAGGAGCCGCAGAAGTTCTATGATTACCTGGATTGCTTTCTCGTAAGCAGTGGTTCGGGGGAGAGCGCAACGGCGTGTATGCAAAAAACAGGTATTAACCAGCAGGTAAACGCTCAGTGTGTGCAGGCGACTGATGAACAGTATAAGGTGATGGCGCAGTTCAAAGATAAATCAACATGGCAGGGTGGTTCTTATCCTCCGTTTGATATTCATAAAGCGGATAACGAAAAATACAATATCCAGGGATCACCGACGTTAATCATTAACGGAGAGGAAATTCAGAGTAACCGTGATAGTCAAAGTCTGCTTAATGCGATTTGTTCTGCATTTACAACTGCGCCAGAGGAGTGCCAGAAAGAGCTTCCTGCAACACAGCCGGCAGCCGGCTTTGGTACGGCGGCAGCTGCTGCTACTGGTGGCGCGATTGATAATGGATCCTGCTAAGTAAAGGTGTATCGTACGGTGCTGTGCACACATATGCAATGAGTAGTGCGATGTGTGCACAGGCTGTGGATAACATAAAAAGCAATAGACGCAATCATGACATTGACAGTATTGGAGGCATCTGCTATAGTCCATGTACTGAAAATAATCCACCTTACTGGTATAGAAAACTCGCGTAGTGCGATGTTTTCCGTGCCGTGTGCCTTGGATGATCATCATCGGACATTTTGTGTGCGACAATTAAATAGTTAATCATTGAAAACTCCAGCGCATGGATGTTTTGTCTTGTTTGGGAATGTGTAGATTGAAAAACAAGCACCATCACTGCCCTGGCCGGTCTTTTTATGGTTGAGAACAAGAAAATGAAGGTGAAGAGAAAGTTTAGTGCATCTTCATCACTTGCCAAGCGCAAGTTTTTTAAGAAGCAGCTGGCGGTATCATTGCCGAATCTTATTGAAGCGCAGACAGCATCATATGAGTGGTTCTTAGAAAAAGGTTTGCAGGAATTGTTTGACGAGATTAATCCTATTGCCGATTTTACTGGCAAGGATATGGAGTTATCTTTTTCTCATTATTTTTTGGACGAACCAAAGCACAATGAGCTAACAGCGCGTAATAAAAATATTTCTTTTGAAGCGCCGCTACGTGCACAGGCGAAACTCTTATTCAAAAAGACCGGTGAAATCAAGGAGCAGGAAATTTATTTTGGTGAATTTCCGATCATGACCGATCGTGGCACCTTTATCATCAATGGTGTAGAGCGCGTAGTTGTGTCACAGCTCATTCGGTCACCGGGTGTATTCTTTTCTATGGAGTACATTAAAGGGAAGAAGTATTTTGGTGCGAAAATTATTCCCAATCGTGGTGCATGGCTAGAGCTGGAGACAGATCGTGATGGTGTGATCTATGTTAAAATTGATCGTAAGCGCAAATTGCCTGTAACGGCACTTCTGCGCGCTTTTGGCTATGGGAGCGATGATCAGATTCGGGAATTGTTTCATGATAATGTGCAGGTGGTGGATGTGGATCACATCGGCGAGACGCTTGCCAAAGATATTACAAAAACACAGGGTGAAGGATATAAGGAAGTGTATAAGCGTGTGCGCCCAGGTGATTTGGCAACAGAGGAAAATGCCAAGCAGATGATTGATGCGATGTTTTTCAATTTCGATCGCTACGACTTTGGGTCTGTGGGACGTTATCGACTGAATCAACGCTTGAATATTGAGCGCCCGAATGATCCGGAGAATCGTATTTTAAATGTGGAAGATTTTGTTTTGATTATCAAGGAGATTATTCGCATGAATAATGATCCGCAGGCAGTTGCTGATGATATTGATCATTTGGGCAATCGTCGTGTCCGTGGTGTTGGTGAGTTAATCCAAAATAAGATGCGGGTAGGATTTGCACGGATGTCTCGGAATATTAAAGATCGCATGAGTACGAGCGACGTGGCAACTGTTGTGCCGGGACAGATCATCAATACGCGCCCTGTGGCGGCTGCGATTAAAGAGTTCTTCTCTAGCTCACAGCTTTCGCAGTTTATGGATCAGGTGAATCCACTTGCAGAGCTTGAGCATAAACGCCGCTTGAGTGCTCTGGGTCCTGGGGGTCTGACGCGTGAGCGTGCAGGCTTTGAGGTGCGTGATGTGCACCACTCACACTATGGACGCATTTGTCCAGTGGAGACGCCGGAGGGTCCAAACATTGGTCTTGTAGGACACTTGGCGACGTATGCGCGGATTAACGAGTATGGATTTTTGGAAACGCCATATCTGAAAGTAGCGCATGCAGTTGAAAATCGCCCGGAAGAATTGGAGGGACGCATCCTTACTAAAGCTATTGCTGGCGTAGATGCTGGTGTGGTTATTGATGCTGCAATGGCAAAGAAGATTGCCAAAGAGAAAAAAATGGAGCATGTGGCAGTAGTGCCATTTGTGACGAATGATGTGCACTATATCAATGCAACTGTCGAGGATCGTTTGACCATTGCACATGGTGGTACGAAACTTGATGCCAATCGTAATTTTACAGAAGATTTGGCAGTTGTGCGTGTGAACGGACAGCCGGACATGGTGCAGGCGCGTGAGGTGGAGTACATTGATGTCTCACCGAAGCAGTGTATCTCTGTTGCAACAGCATTAATTCCATTTTTGGAGCATGATGATGCTAATCGTGCTCTCATGGGATCAAATATGCAACGTCAAGCTGTATCGTGTGTGAACCCACAGGCACCGCTTGTAGGTACGGGTATTGAGGATAAGGCAGCAGCTGACTCTGGTCAGGCGGTGATTGCCAAGAACGCTGGAACGGTTGTTGCTGTTGATGGTTTCCGCATCGTCGTAGAAGAAGATGCTCCAGCAGGATCGAAGAAGAAAACAATAAAACGTGAGTATCTCCTCCATCGTTTTATGAAGTCCAATGCATTCACATCCATGAATCAGGTGCCACGTGTGATGAAGGGCGAGAAGGTGAAAAAGGGACAGCTTTTGGCGGATGGTTCATCTACAGATCACGGTGAGTTAGCACTTGGGCAGAATATGCTTGTGGCGTTTATGCCGTGGGAAGGCTATAACTTTGAGGATGCAATTATCATTTCGGAAAAAGTTTTACGTGAAGATCGTTACAGCTCAATTCATATTGAAGATTTTACGCTTGATGTGCGTGATACAAAACTTGGTCCGGAGGTTGTGACGCGTGACATTCCCAATATTGGTGAAGAGCGTTTACGTAATCTTGATGAGACGGGCATTATTCGTATTGGTGCAGAGGTGTCGTCTGGCGATATTCTTGTGGGAAAAATTACACCAAAGGGTGAAGGCGATCTTACGGCAGAGGAGCGACTTCTGCGTGCCATTTTTGGCGAGAAGTCGCGTGATGTTAAAGATTCATCACTGTACTTACCGCATGGTGAGCATGGTAAAGTTGTAGACATTAAAATCTTTACGCGTGATCAGGGTGATCGTCTACCAACGGGAGTCAGTCAGCAAATTCAGATTTCTGTGGCACAGTTGCGTAAGGTTGCTGTTGGTGACAAACTTGCAGGGCGTCATGGAAATAAGGGTGTCATTTCACGGATTGCTCCTGTGGAAGATATGCCATATCTTCCAGACGGTACGCCAGTGGATGTCATTTTGAATCCCTTGGGTGTGGCAAGCCGTATGAATATCGGGCAGATCTTGGAAACACACCTTGGATGGGCGGCGCGTGCACACGGTTATATGGCAGCAACGCCGGCACTGGATGGTGTTGATGAGGATGACATTAAAGCAGAATTGCGTTCAGCTGGCTTGCCGGAAAGCGGAAAAATTACACTCATTGACGGTAAGACGGGACGTCCGTTTGATAATGAATCGACAGTTGGTGTCATGTATATCATGAAGCTCAATCACTTGGTGGATGACAAGTTGCACATGCGGTCTATTGGTCCATACTCACTGATCACGCAGCAGCCACTTGGCGGGAAGGCTCAGTTCGGTGGACAGCGTTTCGGTGAAATGGAAGTGTGGGCACTGGAAGGCTATGGTGCAGCCTATACATTGCAAGAAATGCTTACCATTAAATCTGACGATGTCCTTGGGCGGTCTAAAGCATACGAATCAATTATTAAGGGTGAGGAAATTAAGAGTCCAAACCTTCCAGCGTCGTTCCACGTACTTGTGAATGAACTGAAGGGTCTGTGTTTGGATGTAGAACTCATCGGACAGAAAGTCGAGTCTGGTGAAGCGGACGGTCGCAGCAGTGATGAGGCGCAGGAAATGGAAGCTGTGTAACAGTCGCAATCAATAATTGTAATGTAATGCAAATCACATATGGAACAAAATATCACCAAAGTGAGCGATTTTGACAGCGTCCGTCTTCGTTTGGCAAGTCCGGACACCATTCGCGAGTGGTCTAGTGGCGAGGTCACAAAACCAGAAACAATCAACTATCGTACGCAGCGCTATGAGATGGATGGTCTGTTTTGTGAGCGGACATTTGGTCCATCAAAAGACTGGGAGTGCTATTGTGGAAAGTATAAGCGTATCCGCTATAAAGGAATCGTGTGTGATAAGTGCGGTGTGGAAGTGACGCGATCTATTGTACGACGCGAGCGGATGGGGCACATTCAGCTGGCAGTGCCTGTATCGCATATTTGGTTTCTGCGCGGTGTGCCAAGCAAAATTGGTTTGGCACTGGGGTTGAGTCCACAGGCATTGGAAAAAGTCATCTACTTCTCCTCGTATATTGTTACGACGATTGATGAGGAGGCACGTGAGCGAGCATTGGAGAGTTTGGATAGTGAGTTTACGCACAAGCAAAAAGATCTGAAGGCGCGGGGTGATGGGGAATTGCTTGACGAACTAAAGAAGCAGTACCGATCTAAGCGTGACACACTGCGTGCGCTGGTGCCGTATCAAATTTTGAGTGAAATGGAGTACTTCACACTTTCCACAAGCTTTGGACAGGTGTTTACAGCTGGTATTGGCGCAGAGGCAATTCGTGATGTGCTAATCGCAATGGATGTGGATACAATGATGGAGCGTCTCTCTGCAGAATTGGATGAGGCAGATTCTTTGACGAAGAAGAAGATTCTGAAACGCATCAAATTTTTTCAAGGTGTAAAAAATGCTGCTATCGACTTGGATTGGATGCTGCCGACAGTGATTCCGGTCATTCCGCCAGATCTACGTCCAATGGTAGCGTTGGATGGTGGGCGCTTTGCAACATCTGACTTAAACGATTTGTATCGGCGTATCATTAACCGCAATAATCGCTTGAAGAAGCTATTGGAGTTGCGTGCACCAGAAGTGATTACACGCAATGAGAAGCGCATGCTGCAAGAGGCTGTGGATGCACTGTTGGACAATTCGGCACGTCGTGGTCAAGCTTCAGTAGCAGCATCGACGGGGCAGCGTCGCGCACTGCGTTCTCTTGCTGACTCTTTAAAGGGGAAACAGGGGCGTTTTCGTCAAAACTTACTAGGGAAGCGTGTGGATTATTCTGGACGTAGCGTGATTGTTATTGGTCCAAAACTGCATTTACACCAGGCAGGTCTTCCGAAGCGTATGGCTCTGGAGCTTTTCAAGCCGTTCATTATTAACAAGCTCATTGAACGTGAGTATGCGCATAATGTACGTACAGCAGGTCGCATGGTGGATAATGAGACGGAGGAGGCATATGAAATTTTGGATGATATTATCTCACATCACTACGTGATGCTCAATCGCGCCCCAACCCTTCACCGGTTGTCAATTCAGGCGTTTCAACCAGTATTAATTGAGGGGAAGGCAATCCAATTGCATCCGATGGTGTGTGCGGCATTTAACGCTGATTTTGATGGTGATCAGATGGCAGTACATGTGCCATTGACCGACAAAGCACGTTACGAAGCAGAAAATATTATGCTGTCTTCCAAAAACCTGATCAAGCCGGCAAGTGGTGAGCCGATTACTACGCCATCTCTAGATCTTGTACTGGGTATCTACTACTTGACACATATTAAAAAGGGTGCGCATGGTGAAGGGAAGCTTGTGGCGAATATGGATGAGGCAATCTTGGCATATCAAAATGGCGCAATTGCCGTGAATGCAGAAATTCATATGTTATATGGCGATAAGGTTTATGTAACATCAGCAGGACGTGCAATGTTCAATGATATTTTGCCGGAGAACCTTCGCTATATCAATGAAGAATTGACCAAGAAAGACCTTAAGGACATCGTAGCGCGTATGCTGGATACAGTTGGACAGGAAGAGACGGCGCTCTTCATTGATCGTGTGAAAAATCTTGGCTTCAAAAATGTGACACTCTCTGGTATTAGTTGGGGTATGGATGATCTTATGGTGCCGGAAGAAAAAGCGAATATTTTGGAGCAGGCAAAGGGTAAGGTGGAGGGCGTCAAAGAGAGCTATAATGCTGGCTTACTAACAAATGAGGAGCGGAAGAATCGTGTGATTGATATTTGGAATCAGGCAAAGGACGATATCACAGACAAAGTACGCGCATCGCTTGATAGAGAGGGTCCGGTGTATTCCATGGTGTACTCCAAAGCACGTGGTAGCGAATCTGTTGTTGTGCAGATGACTGGTATGAAAGGTTTGATGGCGGGTGCAACAGGGGAGACGCTGGAGTTACCGGTGCGTAGCTCATACAAAGAAGGGCTGGATGTGTTGGAGTACTTCATTTCAACACATGGTGCACGTAAAGGTATGGCAGATACGGCGCTTCGCACAGCAACAGCAGGCTACCTAACACGTCGCTTGGTAGATGTGGCACAGGATGTGATTGTAACAGAAGCGGATTGCGGTGATCGTTCTGGAGGATTCGTCTATCGCGAGGACTCCGATCGTATTGGCATTGCTTTCGCATCACGTGTGGAGGGGCGTACAGCACTGGGACAAATTGTACATCCCACAACCGGTAAGGTTTTGGCGAAGTCTAGTGACTTGATTACAAAAAAACAGGCACAGGCCATTGATCAATCCGGTATTGACAAAGTGAAAATTCGCACGGCAACGGCATGTAAAACACTGCGCGGTATCTGCCAAAAGTGCTATGGCCTTGACCTAGGTCGCAAAGATCTTGTGGCATTAGGACAGGCTGTTGGTACAGTGGCAGCGCAGGCAATTGGTGAGCCGGGTACACAGTTGACCATGCGTACATTTCACGTTGGCGGTGTGGCAGGATCAGATATTACGCAAGGCTTGCCACGTGTGGAAGAAATTTTTGAAGCACGTGCGCCCAAGGGTGAATCTATTATTTCTGAAGTGGATGGTAGTGTTGTGGAGGTGCACGATGAGGGTGGTAAAATGACGACGATTATCATTGAAAAAGATGGCAAGCGTAAGCAGCAGAAGAAGTATGCTGTGCCATCCAATTCCACAATCAATGTTGCTGTTGGCGATTTAGTGGCAAAGGGTACACCTCTGAACGAGGGGCATATTGATCTCAAAAAACTCTATGACACGATGGGCAAGGAAGAAGTACACCGTTATATTGTGAGCGAGATCCAGTCCATCTATGCGTCACAGGGTGAGGGAATCAATGACAAGCACGTGGAAATCATCATTCGTCAGATGTTCTCACGTATTCGTATTGTGGAGGCAGGTGATACAGCACTGATTCCTGGTGAAATTGTGGAGCTGAGTGAGTTCACTGACGCCAACACCGATGTGGAAAAAACCGGTGGTACGGTAGCAGAAGGTGAGCAGATGATCTTGGGGATCACCAAGGTGGCACTGTCCACGGAGTCATTCCTCTCTGCAGCATCTTTCCAAGAGACGGCGCGCGTTCTCATTAATGCCGCTATTACTGGCAAACAAGATCGCCTACGTGGTCTCAAAGAAAACGTCATTATCGGACGCCTCATCCCTGCAGGTACCGGCTTTCGCGCACATCAGGAGACTGAGGTGGAAGAAGTGGCATAGTCGCACGGGGTAGATATATCGCATGCAATGAAAAACCGACGCCAATTATATGGTGTCGGTTTTTTTTCTCTTGTGGGAAGCGTGTACTATGGTGCCTGAGGACAGAGCACCTGTCCGATTTGTTGGAAGTAACGGCAACCGTCTTTCTGGTATGCGATGCCGTTTGGAGTATACCCCACACCACTTCTGGGCATATATCCTTTCATTGACGGAGTCTTGCCATATGCGCGCTGTGGCGGAACGAATGATGTTGGAGGTGCATTCCCGCGCCGATCCTGGTACGCGTCGGAATCCCTCTGCAGATCGTTGATGTCGCGGCGGACATCAATTTGTTGCCGCATTAAGTTTACATCTTGTCTGCCGATGTCATACTTGATTTCGGCGACATCCCTTACGATACCCATGATTTCTCGGACATTCCAGATCGCATCATTCCATGCATATGCAGAGGATGGAAGAGTAATAAGAATAATGATACAGGTAATTTTTTTCATAATGTCCTCCTTGATATGTATTTTTTAAGTTTACGAATGAGCAATACAGTTAAATCGCATTATATCATCTTTTAGTAAAAAAGTCAAGTATTTGATTTAATGATATGTAGAGGAATCTCAATATTAGGACCTTTTATTGTGTGACAGCAGGTTTTGCATCGAGGAATTCTATGCTGTGTGCAGGGAAGTGCCTTGTGGTATAATGAACCTCACTTGCATAAAACTGTGCTATGGCAATTGAACGCTATCAATACTACCGGCCGCGACGTACGCCACTTCGCGATGCGACGCACGATCAACTGAGCGCGTCAACGGTGGCGTGGTGGCGAGCTGTGAGTTTTGTGGCGTTTGGCGTGGTGGTGTGCGCTGCGGTATGGTTTGGATGGAAGAATGTTGCAGGATTTGTTGAGCAGAGACAGACGCACGAGGAGGTGCGTGGCGATGATGGTGCGACCGCGCAAACCGACGGCAATGTCAATGCGGACACTGCGTCGGATCGTGTCAATGAGCGCATTACGTCGTATACTATTGCCGAGGGGGATATTCCTGCTGATGTGTTTGCACGCGAAGGGCGTTTTGACGCTAATGAGATTGCGGCACTGATTGACGCGGGCAAGGATGTGTTTGATCTGACAAAATTGAAAATCGGGCAGCCGATGCGTTTTTGCACCGATACGAGGACGGGCGAGACGGTACGTGTGGAGTATGACTGCGACACGGAATCCACGATTGTTGCTGAGCGCAGGGAGAGTGGCTTCGCGGTGCGCAAAGATGCCATTGCCTACGATGTGGTAGAGCGGTCCGTATCCGGCACGATTGACAATTTTTTTTATGTGGACGCGATAAATGCAGGGCTGACGGAGCCGACGATTTTGACGGTTGGTGATATGTTTTCGTTCAGTTTTGACTTCATGACGGATATTCGTGTGGGTGATACGTTTGCAGTGGTCTATGAAGAGCGGTTGCGCGACGGGACGCGCGGTCCTGATGGCGTCGTGCGTGCTGCACGATTTGTCAACGACGGCACGTCGCACGAAGCCTACTATTTTGAGTATGATGGTGCGGGCGCCTACTATGATGGCGATGGGCATAAGCTGGAGCGGCAGTTTTTGCAGGCACCACTCAGTTACCGGCGCATCACATCCGGTTTTACGGGTGCGCGACGGCATCCGATTACAAAAAGAGTATCGGCGCACTATCAAATTGACTATGCTGCGCCGACGGGGACGCCGGTTGTTGCTACGGCGGAAGGCACGGTGAGTAGTGCTGGATGGGAGGGTGGTTGGGGTAACATGATTCGTCTGACTCATGCCAACGGCTACACAACGCACTACGGGCACTTAAGCGCCATTGCAAAAAATATTCGCAGTGGTGCACATGTGTCACGCGGCGATGTGATTGGCTTTGTGGGATCCACGGGATGGTCTACGGGTCCACATTTGGATTATGGTATGAAGAAAAATGGCACACCTGTCAATCCCATGAAATTGGAGCAACCGAAGGGTGATCCATTGGACAGTGCGGCACGAGAAGCATTTTTGCGCCACAAAGAGATGTATATGCACCAATTGGGACTGTGAGTGTGATACGTTTTGATTGTAGGGTGCTGTGTAATATGAAGTAGTGTGCCTGCTTTGACAGAACGGGGGCACTGTAGTACCATTGGTGCAGGTATTATTAAGTAAGCGACTGGACAGTTGGGATGTGTAGATGGGCGCATAATACTACGTAAAAAGGACAAATCCGCATTTTTTTCGTACACAACGGTTGTTTATGATTACAGTCAATCATCATACATCGCTCACGAACAGTATGCGCGCGTGTTTTAAGACGCGTATCTTTTAGCGTTGTTGGCGCACGGTATTACTACACATACAATCGGTCCTCTGAAAAATTTATGATTACCCCGACAATGGTGGGGCTTTTAGTTCTTGTACTTGGTGGTGGTGTGGCACTGGGCTATATTATCCGCCAAACAATTGCTAAAAATCGCACAAAAGATGCGGAAGGACACGCTGAACGCATTATTGCCGAAGCAAAAACTAAGGCACAGGAAGCGCTTCTGGAGGCAAAGAATAAGGCCGTCGACATTATTGATGAGGCGAATCAGGAAGAGAGAGAGCGCAAGATGATTATTCATGAAACAGAGAAGCGGCTGGAAAAGCGTGAAAGTCTCCTGGATCAAAAATTGGAAGAAGTTGAAGAAGGTAAAAAGGCGCTGGAGGCAAAAGCGCAGGAGGTGCGTGATGTTCGCGCGCGGGTGGAGGAGATGCGCCTAGAGGAGATGCGCCGCTTGGAGTCAATCGGTGAGTTAACGCAAGAGCAAGCAAAGAAAGCACTACTGCAACTTACGGAAGCACAAAACAAAGAGGAGTTCGCACAGCAGATGATGCGACTGCAGAAGCAGTCTCATGAGGACTTGGAACGTGAGGCGCGTAATATTATGACGCATGTCATTCAGAAGTATTCACGATCACATGCAGCAGAGGTTATGACGTCTACTTTGACAATCCCATCAGAGGAGGTGAAGGGGAAAATTATTGGCAAGGAAGGACGCAACATTCGTGCATTGGAGCGTGTAACAGGTGTGGAATTGATCATTGATGAAACACCGGATTCCATTGTGCTATCATCATTCGATCCGGTACGTCGCGAGGTGGCAAAGATTGCCTTGGAAAAACTGATTGATGATGGGCGTATTCATCCGGCAAAAATTGAGGAGATTGTTGCATGGGCGGAAAAAGAAATCGATCATCGTGTGCGTGAAGCAGGTGATGCTGCTGCCTATGAGGTAGGGATCGCCGGACTAGACCCTAAGCTAATCTACATGCTTGGACGTCTACGCTATCGCACGAGCTATAAACAAAATGTTCTACTGCACTCCTTGGAGGTGTCGTATCTCTCTGGCGCACTAGCGGCGGAGCTTGGCGCGGATGTGAAGGTTGCCAAAATGGCGGGACTTTTTCACGATATTGGCAAGGCTGTGGACCATGAGGTGCAGGGAACGCATGTAGAGATTGGGCGAAAGATTTTAGAGAAGTTTCATATAGACAGGAACGTAATTGAAGCGATGGAGGCACATCATGAAGAATATCCCTATGCACGACCGGAGGCGTATATTGTGGCGGCAGCTGATGCGCTGTCTGCGGCCCGACCCGGAGCACGTAAGGATACAGTGGAGAATTACCTGAAGCGATTGGAAGAGCTTGAGGCATTAACGAATAGTTTTGATGCAGTAGAGAAGTGTTATGCGATTCAAGCAGGACGCGAAATTCGCGTGTTTGTAAAACCGGAACACGTGGATGATCTAGCAGCAGCAAAGTTAGCACGTGCCATTGCAGACAAGATTGAAGAAGAACTGAAATACCCTGGCGAGATTAAAGTCAATGTTTTGCGCGAGTTGCGTGCGGTGGAATATGCACGCTAAAAGAGGCAAAACCGTTTGACAAGAAGAGGAAGAGCCATCATCATAGAGGGGAGGCTGTGAATAACAGAAGAGCGCGCCGCGTGTTTTACAGTAAAAACATACGGCTATGCGCCATAAGAGAAGAGTAAAAATTTAGCGTTAGAAAGGACGGTGAAATCACATGGCACAAAAAATTAACAAGGGCATGCTCGTGGAAACACTTGCAGGTAAACTGGATGTGAGCAAGCGTGACGCAGAGCGTTTCGTGGAAGCGATCATTGATGAAATCACAACACAGTTGCAGCGTGGCAATGAGGTGGCACTAACAGGTTTTGGTTCGTTTTCCGTATCAAAGCGTGCAGCACGTCAAGGCGTGAATCCAAAAACTGGAGAGAGAATTCAGATTGCGGCGACAACTGTACCAAAGTTTAAGGCTGGTAAAGCACTGAAGGATGCTGTGAAATAATACCGCAATAGTATTTTATAAGGAAGCCACCTCGTACAGGGGTGGTTTTCGTTTGCTCACAAACAAATGGCACGTATTTGTGGTATAATAACAAAAGGACAAGAAGATGAAATTTTTTTACTATATTCTATGGTGATTACATGGTACAAAAAAGTGCGTGCGAGGAGTGATGTTTCCGTGATGTACATTTTTCTCATAACTCTCTGCATAAGCATAGGTGTTTTAGTATCACCCGTCTCCGCTGCTCCCACTGGCGGCCTCGTTCCTTGTGGCAGCAATAAATCTGGTACAGCACAGGATGCTTGCACCATCTGTGATCTCATTGAAGGTGTGCATGGTATTGTTCAAAAACTCATGTCATGGATGGTGATTGCGGGATTGGTGATTATTACTGTTGCCGGCATCATCTATATTGTCTCTGCTGGCAATCAAGGACTCACGACAATGGCAAAAAATGCTGTCATCAACACACTGATCGGCATTACCGTCATCCTCACTGCATTTCTTGGTATCACATTTATCCTCAATAGGGTATTCAATGCCAAAACCGATATGATTGCTGCTGGTGGTCTTTCAATTGCTAATAATGCATGGACATTCACATGCAGTAAGACCAAAGCTATAGACACAGGTGGTGGGGGTGGTGTGTCGACGGGTGGTGGGACGCCAACGCCACCATCACAAGGTGGAACACCGCCAGCAACGCCTCCAGCTCCACAGCCGGGCAATCAACCGCTAGCACGTATGACAAATGCTGAGGCGAAGCAGTATCTCATTGATCAGACAGGTGGCAATATTACAATATGGGAATCAGCAGCCGGACGAACGTACGTGCCTGATTTGCAGCAAAGCAGTATTGATGGGATTGTTAATCTACAGAAAGAATCCGGTCTTCGATTTCAAATTACAGGAGCAGCAGAGAAGGGCGGTGGGCACGCTAGCGGAACCTATTCCCACGCAAATGGATATAAGGTGGATATTAGCGATAAAAATCCAGCGTTAAATAGCTATATCACATCAAACTATCAGGAGATTGGAAAACGTAGTGATGGTGCGCGGCAATTTCGTGATCCGCAGGGAAATGTTTACGCATGGGAAACGTGGAAGAATCATTGGGATGTGTGCTATGCGTGCAAAAAATAATCGTCCTTTCTTTTTAGTTTGGGATCTGTAGGTATTTATGTTGTTAGTATAGGATCATGAAAAAACTCATAACTCTCTGCATAAGCATAGGTGTTTTAGCAGCACCCGTCTCCGCTGCTCCCACTGGCGGCCTCGTTCCTTGTGGCAGCAATAAATCTGGTACAGCACAGGATGCTTGCACCATCTGTGATCTCATTGAAGGTGTGCATGGTATTGTTCAAAAACTCATGTCATGGATGGTGATTGCGGGATTGGTGATTATTACTGTTGCCGGCATCATCTATATTGTCTCTGCTGGCAATCAAGGACTCACGACAATGGCAAAAAATGCTGTCATCAACACACTGATCGGCATTACCGTCATCCTCACTGCATTTCTTGGTATCACATTTATCCTCAATAGGGTATTCAATGCCAAAACCGATATGATTGCTGCTGGTGGTCTTTCAATTGCTAATAATGCATGGACATTCACATGCAGTAAGACCAAAGCTATAGACACAGGTGGTGGGGGTGGTGCGCCAATGACGCCGCAACCACATGCTGACCGACCTGCACCACCTCCTGGTAATTTAGCACAGGGATGCCATCACTACGATCAGGCTTTTCATAGAGCATCGAGCGGTGATCGGGAGCTGGAATGTCTCCTGAAGGGTATTGCCATGGCAGAAAGCACATGTAATCCTTCCGCACAAAATGGCAATGGATGTGGTCTCATGCAAATTGAAAGCAATACGTGTCAGTACTATAAGGACCATCCAGAAGAAAGTATCATGCGTGCGGCGGAGATTTTACGTACAAATAAAGCGCAGCTAGATCGTTATAGTCATTTTTCCATTGGTAGTGGATTTGGACAAGGGAGTGAAACGGTGCAATATGGTGGCGTAACATATTTTACAGGAAATGATGATCTTATCGCATCATATAATGCAGGCACTGGAGGGCGTTTGGCAAAAAATCCGTTTCATGCATCAGCTGACTGCCCCGACACTGGACAAGGCGCGACGCCGGCATGGCAGTGTCATATTAATCCGGGGGGATTTGGCAGTACAACACAGCGCTATGTGCCAAATGTACAGAAATATCAGCGAGAGTGTTTATCTGGAAAATAAAACATCTATGCAGAAACAATCAACAATGACATTTCACGGTGGGGCGGGATCAGTGACGGGCGCAAATTTTTTATTAGACACCGGTGGGCGAAAGATCCTCGTGGATTGCGGCTTACAGCAAGAGGGTGCACGGTGCTATGTGGAGGATGTGGATTTTTCCTATAATCCGGCTGATGTGGATACCCTCGTCATTACACATGCGCATGCCGATCACATTGGCAAAATTCCTAAGCTAGTGAAGGATGGTTTTCGTGGAACCATTTACTCTACTCCAGCAACTAAAGATTTGTCAGCGATAATGCTGGAAGACGCGTTGATGATTCTGACGCAGGAGGCGGATGCGCTTGGGTGTTCGCCGCTATATGATCGCTCTGATATACGTCGTGCGATGGAACTGTGGCATACGATGGACTACCATCGTCCATTTGTTGTGGGCGATGATGTGACGGCGTCATTTTTAGATGCAGGACATGTACTCGGAAGTGCTATGGTCCGTATGGAGCGCGCTGGTCGTGTCAGTGTATTTACAGGTGATCTAGGGAATTCACCGGAGTTGATTTTGCCCGATACGGAGAGGGTAGAGGGTGCGCACTATATGGTAATGGAGAGTGTGTATGGTGATCGCAATCATGAATCACGCAATGACAGGACCGAAAAGTTGGCGCAGGTGATTCGCGATAACGTGAAGCGCGGTGGGACGCTTTTGATCCCTGTGTTTGCCCTGCAGCGTGCACAGATTTTACTCTACGAGATTAATAGACTCGTTGAGGGAAATCGTGTGCCACATGTCCCAGTGTACTTTGATGCACCACTTGCACAGCGCGTGACGGATATCTATCGGCGTTATCAGCACCTCTACAATGCACGTGTACGTGCAGAAATTAAGCGTGGCGACGACATTTTTGATTTTCCGCAATTTGTGAGTATACGCAATGTAGCGGATTCATTACGAATTGATAAGAAGAAGGGTCCGAAGATTGTGATCGCTAGTTCTGGTATGAGTAATGGTGGACGGGTACGTATGCATGAACGTCAGATTTTAGGCAATCGCAAGAATACGATTCTCTTTATTGGGTATCAGGCATTTGGGACACTTGGTCGTGAAATTGCAGAGCGGCGCAGCAAAGTTTTTATTGATGGCACATGGGTACGTGTACATGCGCACATTGAAAGTATCAGTGGCTACTCGGCACACAAAGACAGTGATCAGCTTGTGGCATTTGTAGAGGATACGGCGGCTACGGTGGAGCATGTTTTTCTTGCTATGGGTGAACCAGCGGCGGCACAGAAACTCGCGCAGCGATTAGTGGATACGTATCATATTGCTGTAACTGTTCCACGTAAAGGTGATGTAGCATCTCTTCATTTTTAAAAACTTTTTATGGTAGATGGCTATACGACGGTTGACGTAATGACAGCATACACACTCCTTACGGGTACTGAGGCAGGGCAGTATTGTGTGGTAGACGTGCGATCACCGCAGGAGTACGCAACAGCGCATATTGCGCAATCCATGAATATACCGCTGAATACACTTGCAGAGGCATCTCTACCAAAGGATCGTACTATCGTTGTTGCATGCGTCAGTGGCAATCGTTCTGGTGTGGCATGCGACTTTCTGCATCAGCAGGGCTATCACTGCGCTAATCTTGCTGGTGGCATCAGTGCGTGGATTGCGCACGGCTTACCGGTTGCGCGTGGTAGTATAGCGGTATAGACATGATGAATTTGGTTATTTTGTAAAAAGCTATTATACTAAAAAGAGTGACTCACAATCATTTGTTTGAATTAGTGAAAAATAAAAATTATGCGCGGTCTTGGGTCGGCAAAAATTGCCAAAGGATCATACATTTTTCTATGTGATGATGACAATCTTGCACGTGACACGTTTCGTGTACGCACAAGCGAAGATGGTCTGCTTTTTCGTCCGTTGAGTGATGATGCGAAGATTGTGAATATTACGGGTCCGACAGATGCTATAGAGTCTTGTACAGAGTTTCATATGTCACAGGATGGGCGGATGTATTACATGACCTACTACGTACCACAGAAAAAGGTTCTAGGCATTGCGCAGTCACGCAACCTGATTGACTGGGAAAAGTCGTGCAGCGTAGAGGATGTTTCTGGTGGTGCAAAAATTGTATCGGATTACCTCTATGCTGGACGGACAGTGATGATTGCCGGTGGTGAGGCACTACGACTGTATGTGACATCTGATGGAAAACGTTGGGTCCGTGCCAAGCGCAACTTGATTGATGGGAGAGATCATGGGAAGCAGAAGGGGTCTTTTATGGTGCTGGATGCACAGGTGATTGAGGATGGTGTATTTGTGCTCTACGCATATGTCACATCGACTCCATCAGGTACAGCGACCTACGCTATTCATGGTGCATTATGTGCCTATGGCGATCCCACACAAATAACATGGCGCACGCAATCACCGGTTTATTCTCTGGCGCCAGAAGTCTATGGACACGCAATATTGTTTGGCGCAGGCATTCATAGTGAATATTTCGTATCTTACTGGATGCGCGACGATGAAGAATTATTTCTCTTACGACATCCATACACCTATGAGCCGCGACCAGAGGATATGCCGCAGGAAGCGCATGGTGCACAATCGGAGCAAAGTGAGTCGCCGACAGTATTTGCATTGGAGCGTGCGCCGGATAATCCGGTTCTTGTGCCAAATCCCGATCGTTCATGGGAATCTAAGGCGACGTATAATCCGACAGCATTTCTCTGTGGGGGTCATGTGCATATCATCTATCGTGCTGATGGTGATGATAATATCTCCGTGTGGGGGCATGCACTGAGTATTAATGGTACCGATATTGCCGATCGGTCAAAGAGTTGTATTTTTCGGCGTAAGGTGATGGTGGAAAATAAGGATTTGCCACGCATTTATGCATCGGGTACAAATACAAATGGCGGATGTGAAGATCCGCGCGCAGTTGTGATTGATGGGACAGTATACGTGACATTTACGGCATTTGATGGATGGAGCTCTGTGCGTATGGCGCTGACAAGTATTGACCTTGATGATTTTTTACAAAAGCGTTGGAAGTGGAAGAAGACGCGATTAATCTCCCCTGCAGGGGAAATGAATAAGAATTGGGTGCTATTTTCTGAGAAGGTAAACGGAAAATTTGCTATTCTACATAGCTTTTATCCGAAAATTCTCATTGACTACTTCGATGACCTTGATGAGCTAGATGGCGAGACGCGATTTATTCGTAGCAATAATACACGACCATTTGATACAACACGCACCTGGGATAGTTGGTTTCGTGGAGTAGGTCCTCCTCCTATTAAAACGGAAGATGGATGGCTCGTTCTGTACCATGCGATGATGCATAATAAGCCAGATCGCTATCGTATCGGGGCGTTACTTCTTGATCTCCATGATCCTACAAAAGTTCTCTATCGTAGCACAAGGCCGATTTTGGAACCGCAGGAGCACTATGAAAATCACGGACATAAGTGGGGTGTTGTTTTTACGTGTGGTGCCGTCGTGAAAGATGGAACGCTGTTTGTATACTATGGTGGCGCGGATGCATGTGTATGTGTTGCAACAGCACCAATTGATGCGTTCTTGCGCGATCTCAAACAGACAGGTGTTGTGCAAATGACACTCTCAACGTAGTGTGTGTCATGGTCTATAGCATGAGGAGATCCTAGTAGTCGATAATAATACATAATTCGTATAACATGTATAAATTATGGCGATGACAATGAAGCGTTATCCAAACAATCCTATTCTTGGGCCGGATCGTACACGTGTATGGGAGGCACAAGCAGTATTTAACGGCTGTCCAATTCGTGACGAAAAGGGGTATCATTTTTTGTATCGTGCTCTCGCGCAAACAGAGAAGGACCCTGTTAGTGGCGCAGATTTTGCGCGATCGACAATTGGGTATACATTTAGCCCCAATGGTTACTGTTTTGATGGTGAGCGACGCCAGCTTATCGCGCCTCAAGAGTCCTGGGAAAAATATGGCTGTGAGGATCCACGCGTAACAAAAATTGATGATACGTATTACATTACCTATACGGCATTGGCAGATTTTCCGCACACACCGGAGGGTATTTCTGTTGCGGTAGCCACGACAAAAGACTTTCGTACAATTGATACACGTCACCGCGTCACGCCCTTTAACGCCAAGGCAATGGTTATTTTTCCAGAGCGTATTAACGGCAAGATTGTTGCACTTCTTACAATGAATACTGATCAGCCTCCGGTACGCATTATGATTGCGGAGTTTGATACACCAGAGCAGATGTGGGATCCGCGGTACTGGCGTACATGGATGCAGGACCTTGATGCACACACGTTGCACTTTCAACGGTCGCTTACTGACCATATTGAAGTTGGTGCACCACCGGTGAAAACACAAGATGGATGGCTTTTTTTCTATTCCTACATTCGTAACTATCACGGAGGTGATCCGGTCTTTGGTATTGAGGTGGCACTCTTAGATTTGGAACGCCCTCTACGTGTCACGGGTCGTACGATTACGCCACTGCTCGTGCCAGAGGAAATTTATGAGTGGTATGGTATTATACCCCGCATTACATTTCCTTCCGGTGCAACTGTGGATGGTGATGAAGTGCGTCTGTATTATGGTGCAGCCGATACAGTGTGTGCAGTAGCGACGGCATCGCTAGCAGAGCTTTTAGCACATATCAAATTGAAGGACTGCGAAGAATGTGTGCCAGAGGGTGTGCCATTTGTTACCTGTGAGCGATTTGAGGGTAATCCGATTATTGAGCCGACGCGTGATTTTGGATGGGCGTCGCGATACACACTTAATCCAACAGCAATCGTGGATGAGGAGAAGGTTCATATTATCTATCGTGCACAAGATGAGCGTGATACATCGCGTATGGGTTATGCTGTGAGTGAGGATGGCTTACGTCTATCGTATCTCTCGCAAGACCCTATTTACGTGCCACGCATTCCAGAAGAAATTCGCGATGACGAGGGATTTTCTGGTTGTGAAGATGCACGGATTTCTCGTATCGATGATCGCTTCTATATGTGCTATACTGCATACAATGGCCATGGACCAGCGCGCATTGCATTTACATCCATCTCTGTAGAAGATTTCCGTGCACGACGCTGGGATGCGTGGAGTATGCCGAAAATCATCTCGCCAGATGGCATGGATGATAAAAATTCCTGTGTTCTTCCAGAAAAAGTCAATGGTCAGTACGTCTTCTTTCATCGCCTCAAGCACACTATCTGGATGGATTTTGTAGATGACCTGGAGTTTTCTGATGGACGTACACTTGGTGGGCAGAGTATTATGTGGGCACGTCCAGAAACATGGGATAGCGAGAAGGTGGGTATCGCTGGTGTGCCGATGAAAGTGGGTAAGGAGTGGTTGCTGATCTACCATGCGCTCTCTAGTCATGACGGGCTCTATCGGCTTGGCGCGGCGTTGTTGGATGTAGAGCATTCTAAAGTGACGTCGCGTTTAGATTATCCGATTCTTGAACCACATGCGGATTATGAAAACAAGGGACTGCGTCCCGGAACGGTCTTTTCGTGCGGACACGTGATGTGGCACGATGATATGATCTACATCTACTACGGCGGTGCCGATGAAGTGGTTGGTGTGGCAATGATTTCACGCGGTTGCCTACTCACCGCACTAGAGGAGCAAAAGAAGCGGATGAAGTAGTGTCACATAGAAAAAAAACGATCATAAAAATCCCCTTGTCGTGCCGGCAAGGGGATTTTTCCCATGGATTTACAGGAGGTCACTGGCGATTTGTGCCAGTATGGATCGCTCACCCTTTTCCAGATTTACGTGTGCATACAGTGACTGACCTCGCATTTTCTCAATGAGGTAACTGAGACCATTGGACTGCGCATCCAGATACGGATGGTCAATCTGATAGATATCACCAGTGAAGACAATTTTTGTGTCTTCGCCTGCACGGGTGATGATTGTTTTGATTTCATGCGGTGTGAGGTTTTGTGCCTCATCCACAATGACAAACGCTTTGATAATGCTTCGTCCGCGGATATAGGCTAACGGTTCAATAATGACTTTTTTACTCTCAATCATTGACTCAATGAGAACATTTGATTCGCTGTTTTCCGGAAACTGATTTTGGATGACAGCGATGTTGTCCCAGAGAGGCTGCATGTAGGGGCTGATCTTTGACTTGATGTCTCCTGGGAGGTAGCCGATATCCTTGTTGGAAAGAGGTACAATGGGACGGGCAACCATAATTTGCCGATACAGTGCCCGTTGTTCTAGTGCTGCGGCGAGCGCTAAGAGTGTCTTGCCGGTTCCCGCTTTGCCGGAGAGTGAGACAAGAGGTATGTCGTGATTGCATAGAGCGTGAATAGCAAAACGCTGCTCAGCATTGCGGGGTCTTATACCATACGCTGATCGAGGATCGATTTTGAATAGACGCTGATGGCAGGATATATACATCGCAAGGCAGGAATTTGTACCATTGCGTATAATAAAATATTGGTTTGCAATGGGGGTAAAGTTTGGGTTGAGATCGGTAGGTTTCAGGCCCTCATGTCCCGCGTGGAGCTGGTTGATTAGGCTGGGGTCAATATGTTCAATGATACCCACGCCCGTGTATAACTCTGAAGCATCCATTTTGATTTTGTCTGTCTCGTAATCCTCTGCAGTAATGCCAAGCGCCTTGGCTTTCATGCGTAGGTTTACATCCTTGCTCACTAAGACGTAGCGTCGGCTTTGATCTTCCTTTGACAAGCAATAGGCGATATTGAGAATCCGATGATCAGGCTTATCCACGGCGGGAAAATGATCTTGCATGTCCTGATGCAGTGGCTGCTCTAATCGGATAGACACCATACCCTTGTTTGGTCCGATCTTCACACCACCATTAAACAGTAAGTCACCGCTAATGGCGTCCAATGCGCGCATGAATTCTCGCGCGTGATAACTGAGGGAATCGCCACCCTTTTTAAACTGATCCAGTTCCTCAATTACTGTAATTGGAATGATAATGTCGTGTGCAGTGAAGTTTTTGAGGCAACCGGAGTCGTGCAAGATGACATTAGTGTCTAGAATAAAGGTTTTATTCAGTGTATCGCTCATGATACGCTCTCCTCCTTATTGTGGCTGTGGATTGTTAAACAACACGCTTTTATCGTTTAGTATAAACGAATGTGGTATTGTAGCAAATTGTGCAAAAAAAGCAATAACTATGACACTATTGGCTGTTGCATGGAAGGTGTTTTGTGGTACAGTAACAGAGTATAATCCATAAGATATGATGCGTTGCTTATGAAAACATTTTTTAATGAGTTTAAGGCATTTGCCGTGAAGGGCAATGTCATTGATATGGCTGTGGGTGTCATTATTGGTACGGCGTTTGGCAAGATCGTGACGTCGTTGGTGAATGATGTCATCATGCCGGTGGTTGGCGTCATTATCGGCGGGTTGAATTTCCAGGGGTTTTCGCTTACTGTTGGTGATGCAAAAATTACCTATGGCAATTTTATCCAGTCGGTAGTGGACTTTACGATTGTTGCACTGTGTATTTTTGTTGCGATTAAGATGATGGGGAAGTTATTGCGCCAAGAAGTGAAGAAAGAGAAAAAAAAGGAGGAAAAGAAAGATCGGGAGGAGTTAGTGGTATTGCGAGAGATTCGCGACGCACTGGTGGTTTCTAAAAAGAAGCAAACAAAGTAGGAAAAGAGCATGGCGGACTATTTTCACACCATTAATCCACAGCATTTTTCAGGATATCGCATCATTGTTGATTTAGATGGGACGCTGGCGTGCCCATCACGCGACGTTCTTGCGGATGATGTGATAGCGGTTGTGCATGCGCTACAACGAACGAATGATGTTTTTCTGTTCTCCAATAACTTTGATGGTGCACGTAGTCGACGCGTTGCTGCGGCTATTGGCGTGCCGTATCTTACTGCGCACTGTCGTAAGCCACGACGAGCCGTCTTGGATGCGTTGCCGCCGTCGGAAAAACCAATCGTAATCATTGGTGATAAATTTCTCACAGATGAGTTGCTGTCATACTTTACAGGTACGCAGTATATACGGGTGCGACGCTATACATGTCGCAATGACTCTCTTTTTGCACGACTTGGGTGTATTTTTGACGATGGCGTGCGTCTGCTCTGTGGGTGGTGTGTACGTATACGTCGATAGTGGCATGTGACGTGATCGATGATGGTATTTTGTTCAAAAAAGTGTGCATGTGGTATGATAAAAAGAGGGACCAGAGGTCTCTGGTTGAGTGTGGTGATATAATTGTGTGATAAATATGGGAGTAAAAAAAACACAACATGATACTGTAGAAGGTGATGGCGAAGAATTTGTGAGATTGAATATTAGTGCACATGCCAAGCGATCAATTGTAGCAATTACTCTCTTTCTCCTTGCCGCAATTTGTGCATTGGGGTTTTTTGATGCGGCAGGTGTTATGGGACAAAAAATTTCCGGTGGACTTGGCATGGTTTTTGGGTGGGGGAAGTACATCGTTCCAGCTGTATTGATTGTTGCAGGGCTCATCTTATTGCGCGACAAGGTGAAGGCACAGTTCTACGTTACGAAGATTATTGGCGTGATGCTGGCATTTTGGTGTGTACTTGGTTTGATTCACGTGTTGTTTATTGATGCAGAGAATTTTAAGACAGCGACGCAGGCGGCGCAGGGTGGTGGGTACGTGGGACATCTTTTGGCACAACCGCTCGTGCAATTTACCGGCATTATTGCAGCGGTGCTGATCCTGCTTACACTGATTCTCGTGGGCATTATTGTGGCATTTGATGTATCACTCGTGGGACTTGGAGATAAGGTGCCGTCGCACGTGACGATTTCTACAAAAGAGCTCTTTGGGCGTAGGGGAGAAGAAGATGATGGGGGCGATGGAGATGCGGATGCTATGCGTGATGATCGTTCTGCAACAGCATTGACAGAGGAGGAAGAGGAAGATGACGATGATGAAGAGGACGGCGATTTTGACGATACACTTTTTGATGATGATGATATTATTCCACCTACACATAGTGCAGCGCCTGCAGGAATATCTGCTGCTGAGCGTGCGGAGGAAATTATACGTGAAAAAGCAATAGCGAGTAAGCGTATGCGGCACAGTGATGCGGTAGAGTGGGAGCTGCCGCCACTGCGTTTGCTGAAAGCTGGTACTGATAAGGCACAGGGCGGTGATGTCCGACAGCGTGCCGAGCGTATTCAGGATACCTTTGCTAATTTTGGTATTACCATGGAGTTGGAAGATGTTGTGACAGGACCAACGGTAACACAGTATAGTTTTCGCCCGCAGTCTGGCGTGAAGTTGTCACGTATCACTGCGTTAAATGCTGATTTGGCACTCGCGCTTGCTGCGCATCCCATTCGCATTGAGGCGCCAATTCCCGGTAAGTCATTAGTGGGTATTGAGGTGCCAAATAAGACTCGTGCAACTGTGCGAATGCGCGATCTTTTGAATACAGATGCATTTGATCATCCAGATAAGAAATTACTTTTGGCCTTGGGCGAAGATGTGAATGGGGACTATGTCTTTGAAGATCTTACAAAGATGCCGCATCTTCTTGTCGCAGGTACAACCGGATCTGGAAAATCTGTGACGATCAACTGCATTCTCTTGTCTCTTTTATATAAAAATTCTCCAGATGATCTCAAATTAATCCTTGTTGATCCAAAGCGTGTGGAGCTTACGCTCTATGCGGGCATTCCACACCTCCTCTCTGATGTGATTGTGGAGAATGGTAAGGTCATTAATGCGCTGAAGTGGGCAGTATCGGAGATGGAGCGACGTTACAAGATTTTGCAGGAAACCGGGTCACGTGACTTGGCATCGTATCAGAAGAAACGTGCCGCAGGGGAGATGCATGTTTGCACAGATCCGGAAACTGGTGAGAGTACTACAGGGCCAATGGAAAACCTTCCTGTGATTATCATTGTGATTGATGAGCTGTCCGATCTGATGTCGTCACATGGTAAGGAGGTAGAGGGTGTGATTGTGCGTCTAGCACAGATGTCACGCGCCATCGGTATTCACCTCATCATCTCTACGCAGCGCCCAAGCGTGGAGGTTATCACGGGCCTCATTAAGGCAAATTTGCCGACACGTATCGCACTGCGTGTTGCAACGAATATCGACTCTCGTACTATTATTGACGTTCCGGGTGCAGAAAAGTTAGTGGGAAATGGTGATATGCTTTTCGTGGGACCACAAAGTTCTAGTCCGCGTCGCATCCAGAGTGCCTATGTGGATGAGGAAGAGTTGAAGCGCGTTGTGCAGTTCATTCGACGGCAGGCAGAGGTGGTTGGCGCGTACAGTATTGACGAGGACTTTGGTGATGTGACGGAGGGTGGATCGGAGCATGGAGGCTTTTCTGACAGTGAGAGCTATGGCGGATCTGATGATCCGATGTATGAAGATGCAAAACAGGCTGTCATAGAAGCTGGGAAGGCGTCTACGTCATATATCCAGCGGAAATTACGAGTGGGTTATTCGCGTGCTGCACGACTTATGGATGATTTAGAGGAAAACGGCATTATTGGTCCGGCAGACGGCTCAAAGCCACGTCGTGTGATTGGCGCTGAATCTGATGATGATGAGGAGGATGCACAAGATGCCTAGGGAGTTTTGTGAGCGTGATGTATGATGAGAGCGTCGTAGTATATATGAGAGTGTGGGAGAATGTTCTATGCCACAGCAGGAATTTACACGAAAAAAAGTTCAGTCGTTAACCTTGGGGGAGAAATTACGACATTTGCGTGAGGAGCGGCGTTTACGCGCAGTTGATTTGTCGCGCAAGATTTTTGTGAAAGTCGCGTATATTAATGCACTGGAGGAAGGGCGATATGATCAACTCCCAACAAAAGTTTATGTTAAGGGATTTGTACGTTCGTACGCGCGATATTTTGGTGTACCAGAGGATGTTCTGTTGCACCTCTTTGAGCGAGAGTATAGCGTTTTTCGCAACATTAATGCCGCAGATCATGAAGAGGAGGTAAGCCGCATGCCACGTCGTCTACGATTTGTCATAACGCCACGGACGGTTGTTGCATTTGTGGGGATTAGTGCTCTTCTCGGTGTCGGCGTTTACCTGTTTTACGGTGTAGATAATTTTATTTCCTCACCATGGTTAGTTGTTGATGAGCCAGTGATGGGCGCAGTTATTGATGGGGATATGGTAACAGTTGTCGGACGGACGCGTCCAAATTCTCAGGTGCGCATTAACGGGCAGGCGGTGTTGGCAGATATGGATGGATTATTTCGTGAAGATGTGCGACTTGCAGTTGGAGCAAATACAATTCTTATTGAGAGCACCAATACATTTGACAAGACAACAACGCAGCACTTGCTTGTTGAGGCACGCTACACGGTAGCGCAGTTAGAAGAGGAGCAGTCATCCAATCAGATTCTGATTACGGCTCAAGATACTGCTATCACGGTAGTAATCCACGATGGCACATCAGTCATTTTTGATCAAAAAATTGCTACCAATGAAACTGTGCGTGTAGAGTATGCTACGGAAAGTGTATTACTGAGCACATCTGATGCTAAGCATACACTTGTGGGGTCTGATCATGAGAGCATGATGCCACTTGGTGCAAGGAATGTACCGGCGCAAGAGATCGTTTTTCCTCTTGAGCAGGAGAAAAAGCTGCAGTGATGGGCTGTGGACAAGAAACAATTATGACAATAGAGGAACTGTGTTATAATGTGCGTATCACGGGCGTGTTGTTACCGTGGGGTGTAATTTGATGAATGGTGGGGGCATACAATATTATGGCAAAGAAGAAGAGTGAAAAAGTGAGTGATAAAACAGGGCAGGCGGCACAGACAAAAAATGTTGATGCCGTTGTTGATGAAATTCGTACAAAATTTGGTGATGGCATGCTGATGAAGCTGGGCGAGGTGCGGCATGTGGATGTTGCGGCAATTCCAACAGGCTCGCTATCACTAGACATTGCGACTGGTGTAGGCGGTGTGCCACGTGGACGTATTGTGGAAATTTATGGTCCGGAATCATCTGGTAAAACAACACTAGCGCTTCATATTGCAGCAAATGCGCAACGTGCAGGCGGTACAGCGGCGTTTGTAGATGCTGAGCATGCACTTGATCCGGAGTACGCAAAAAATATTGGCGTCAACACTGCGGAATTATTAGTGTCACAACCGGACGCAGGTGAGCAGGCATTGGATATTGTGGAAACACTTGTACGGTCCAATGCTGTGGATGTTATTGTTGTGGATTCTGTAGCAGCATTGACACCGCAGGCGGAAATTGATGGAGAGATGGGCGATCAGCATGTTGGTCGTCAGGCGCGACTGATGAGTCAGGCATTGCGGAAGTTGACGCCGGTGATTGCGCGGTCGAACTGTATTGTCATTTTCATCAATCAGATTCGCATGAAGATCGGTGTCATGTTTGGCAATCCAGAGACAACAACTGGTGGTAACGCATTAAAGTTTTATGCATCAATGCGCATGGATGTGCGACGTAGTGCGCAAATCAAGAAAGGCGATGAGGTTGTTGGCAATCGCACAAAAGTGAAGATTGTGAAAAATAAAGTTGCGCCGCCATTTCGCATTGCAGAATTTGACATTATGTATAATGAGGGCATTTCACTGTCTGGTGACGTATTGGACACAGGGACTGCTCTTGGCGTGCTGGATAAGCGGGGCAATTCGTATACATATAAGGAAGAGAAGTTAGGTGTTGGGCGTGAGGCGGTGAAGACATTTCTAAAAGCGCATCCCAAGATTATGGACGCTGTCGTTAAGGATGTGCATGGAGCTATTGCCGAGCGACGTAAAAAAGAGGTGTAATACCTAGATGATTTTGGCACGTGTAGAAAGTGTGCTATAATGAACGCAACATAAAAATAAAAATGTTATGGGATTGTTTTCATCACGTTCAGCATATTCGTTAGGAGTGGATTTTGGGACGCAGTCGATCAAAGCTGTGGAGTTGCGCAGTGTTAAAGGTAAGGCGCATCTATCGAACTATGCTACGGTCAATGTTACAGATCTTAAAGAGGTTCCCTCGGAGTATAATGACGATTATACGAAGCGTCTGTCTGGGGCGCTTGCTGCGCTTTTTACACAGATGAAACCAAAGACCAAGCGCGCAGTTGTTTCCATACCAAGCTTCAACGGTCTTGTGGTGATCGTAGATTTCCCTCGTATGCGGGAGAAGGATATTGCATCTGCTATTAAGTTTGAGTCACGTAAATATATTCCCGCATCACTTGATGAGGTAAATGTCAGCTGGGAAATTTTAGAAGAGACGGAGGAAGAGAAGGCAAAGCCAACCATGAAGGTGCTGTTAGTAGCTGCGCCAAAAAGTGAGGTGCAGTACTACGACGGACTTTTTCAGGGAACAGGTATTCAGATCGACTCACTGGAGTTAGAGGCTTTTTCGATCGTGCGTGCCGTTGTGGGTGGCACACAAGGACGTTTTGTTGTGGTAGATATTGGCGCACGCACAACGAGTGTGATTTTGGTACAGGATGGTGTTGTGCATATGAGTCGTAGTGTGGATGTTGGCGGTGCGGATGTGACAACAGCAATTATGGAGGGATTGAATATTTCTTATGATCGCGCACGTACCCTCAAAGAGGGTGGTGAAAATTTTTTTACGGGACCAACACGTGTTAATTTCGCGTCTCTCGGTGCGATTGCGAATGAAGTGAAGCGTGTCCTAGATACGCAGCGGTCGAATGTTGTTGATTCTCTCGTGCTCAGTGGAGGTGGTGCGCAGCTCGTGGGTATTGATGAGTACTTTTCACAGACGGCGCACGTGCATGTCGTGAAAGGCAACCCACTGAGTCGTGTTGTTTATGATCCGACAATGTCTGGTTTTCTGCCGGATCGTGCAGTCTCATTTACTGTGGCGATTGGGTTAGCATTGCGCGATAGTGAGGTAAATTCAGAATAAGGCGTTCTTCATAAAATGAATGTATCATGGTACTTAACATAATAATCAATTAATTATTCTTACTATAAATATATGGCTTCTGGACTAGGCTTTAAAAACACATCAGCACAAAAGAGTACGCAGTCGTCACGTAAAAAAATGGTTGCACCGGCGCTACTGATCACATTTGGCGTCTTACTCATCGCAGGCGCAACATATGGAGGGCTATTGCTGTGGCACAGTATTTTACAAAAGAAGGTGCGCACATTAGTTACGGACATTGGGAATGTTAATGCAGATATTCAGAAGGTAGTAGAGGGCAGGGTTGGTGACTTCGGTGTGCGCGCAACAACTATGCAGAAGGATCTCTACAAGGACTATGAAGCAAACGATATTCTTCGTGAGATTGAAAAAATCATGATCAAGAAGAGTTCTGATGGTAGCGGTGATCGCGTTGTGTTAAAGTCGTTCCAGTATAACGCTGGTGCGTATGATAAGCAGTCCTTTGGTAATACAGAGCGCACTGTGACTGGTAAGGGTAATGTAACTATCTCTGCTGATGCAGACACATTTGATGTGATGGCGCAGCAGGTGGAAAAATTCAAGGAAAGCGATCTCTTTGATGCTGTAAAGGTTGGTACAACAGATCGCAATGAGTATGGGCGTATTATTTTCACGCTCACGATGGATGTTAATCGCCATGATGAGTCTCCATATGAAAAAACAGCAGCAACATCAAATGCAGTATTTGGTGTGGCAGAGGAGTATGCGCCCAACAGTGAAACGCTGGGTCTGTAAATAGTAAAGAAATTCTCATAAATAAATAATGGCATAAAACTATGATTATACGCATTCTCATGTTTCCGGTAATCCTGCTGATCGTGCTCTATATTGTCATCGGTCGTATTGCACCGACTACGAAATTAATTAGCGCGGATCGTGTAGAGGTTGCAGAAAAGACACAGGAGCTCTCGCAGGCCAATGCACGGCTGGACAAGATGAAGAGCTTTGCGACAAGTGTAGATCAGCATCCGCAAGAGCAGGAATTCGTTCTTCATTTCGTGCCTAATAATCAACGAGAGGAGATCATTCTGAGCGATGTGTCACAGATGGCACAGGATGCAGGCCTTTCTCTATTCTCTTTCGGATTTGCTGAAGGTCGACAAGATGCGCGATCTGGTGCAATAGCACAAAATCGTGCAAGCTATATTGAGACAAAGGTGATTGCATCGGGATCATATGATGCGTTTAAGAAATTTGCTGATCAACTCTTTCGTATTAAGAGGCTTTATGCATTTAAGACATTTGAATTAAGCAAGCAAGAGCACGTGCAGAAAGAGGGTGAAGAGCCCGTGACACAGGATATGCTCGATGGTGTTATATCATTCACCTATGGATATATTCCTGGTCAGGCGCATGTTGATCCCATGGTGTTTAATCCTACAGTGAACTTTGATGACATTAAGGCTATCATGAATGCTGCAACGCAAACAGATCCATTGATTGCAGAGGCGCAGGAGCGCCCAAATCCTTTTCTTCCATAAAGAGAAAACATGAGTGAAGATCGTCTACAATCACAAAATAATACGATTGTTTTTGATGATGTGTCAGAAGAGCGCTTGGATGATGTTGCGCAGCAGGATGTGTCAGTTGCACCGAGCTTAACAGCATCTGGTGATGGTGCAGTGCTGATTGCAGAAGATGATGTGAGGGATAGTTCTGATACAGGAGGTGTTGTGCAAAGTGATACGGCTGTGTCAACGGATGCTGCGGCGACGGTATCGGGTGTTGAAGTGCCTGCGGAGAAAGAATTTGCGCCTGACGCGCAGGAGGATGCTGCCGAGCAAAGTTTACAACAGCGCGCAGAAGCCATGGGTGTCAAGGCGTTGGATGATGTGCCGGAAAATGTACAGCGTGAGGCAATGATTCTCTTGGCAGAGGATATTGCGCGAGAGCATCGTATGGTAGTTTTTGCTAAAGATGATGCGACAGAAACGCTGCACGTTGCAATGCTTGATCCACAAGACGTATACGCTTCCAACGTTTTACGGTTTATGGCACGGAAGGATCGATTGAGTATTGATGTATATCTCACGACGGCGGAGGTCTTAAAGAAGCTCTTTGAGTTTTATGCAAGTGCAGAGGACGCAGTGAAGAAAGTCGTGCAGTCATTTGAGGATGAAGAGAGTAGCGTTGCAGAAAAGAAAAAAGATACTTTTACGATTTTGCAAGAACGCGAAACTATTCAAGATGCACCAGTGGCGAAGTTGGTACATGTGATTATTAAGCATGCGCTGGACGGCGGTGCATCTGATGTACACATTGAGCCGATTGACCAGATCTATCGCGTGCGTTTTCGGCAGGATGGTGTTTTGCACGCATCGCTGACATTTCCACAAGAAGTGGGACGCGCAGTGATTTCTCGTATCAAGATTTTATCTAACCTAAAAATTGATGAACGACGTAAGCCGCAAGACGGGCGTTTTCGTATCAATGATAAGGGGAACGATATTGACTTTCGCGTCTCAAGCTTGCCAGTTGTAGAGGGAGAAAAAATCGTGATGCGTGTTTTAGAGAAGGATCGTCAAACATTTGATTTGGCGCAGCTGGGTCTCATGGGAACGCAGCATGAGATGTTTTTGCGACGTGTCCATGATCCCTATGGCATGATTTTGATGACGGGTCCTACAGGATCTGGAAAGTCAACGACGCTATATGCATTTTTGAAAATTTTAAATAATGAAGAACGTAATATTATTACACTGGAAGATCCTGTGGAGTACTTTGTACCCGGCATCAATCAGTCACAGGTGAAGCCGGAAATTGGGTATACATTTGCCAGTGGCCTGCGTAGCATCTTGCGCCAAGATCCAAATATTATTATGGTAGGTGAGATTCGTGATGGAGAAACAGCGGAGCTTGCTGTGCATGCAGCGCTTACTGGTCATCTGGTATTTTCTACGGTGCATACCAACAATGCTATTGGTGCATTGCCGCGGTTGATCGATTTGGGGATTGAGTCATTCCTCATCGCATCGGCGGTACGCGTTATTGCTGCGCAGCGACTTGTGCGTAAGATTTGTGAGAATTGCAAAGAAGAGCTCCAAGTGCCCAATGCCGTGATCGAAAAAATTAAGAAGGATTTGGAGGGTGTGACCGTGGAAGAGCAGAAGAAGTATGGTGTTGATATTGCTGCTAATGGTATTGTCTTATATCATGGCGCAGGGTGTAAAAATTGTGGAGGATCGGGACTTAAAGGGCGCATCGCTCTTTACGAGGCAATTGAGCTTGATAATGAGATGCAAAATATCATTGTAGAAGGTGAAGATAGTTTTGTGAAGGCAGATGCGTACGCGCGTAAACATGGCTTTATTACTTTGAAACAAGATGGTATACTAAAGGTGCTCTTGGGGATGACAACATTTGCAGAGCTAGAGCGTGTAACAGAGGGTGATCTGGAGATTAGTGGCACAGTGGATGACATGCCAGATGAGCGATAGTACAGTAATTGTCATTATATTAAGTTTTAGAGTGTATGGAAAATGATACAACGCAGCAGCAAGATAAAAAAATGATCATGGTTGTAGAGGATGATATCTTCATTAGCGATATTTATGATGTAAAGCTGAAAGATGCAGGCTATGATGTGGTTATGGCGAATAATGGACGTGAAGCAATTGATAAATTGGAATCTGGCGTGCGACCTGATCTCATTCTTTTGGATATCGTGATGCCATACATGGACGGTTTCGATGTTCTAGAGGCAATTAATCGGCGAGAGGAATGGAAGGGTATTCCCATTGTACTCTTGACAAATTTGTCTCAAAAAGAGGATGTGGATCGCGGTATCACTTTGGGTGCAAAAGACTTTTTAATCAAATCACACTTCACACCGACGGAAGTTCTCGCAAAGGTGCAGAAGTATATTGCGTAAATTAATCTAGTACTGCATCGTAGGGTAATTAGACAAAAATAAAAATGACTATGGGAGCACTCCATGTAGAACAACGTATCCACAATCTCTTACGGCTTGGCGCACAGCAAAATGCGTCGGACTTACATTTTGCTGTGGGGCGTCGCCCAACACTACGTATTGACGGAAAACTCATTCCATTAGAACAGGAAGCCGTTCTTCTACCGCAAGACACTAAGGCTTTTGCGGATTATTTCATGAGTGAACATCACAAGGAGCTTTTTCTTAAAAATGGTGAAATTGACTTTTCTTACGCTCTTGGGGATAAGGTGCGCTTTCGTACGAATGTGTTCTATCAGCGTGGCTATGTTGGCGTGGTGATGCGTGTGATCAATAGTGATATTCGACGATTGGAAGATCTTGGTGTGCCGTCAATCGTATATGAATTTGCTAATTTTTCTCAAGGCCTATTTCTTGTTACAGGTCCGGTTGGTCATGGAAAATCTACAACACTTGCAGCGCTTGTGGATTACATTAACCATAACAAGAAGCATCACATTGTTACGATTGAGGATCCTATTGAGTATATGTATGAACCGGATCAGTGCATTATTAATCAGCGAGAGATTGGGCAGGACTCACAAAACTTTAACGCAGCACTGCGTGCAGCTTTACGCGAAGATACTAATGTGATCCTCATTGGTGAGATGCGTGATTTTGAAACAATTGGTACGGCAATTACTGCTGCGGAAACTGGACATTTGATTTTTGCAACACTGCATACCAATGATGCTGCCCAGACTATTGATCGTATCGTCGATACATTTCCCTCCCATCAGCAAAATCAGATTCGCGCGCAGTTGGCAAATGTGCTCTTAGGTGTAATGTCACAGCGACTCATTCCGCGGATTAACGGGGGACGTATCCCTGCTGTAGAAATTATGATTAAAAACCATGCCGTAGAGAACCTCATCCGTGAAGACAAGACATATCAAATTGATACAGTCATTGAAACAAGTCAGAAGGATGGCATGGTCTCCTTGGATCGATCGTTGGCACAGTTGCTTCAGGCAGGTGAGATTTCCCTAGATTATGCCATGACATATGCAAAGAATCGTGATTATGTACGAATGCTTGTTGGTCGTGGAGAGCAAATTCACATTGATGAGTAATTGTTATTATTGTCTATAATATTCTATGCAGTTTACATTTAAAGCACGCATGCAGAATGGTGAAGTGAAGCGCGGGAGGATTGAGGCGATTGACCGCGATGCTGCTGCCCAGCTACTTCAAAAAAACAATTTGGTGCCACTGGAAATTACAGTGGTCAAGGAGGGTTCGTCTCTTGAAGCGTGGGTTGAGCGTATTACGTCATCGGTTTCACAGAAGAATCTCCTGGTGTTTTATCGACAGTTATCAGCGCTTGTCGGTGCAAAAATTCCCATTGCGCCAGCCCTGCGCACAATCCATAGTCAGTCCGAAAATGCACAGTTGCGTACTGTGATTACAGAAGTGGCGTCAGATGTGGAGGATGGAATGCCACTTTCTGAGAGTTTTGCAAAGCATGAAAATATTTTTACACCACTGGCAGTGAATATGATTCGATCCGGTGAGGTATCAGGTAATTTGCAGGGTTCTATTGATTTTGTGGCGGAGAATGCGGAGCAGAATTATCAGCTGCGGTCTAAGGTGCGTGGCGCATTGATTTATCCTGTATTTGTGATTTGTGTGGCGCTAGTCATTGGGTTTTTCACAATGACATGGATTTTGCCGAAGCTCACACAAGTGATAAAAGACATGGATGTAGAAATTCCTTGGTATACATACCTCATGATTAAGCTTGGTGATTTTATGCAGGCATATTGGTGGGCGGTACTGATTATTTTTATGGGCTTTATGGGAGCGATAGCATATTACGTACGATCTGAAAATGGACGAAAAGAGTGGGATCGAATCAAATTGCGGATTCCGGTGATTGGTGAGTTATACAGGTATGTATATATTACCCGGTTTTCTGAAAACCTCTCCGTTTTGCTCAAGGGTGGTATTCCGATTGTGCGCGCGCTAATCATCGTTGCCGATGTTGTGGAAAATGTTGTTTATAAGAATATTATTCTGAAAGCCGCACAGGACGTCAAGATTGGTGGTGAGATCAACACAGAGTTTTTCAAGCATGAAGAAATTCCGCCGATGGTATCTAGCATGATTAAAATTGGAGAGGAGACAGGGCGTCTAGGAGAAATTCTTGACGATGTTGCCGCATTTTATAACAGTGAAGTAGATCAAATGACGCGCAATCTATCATCAATTATTGAGCCGGTGATGATTGTTGTGCTTGGCCTCGGTGTGGGCGTGCTTGTATTTTCTGTTCTTCTACCGATCTATAACATTGCAGGGCAACTATAGTGACGATTTTTTATGACGTATCTGTGATGCGCAGTGGCAGATTCTGGATGTTTTATGTGTCGTGGCGTACAGTCTGTTGGTATGAGTTGAGAATGTACAGGCGTACTAAAAATGTGGTATACTATACAATGTAATGCGCACATGTTGTCAGCATATTGACGACACATAAAAAAATACTATGGCAATTTATAAAGAGGTTATTCCATTTTCTAGTACAACGGAAGTGGAGTTTATTGACTTGACAGAACAGGTGCAAAAAGTTGTGGAGCGTAGTGGTATGCGGGATGGTCTCGTCCTTGTTTTTGCGCAACACACAACGATGAGTATCGTGATCAATCATAACGAACCTATGCTGCTGCAAGATTTTATGCGTGTGCTATATCGCCTTGCGCCACAGGACGATCGTTATTCGCATGACATGTTTGAGTTGCAAAAAGGTGGCATTAAGAGCGATGGACGCAGCAATGGGCACTCCCACTGTAAGGCGATTATTGCAGGCAATCAGGTTACCGTACCACTCGTCAATGGGCATATGGTCCTTACAGATCGTCAGAGTATTCTTGCGGCAGAGTTTGACGGCTCCCGTCAGCGCGATGTTATGGTTGTTGTAAGTGATTAGTGATGTACGTTGCCGCACGCTATGAGCGAGATGTCACAAAAATTGATTGAAAAGGGGTATTTAAAGACAGATGTCGTTATTGACGCTTTTGCTGAAATTAATCGACTGGAGTTCGTGTCAGATAAATATCGCTTTGCAGCTTCTGCAGATATGCCGCTGGCCGTAGGTTTTGGACAGACAACACCAGCGCCTTCCGTAGTGGCATTTATGTTGGAGCTCTTGCAGCCAGCGCGTGGTCACCGTATTCTCGTGGTTGGCTATGGTAGTGGATGGATCGTGACAATGCTGGCGTTTATTGTGGGAGCAGAAGGGCATGTGACGGCGATTGATCTTCTAGCGGAACATCGGGCATCTGTAGAAAAAGATATTACAAAATTTAATTTTATTACGCGTAGCAACATCGTTGATCTCCGTCTTCTGGAATCCGCGCAGGACATTGACCCTGCCCAGAAGTATCAAAGAATTATTGTGATCAATCCTGATCTATGGCATTTTTATGAATATATGAATCTCTTAGAGAACGATGGCGTGATGGTAACGCCGATTGATAATGTCATTTACTATTTCAATAAGCGCGAAGATGTGCAGGATAATGTAGAGGCGCGTTTTGACAGTATCAAATTTCTTCCTGTGTAAAGTTAATAGGGATATGTGGAAAAAAATCATTGGCATTGTGGTTGTCGTCAGTATTGGTGTTTTTGGATGGGACTACATGGTGCATACACTGCGCTCGACGAACACAGAGCCCGTTGTACTGACGATTGCTCCAGGCGATGACGTTGTCGAGATTGGGCGCAATTTAGCGCATCACAATCTCGTGCGGTGGCGCGGTATGTTCTATTATTACGGCCTACGGCATGGTGTGCGCGGACAGTTGCATAGTGGTACATATACTATTGCGCCACGAAGTTCTCTGGGGGAAATTGTTTATAAAATTACGCGATTATCAGAGGCAACATCTCTACAAACACGTGATAAAAAGGTGACATTTCCAGAAGGACTGACATCGGTTCAGATGGCACAGCGTTTGACGGCAGAAGGCCTTCCTGGCGATGCGTTTGCTGCACTGGTGCAGCAGCCAACAGCCGATTTACGCACGCGCTTTCCATTTCTTCCACAGACTGGATCTGCTGAGGGATATCTCTTTCCAGATACATACATGTTTGCAGTGGATGCTTCCGCGGAAACAATTTTTGCAACAATGGTGGGCACTTTTGCAAAAAAGGTTGAGATCCCCCTTCGCGACACAATTGCCGCACATGAAAAATCGCTGCACGACATCATTATTTTTGCAAGTGTCATTGAAGGTGAGGTTGCTACGGATAGTGATCGGAAAATTGTTGCTGGTATATTTGCGAATCGCCTCGCAATCGGTATGCTACTGCAAAGTGATGCAACAATTGATTTTATCACAGGGCAGCCAGCGATGAAGCATACCTTGGATGACCTTGCTATTGATTCACCGTACAATACCTATAAGTACCCCGGTTTGCCACCAGGACCAATCAACAATCCATCCCTATCATCTATTCTTGCAGCCGTAAATCCTGCGCAGACAGAATACCTCTTTTTTCTCAATAATGCTACAACCGGCGAAACAGTTTTTTCCAAAACATTTGACGAGCACATTGCCAATAAGGCAGCGCATGGCCTGTAGAGATGTGTACTATAATAAGAAAACACGGCAGGTGTATGCCGTGTATGTCTATGTGGGCGCAGAGGGATTTGAACCCCCGACCATCTCCTTAAAAGGGAGTTGCTCTACCGACTGAGCTATGCGCCCATGCAGATGACTTTTTGAATTGTATAAAAAATGTTCTCTTGTGTCAATGCGGCATAGCATATTTGATGCATATGGTATATACTTGGAATGTATGTATAGAAAATGTATTTTCGTGAGTAGTGTGGTAGTTGCTGTGATGATGCTTGGTGGGTGTGTTGGCACGTCATCAAGTCCATCGATCGGTGGCGTCATGAAGAGCGATGATGGTGGACGAACATTTGCTCCGCACAATGCAACAAGCACAAAGCGTACGATTGCACGCAACAACGTATCAGCAATGGCGATTGACCCGCAGAAAAGCTCTACAGTCTACATTGGTACGACATCTGCCGATGTCTTTGTGAGTTATGATAGTGCGATAACGTGGTCTGCACTGCCATGCGGATTGACAGCTATTCATAGCATTCTCGTTGATCCCTATCAGACACAGACGCTCTATGTGAGTGGGATGTATGAGGGGCGTGGTAGTGTTGTGCGTAGTGATGATGGTGGACAGCAGTGGCGGCGTATTTATGTAGAACCGACGGATGGCACCAATATTTCCGCTATGGTGATGTCACCGCATGATGCACGTGTTATCTTTATTGGCACAACAGGCGGGACGATTGCACGGACAGACAATGGCGGAACAACATGGAAGAATATGTATCATGCTAAAAATCGTATTAACGAACTCGCAATCAATCCGCACAATAGGGATGCACTCTATGTGCTAGTTGGTACGACAGATATTGTAGTGTCTCATGATAATGGTGAGACATTTCTCAGTGTAAATGCTATGAATCGCGATGTCGCGACGCAGAAAAAGTACTCTGGGACATTACATTCAATGGCGATTGATCCTGCAGTGCCACATTCGATCATCGTAGGAACGAATAGCGGCGTCTATCGTTCTTCCGATAACGGTATAAGCTGGCAAACGGTTGATGTTATTGCCAGCACAATCGGTGTGCCTGTCTACGCTCTGGCTATTAGTCCACACAATGGGCAGCTGGTTTATGCGGCAGCAAAGGCAGTCTATACGAGTGTAGGTGATGAGTGGGCAATTACAGATACAACAAGCGCTTATACGGTTGATACAATTTTACATGACCCATTTAATCCTAGTGTGGTTTACCTAGGTATGCAGAAGATTAAGTAATTAGGCTTTCGTTTAAGCATATGTTTAAAGATTTTATAGAAAAATATACACCAGATTTTGACGCTGCTATCGCACACTTTGAAAAAGAGGCGGCGAAGATTCGTACGGGGCGCGCAACGCCAGCGCTCGTGGAGGGCGTGGTGGTTGATGTTTACGGTGTGCCGTCGCCGATCAAGCAGATCGCTAGCATCTCTGTCCCAGAAGCGCGACAACTTTTAGTACAGCCATGGGATCGGTCACAGTTGGCGGAAGTGGAGAAGGCAATTACAAAGGCTAATCTCGGTGCACAAATATCTAATGATGGGTTGGCAATTCGACTAACATTTCCACCAATGACAGAAGAAAATCGTCGTGATCTTGTCAAAATACTACATCACAAAGCAGAAGAGGCGCGCGTGGGCATTCGTACAGTGCGTGAAGATGTCTGGAAGGCTGTTGTTGCAGCAGAAAAATCCGGTACAATGACGGAGGATGAGAAGTTTGCAGGTAAGGATGCATTGCAAGACATTGTTGATGGGTATAACCAAAAAATCGAGGATCTACGTACGCGAAAGGAAGCAGATATTATGACGGTGTAATTTATCACTATTTTCTAAAAATATGTTCGGAACAATCATTATTTTTGTATTGATTCTTGGCGTCTTGATTTTTGTGCATGAATTAGGGCATTTTCTTACAGCGCGAAGAAATGGTGTTATGGCGCACGAGTTCGGCTTTGGTTTCCCTCCACGTATTTTTGGTATTGTGCGCGACTCATCTACTGGTAAACGGCGCATTATTTGGGGCAGTGGAGAGTACTATGGTGCGACAACGCTCTATTCATTGAACTGGATTCCACTTGGTGGCTTTGTACGTATCAAAGGTGAGCAGCCCGTTGCGGAAGAGGAGATGCGGGATGCACAACTATCGGAGAAGGATCGCGCATATGCACGTATGTCACGCGATGCTGATAGTTTTGCTATGCAGTCAAAGTGGACACGGACGAAAATTTTAATTGCCGGTGTGGCAATGAATGCACTACTTGCATGGGTACTTATTGTTGTGGTGCTGATGATTGGTGCACCAGAACCACGTCAGGCCATTTCATCGCACGCTATTGTTGTGCAATCAACAGGGGTGCAAATTACTCATGTAGAAAAAGAGTCGCCGGCAGAGGCAATGGGCGTGAAAATTGGCGATGTCGTTTCTTCGCTGTGTATTGGTTCTGGGCCATGTACGACTGTTCATGATGCAGAAGTATTGCGTAATACGATTTTTACGCACAAAGGGGAGACGGTTGATATGCAGATACTGCGTGGTAAGGAGAATCTGCAGCTTGCGGGCACGCTACGTGCGGATGTTGTTGAAGGACAAGGCGCCCTTGGTATTTCCATGGCAGACATGGCAATTGTGCGATATCCATGGTATGTAGCGCCATGGGAGGGCTTGATGCGTGTAATCAGCTTGGTCGTTCTGACAGTAAGCACATTTTGGCAACTGATTATCTCGCTTTTTGGCGGACCAGCAGTGGATGCAGAGGTTGCCGGTCCTGTGGGGATTGCCATGCTTACGCAGCAAATGCGTGATCTCGGTGTGATATACCTCATTCAGTTTGCCGCGGTGTTGAGTATTAACCTTGCTATTATCAATATTTTACCAATCCCAGCGCTGGATGGTGGTCGTCTCCTTTTTCTATTGATTGAGGCAATCAGCGGGCGTCCGGTGAACCAACGCTTTGAAGGCATGGCGCATACGATTTTCTTTATGGCACTGATTCTCCTCATGGTCATTATTACTGTGCGAGACGTCATAAAGCTCTTTTAGAGAGACTGCGGTTTGTGATGCTCATGTATCGGTGTCATTCTAGTATTTTTGTGACTTATCAGTATATGCACGATGATGCGGTAATTTCTATATTGACTTTTTTTGTATTCGGCGTTACGATAAAGGATGTTGAACAATAACAAAAAGACATCTATGGGGACACGTGGCGACGTTCTGGGTTGGTCGCTTGTTTTTGAGTTGGGCTATCTGATTGCTATTCCACTTGTGGTGTGTGCAATTGGAGGACGTATGCTAGATCGTTACTGCGATACGTCGCCCATTTTTCTGTTAATTGGTATTGTTGTTGCTATGGTTGTCTCTGGTGTTATGGTAATGCAACGTATACGGAATATGGAGCGCGCTGTTGCTGCAAAAGAGGAACTATAATTATAGCGAAAGAAACTTTTCCTAATCTATGGATATTGAGATTTCACTTGTGCCGGAAGTAGTGACGACGATTGGCGGCTTTCCAATCACGAACTCGCTGATCATGACGGTCGTCGTGAGTTTCTGCATCATGATCATTGCGTGGGTAGTGCGATCGCGCATGACGATGGTGCCGCGTGGTTTGCAGAATGTGGTGGAGAGTATCTTGGAGGCACTGTTGGGTCTTGTGGATGGTGTAACAGGTGATCGCAAACAATCTATAACATTTTTACCAATCGTTGCAACGATTTTTATCTTTGTCATTTTCTCTAATTGGAGTGGACTGCTACCAGGTGCGGGGACGTTCGGTGTGCACCAGGTGCATCATGGAGAGAGTGTCTTGGTATCATTTATTCGCAGCCCAAGTGCTGATTTGAATATGACACTCGCACTCGCACTGTTTGTTGTGCTTGCGTCGCAGGTTATGGGAATGCGTGCCCTTGGGGTGAAACACTACCTAGGAAAATTCTTTGTGAGTCCTTTACGGAAGCCGTATGGTATTGGGACATTTGTTGGCATACTGGAGATGATCTCTGAGTTTGCTAAAATTGTATCGTTCTCTTTTCGTCTCTTCGGAAATGTTTTTGCAGGTGAGGTGCTTTTAATTGTCATGCTGTCATTAGCAAGTTACGCTGTTCCAGTACCATTTCTTGGTCTGGAGGTTTTTGTGGGGTTCATCCAAGCACTGGTTTTTGCGATGCTGACATTGGTATTTTTCAAAATGGCGACAGATGCACATTAATTCATAGGATAGTTAGGTGATTCCATAGTCGTCTTTTCATTCTACGAAGAGGCCACTACATAATCACATAATTGATGTACTACTATGGCAGTGGAAGAAGCAAAGACCGCGCTGGAAGTTGTTGAAGGCGCGCTCAATAACGTGGAGTCAGCCAAGGCGATTGGCGCAGCGCTTTCTATTGGTTTAGGCGCTATCGGTTCCGGTATTGGCATCGGCATTCTAGCATCCAAGGCAATGGAGGCAATTGGACGCAATCCTGAGGCGGAGGCAAAGATCAAGACGAACATGATCTTGGCAATTGCGTTTACAGAAGCAATCGCAATTTATGCGTTGGTGGTGGCGTTGATCATTCTATTTGTCTAGGCCTTCGGCAAATGCACACCCACAACGAACGACGTTGTGATGACGTCATACGTTGTGATGTGGTCATTTGATATTTTATGTCATTTTTATGAGCGAATTATTTACAAGTTTGGGGCTTAATGCCAAAATGTTGATTGCGCAGATGATCAATTTTGCCATTTTGCTGTATGTGTTACATCGTTTTGTCTATAAGCCAATTTTGCGCATGCTTACAGATCGTACGGAACGTATCGAGCAGGGGCTGGCGCAAGCTGAAGCAGCACAGAAAAAAATGTCTGAAGTGGCGGAGCGAGAGAAGGATATTCTTACCAAAGCTAAACGTGAGGCGCGAGATATTGTTGCGACAGCAAATAAGCAGGCGCAGGAGCATCGCGCGCAGTTGATTGCAGCGGCGCAGGAAGAAACAGCGCGCATGATTGCCGAGACACAAGCACAGATGGAGAGGCAAAAAGCGCAGCTTATGGAAGAAGTGCAGAAAGATGTTGCGGTGCTTGTCGTGGATGCAGTGGAACGAGTTGTTGGCGAGCGCTTGGATAGTGCAATGGATCAGAAGATTATTGCAGAGGCATTGACACGTAAGTAATTGACCGAATAAAGGAAGAGAATACACTTCTATGACTATTACGCCACGACAATATGCACAAGCACTCTATGACGCATTGCATGTGCCAGGTGCACAAACAGCAACAGTGATTGCGGAATTCGTTCGTATCCTCAAGAGGAACGGCCACCTCTCTTTAGAGCCATACATTGTGCGCCATTTTATGGCGCTTTCTGATGCGGCAGATGGCACGGTGCGTGCTACGGTAACAATGGCACATGCGCCGAGTGCGCAGCAGCGTCGGGCTATACAGGCATTTATTGCTGCAAAGTATGGCGCTGATCGCGCAGAGATTACGTATGTTACAGATGCACGTATATGCGGTGGATTTATAGTGCGTGTTGGTGATGAAGAGTATGATGCAAGTGTACGGCGACGGCTACAGCTGCTTGCACAACACATTATACGATAATTTTTTATATATACCACGTTGCAGAAAGGCAACATGTAATACGTTTTGTAGAGTAATATATATGGGCAAAGATCATATTATTGAGCAGTTGAAGAAGGAAATTGCCGGTGTCACATTGGATGCGCAGTCGGCAAAAGTTGGCACAGTGTTAGAGGTGCGTGATGGTACAGTGCGGATTGATGGATTGACAGATGTAATGGCGTCGGAAATGGTGCAGTTTCCGGATGGTACGATTGGTGTAGCACTGAATTTGGAGGAGGATCAGGTTGGTGCAATGGTACTGGGCGATTATCGTGGTATTAAAGAAGGGGATACAGTGCGCGCTACTGGTAATATTCTCTCTATTCCTGTAGGCGAGGATGTGATTGGTCGGGTTATTAACCCCCTTGGGCAAGCGCTAGATGGCAAGGCGGACATTTCTTCTGCCACACGCTATCCGATTGAGCGTAATGCTGCCGGTGTGATTGCACGCAAGAGTGTGCATCAGCCCGTGCAAACAGGCATTAAAGCAATTGATGCCATGATCCCCATCGGTCGCGGGCAACGAGAGCTGATTATTGGTGATCGTCAGATTGGTAAAACTGCTATTGCCATTGATACCATCATCAATCAAAAGGGGCAGGATATGATGTGTGTGTACGTGGCGATTGGACAGAAAGAATCCAAAATTGCACGTATTGTGAAGGAGTTGGAGGAGCATGGCGCAATGGCATACACAACAATCGTTGTTGCTGGTGCGGCTGAAGCAGCATCATTTTCCTATATCGCGCCGTATGCTGGTGCAGCAATTGCAGAGTATTTTATGGACAAAGGTAAGGACGTGCTAGTTGTTTATGATGATCTTTCTAAACACGCATGGGCGTATCGTCAAATTTCTCTAATCCTAAAGCGTCCGCCGGGGCGTGAAGCCTACCCTGGTGATATTTTCTATCTCCACTCACGTCTACTAGAGCGTAGTGCAAAATTGAACGATGATCTTGGTGGTGGATCTATGACAGCGTTGCCAATTATTGAAACGCAGGCAGGTGATGTTAGTGCGTATATTCCAACAAATGTCATTTCGATTACTGATGGGCAAATTTATCTAGAGGCGGATTTGTTTAATAAAGGGATACGTCCGGCAATCAACGCAGGTCTTTCTGTTTCTCGTGTGGGATCCAGTGCGCAGACAAAGGCTATTAAGAAAGTGTCTGGCAAACTGCGCTTGGATCTGGCGCAATTCCGTGAATTGGAAGCTTTCGCGCAATTTGGCTCTGATTTAGATGCACAGACGCGTGCACAGATTGAGCGTGGACGTCGCACAGTGGAAGTTTTGAAGCAGAATCAATATGCACCGATGCCATTTGAGGAACAGGCAGTCATTTTTTATGCACTGACAAATGGATTTATGGACGATGTTGCAGTGGAAGAGATTCGTACATGGGAGGAGGGTTTCTGTGCGTACATGCGTAACCAGCATCAGGATCTTTTAGAGGACCTTATCCGTGGAAAGGAATGGACAGATGATCTCACTGCACGTGTAGAGAGTGCCATCAAAGACTACAATGATACACTCTAAGCTACGTTTGTACTATATGCAATAACGCTATGATGAATTCCAAAGAAATTCGTAGACGCATCAATTCGGTGAATAATACCGGGAAAATTACACGTGCCATGGAAATGGTGTCGGCATCTAAAATGCGTAAAGCGACCGATCAGGTGTTGAGGGTGCGTGACTATGCACATGCGGCGTGGGGTATTTTGACAAATCTTGCGCGCTCGTTTGAGCAGTACAATCACGGTCTTTTGGAGGTGCGTGAAGTGAAAAACGTTTTGATGATCGTGATTACATCCAATCGTGGACTGTGCGGATCATTTAACACACATATCATGAAAATGGTGCGTGAGCAGGTTACGCACCCAGAACAGCTCAAAATTAATCGTATCGGCAAAAAGGTAGTGGCATCCGCTGTGTCGGATGAGGATTTGACAGTGGATTTTATTACCGTGGGACGCAAAGGGGAGGGCTTGGTACGCAAGATGAATCGAAAGATTATCGCATCGTTTCCTGAACTGACATACCTGCCATCCATTGAGCAAGTACGGCCTTTGGCAAAAATCGTGATCGATGCGTATCGAGATCGACGTTATGACAAGGTTGTGATTGCGTATACGGACTATGTCTCGACAATTGTACAAACGCCAAAGATTCGTCAGGTGTTGCCGATCTCTAAAGTGGATTTAGAAAAGCAGATTGCGGAAATGGATTCTACGGCAAAGGAGCGTAGCCTTGCTGTGGCGCAGATGGAGTACAAGGTAGAGCCGAGCCCGGAAGATGTACTGACGCGTATTTTTCCTGCGTTGATTGAGATGCAAATCTACCATGCGATTTTGGAATCCAATGCATCTAAGGAATCGGCGCGGATGATGGCAATGCGCAATGCGACCGATGCTGCCAAGGAGATGGCGGAAGGCTTGACGCTTGCGTATAATCAAGTGCGGCAAATGAAAATTACCAATGAGATTGCAGAAATTAGTGCTGGTCGCGCTGCGCTAGAGTAGTATTATATATTGATCAATTTACATTATAACCTCTAAATCATATTGCTATGAATAAAGGAAAAGTCATTCAAGTGATCGGACCTGTGGTAGACGTCGCATTTGACGGTGCTGTGCCAGAAATTTATCATGCCCTGGAAGTACTCGTGGATCAGGACACCACAGTGACGCTAGAAACGCAGCAGCACATGGGCGGCAATAAGGTGCGCGCTGTTGCCATGGCATCAACAGATGGGCTCAAGCGGGGTATGGAGGTGCGTGACACGGGTGCGCCGATTAGTGTACCAGTTGGACAGGGTGTTTTGGGGCGTATGTTTAATTTGCTCGGGGAAACTATTGATGGCGTAGAAGCGCCAGTGAAGGCCGACGCTACACACCCAATTCATCGTGATGCACCGCATTTTGATGAACAATCTACCGATGCAGAGATCTTGGAGACAGGAATCAAAGTGATTGATCTTATTTGCCCGTTTATTAAGGGTGGCAAGATCGGTTTGTTTGGCGGTGCCGGTGTGGGCAAAACGGTACTCATTCAAGAACTTATTCGTAACATTGCACAGGAACATGGTGGGTATTCTATTTTTGCCGGTGTGGGTGAGCGTACACGTGAGGGTAATGACTTGTACCATGAGATGAAAGATTCCGGTGTGTTGGACAAAACGGCGCTGGTATTTGGACAGATGAATGAGCCGCCTGGAGCGCGTCAGCGTGTAGCGCTGTCTGCACTGACGATGGCAGAGTACTTTCGTGATAAAGAAGGTCGTGATACATTGCTCTTTATTGACAATATTTTCCGTTTTACACAGGCAGGGTCTGAGGTGTCAGCGCTTCTCGGTCGTATTCCATCTGCAGTAGGTTATCAGCCAACGCTAGCAGAAGAAATGGGGAAATTGCAGGAGCGCATTACATCTACCAAAGAGGGCTCGGTAACATCCGTGCAAGCGGTCTATGTGCCGGCGGATGATCTCACGGATCCGGCACCAGCTACGACATTTGGTCACTTGGATTCTACAGTGGTGCTATCACGTGGCCTCACGGAACTTGGAATCTATCCTGCTGTAGATCCGCTGGATTCCAATTCCACAATTTTGGATCCGCGGATTGTTGGCGATGAGCACTACAGTGTGGCGCGTCGAGTACAACAGGTCTTACAGCGGTACAAGGATCTGCAGGATATTATTGCCATCCTTGGCATGGAGGAGTTGTCTGATGAAGACAAGATAACTGTGATGCGTGCGCGTAAAATTCAAAAATATCTCTCTCAGCCGTTTTTTGTGGCAGAGCAGTTTACGGGTGCATCGGGAAAATATGTGAAGATTACTGATACTGTTAAGGGGTTTAAGATGATTTTGGACGGAGAACTGGATGATGTGCCAGAGCAGGACTTCTATATGAAAGGATCAATTGACGAGGTCCGTGCAGCGTCTAAGAAATAACTCTCGCGTCTATGGCAACAATTACACTCAAAGTGATTACGCTGGATCGTGTGGTGTATGAAGGTACTGTAGATCAGGTTACACTGCCAGTCACAGATGGTGAGGTGACGATCTTGCCACAGCATCGTTCGTACATCGCATCACTGACATTTGGGGAAATCATGATGCGTGCTAGTGATGAGCAGCACAGCATTGCTGTTGGTGGAGGCTTTGTGGAATTTGCCGATAACACACTAACAGTTCTCGCTGATATGGCAGTGCGTGAGGAAGAGGTGGATCTCCAAAAAGCCGAAGAGGCGCGCAAGCGTGCCGAGGATGTGATGAATAAAGTGATTAGTACGGATGAAACTGACTATGCGCGCGTTGCCGCGGCGCTGGAAATGGAGCTTGCAAAAATCCGTGTTGCAAAAAAATATTTGGAGCGCAAGGGATTGCAATAGAATGTGGTTGTGCGCAGAGAACGTGCGTGATATCTCAAACAAAAACACCGAAGCCGTATCGGTGTTTTTTGCGGATGCTCTTTGTCATTATGAGCTTATTTCGTATCTGGTAGAATGCGGAGGGCGTCATTGAAACGATTGATGAAGTTAAACAGGCCGATGACACCAGTGATCTCCACAATTTCTTCATCGGTAAAGGTCTGCTGCATTTTTTCAATGAGTTCCGGCGCGATGGCATAGGCGTGTTCGGTAGTTGCGCGCGCGTATGCGATGGCAATTCGTTCTTTCTCGTCGGTGGGATTGTCAATATTTTGTAAATCCTCATCAGTAATACCGAGCTCTTTGAGTTTGCTGTCTGCTGCACCGATGCAAAATGCACATTTGTTGATGTCAGATACGACATAGGCGACTTTCCACTTGAGGGCTGTCGGTACTGGCGCGTTATCCATGAGGGACTTGAACAGCGAAAAAAATCCGACCATGGTGTCGGGACAGTTTGCCATTACCTGCAACCACTTTGGCACGGATCCACCGTTCTTGGCAAATCCTTCGAAAATCTCGCGCGCTTGATCATTGAGCTCGTCAACCGTGACGCATTTGACAATAGGTGGTACGGACATAGTGTTTTTCTGATAATGATTACAGTTGCAGTATAGCACATGGCGAGCGTGTTGTAATGCGTATGCAGGGTGGAACATAGGGTTTCAATGAGCAGGAAGATCTTTTTTGTGACTAGTCTTTTATTTTACGTGGTTGTTTGCATCACGTCGGAAAATATGCTATGATGATCACGTTTACGTGTAGCGCATATTGTTGCGATCGGACGCACTTTTTTGCACTTTGCGTACCACTTTTTCGCAAAATGAGACATTTTATGAGTAGCACAAAGAAAAAAACACAGGTGCAAAAAGAGGACATGAAAGCATTTGTAGTGGAGGTTGTCAAGATGTTCTTTTTGGCAGTGATCATTATTGTTCCTGTGCGTGTATTTCTTTTTCAGCCGTTTTTTGTGCGCGGACAGAGCATGGAACCCAATTTTTCTGATCGGCAGTACCTTATCGTTAACGAACTTGGGTATAAGCGGACAGCAGTACATATTTTTGGCAAAAATATTGTACTTGTGGAGCCACATAAAGTTTTTGCGCGTGGTGATATTGTAGTTTTTCGTGCGCCAATCCGTGAGCAGCAGTACTACATCAAGCGTATTATTGGCCTACCAGGAGAGCGTGTTATGGTTGCCGATGGTATTGTGCGTATTTTTAATGCGGAGCATCCGGAGGGGTTCGTGTTAGATGAGAGCGGCTATCTTCCCGACGGTCGTAAGACAGGTGGTGAGGCGGATGTAGTATTGACGGATGATCAGTACTATGTATTGGGGGATAACCGGCCAGCGAGCAGTGACTCACGGGTTTTTGGACCAATTAGCAAGAGCGCAGTAATGGGAAGAGCAGCATTGCGTGCGTGGCCACTAAACAAGATTGACGCACTGTAATTTTTTCGCGTATATAGTATAATTTTTAGTAAAAGCGACAGTTTTCTATGGCATCATCAAAATCTGCAAAGCAAAAAAAATCTGTAGCGACAAAAAAAAGCGCAACATCTGCGCGCGCAGAGGAACCACTTGCAATGCAAACACTGCGGGGTATGCGAGATGTGTTACCAGGTGATCAGCCATACTGGCAGCAGGCACGCAAGGTATTGGAGCGCAGTGCTGTGGAGTATGGATTTTCACGTGTGGATATGCCCGTTGTAGAGCTTGCGAGTCTTTTTGAACGGTCACTTGGACGCGATAGTGAGATTGTACAAAAACAGCTGTACACACTTACAACAAAAGGCAATGAGCGCGCAGTTTTACGGCCGGAATTAACGTCATCTGTTGCACGCGCATACATTCAGCATGGTATGGCGATTTTGCCCCAGCCGGTAAAGCTTTTTGCTATGGGACCGGTATATCGGTATGATAATCCACAGGAGGGGCGGTATCGTGAGTTCTATCAGGCAGAGTATAATATCTTTGGTGAGCAGGATCCTGTTTTGGATGCGCAAGTTGTACAACTAGCCCATCGCGTGCTGAAGAATCTCGGTGTACGTAATATCCAGTTTAGTGTGAACTCTATCGGAACAGCAGAGACACGCAAGGAATACGTGAAGCTTTTGAAGGCATATTTTCGATCCAAAAAAACAAAACTACCGGCACAGCAGCGAGACATGATTGACAAGGATCCATTACGGATCTTTGATGCGAAAGATGATAAATGTATGCAGGTGTGCGCCGGAGCCCCACAACTGATTGATCATTTGGACAAAGACTCACGCGATCATTTTCGACGATTTTTGGAATACCTCGACGAATTGAATGTGCCGTACATGATTGATTCGCAGCTCGTACGTGGATTGGAGTACTACACGCGAACAGTGTTTGAGATTTCTGCATCAGATACACCAGAGAGTATGCGGCGGGCGCTTGGTGGCGGTGGGCGCTTTGATGGGCTTGTGGAGAGTTATGGTGGTACGCCAACGCCGGCGATTGGCTTTGCATTTGGCATTGATCGTGTGATTGGCGAGATGCGTCGCGTCAAGGCGAAGCGTTATCATGTGCCACAGCCACGAGTTTTTCTGGCACAGCTTGGGGAGCTTGCGAAAAAGAAGAGTCTACCACTTTTTGCAGAAATTGAACAATCGGGCATTTTGGTTGCAGAGAGCTTTGGTCGAGGAGCACTGAAGACACAGTTGCGTCACGCGAGCAAGCTCGGTGTGGACCTCACACTCATTATTGGACAGCAAGAGGCTTTGGATGAAACAGTAATTGTGAAAAACATGCTAACAGGAACACAGGAAACAGTTGCACAGAAGCGTATTGTAAGTTTTATTAAGAAAAACCTCAAGGAATCATCAAAGCTTGTAAAAACAAAATAATCGTGATATGATAAATGACTGTATCTTTTGTAAAATTGTTCGTAAGGAAGTTCCGACGCCACTGGTGTATGAGGGGGAGCATGTTGTAGCATTTGAGGATATTGCGCCAATTGCACCAGTGCATGTACTCGTGATTCCGAAAGAACATATCGCGTCACTCCATGATGCAACAGCTGCACAGAGTGTTGTGCTTGCAGAACTTTTACAGGCAGCAATTGTTATTGCAAAGGAGCGGGGTATTGCTGATACAGGATATAAAGTATTAATTCGGACCGGTGTGCATGGCGGGCAAGAGGTTCCACATGTGCACGTCCATGTCATTGGAGGTGCACAGCTAACGGAGCATATTGCGCCGGAAGCGTAGAGGTGATCGTGATGACAAGTGCATTGTGCGCAAACGCGTTGATTGCCTTGTCCGCAGGATTGTGGGCTGTGCGGACGGTTTAGATTTAGAAAGGAGAGTGACGTATAATGGTCTATGTTTATAAAAAGAATGATCGTGAGACGGCCGATAGCCTGATCAAACGTTTTACACGTCGTGTGCAACAAAGCGGTGTTTTGATGCATGTACGAAAAAATCGTTTCAATAAAAACGAGAAGAGTAAGACAGAACGTCGACAGGAAGCACTGTATAAAAATCAGATGCGAAAGGAAGTCAATAAACTCAAGAAGCTAGGACGTTTTGATGAGACAACATTGCGTGAACTGAAGAAGAAAATTAACGCGTGATGTGGTGTGTGCTGCGTGCATGACGCACAGACAGAGTGCTTTGCGTGTGCGCGCGGACAGGCAGTAGATCAGGTATAAGGCGTATTTTTTCATACAGTATAAAAATCTTATGCATATGCGACACACGATTACAGAGGATCTAAAGGCGGCGATGAAGCGTGGTGATACACAGGTGCGTGATACACTGCGCGTTGTGGATAGCATGATCAAGAATGAGGAAATTGCACAGAAGAAGCGTGATGAGGGGCTTGACGATGCTGCGACTGTGGCTGTTTTAAAGCGTGCTGTGAAACAGCGTCGCGACAGCGTAGCACAGTATCGTGCTGGTGGGCGCGAGGATTTGGCGCGCAAGGAGGAGGCAGAGATTGCCGTGATTGAAAAATATTTACCACGACAGATGACGCAGGCGCAAATTGATGATACTGTGCAGCGTGTGATTGCAGAGACCGGTGCGGCGTCGCGTGCAGATATGGGGAGAGTTATGGCGGCAGCAATGCGTGACATTGGGTCTGCCGCAGATGGTGTACATGTGCGTGAGGCCGTGGAAAAGTTTCTACCATGAGGCAGGTTAGTGCAGACACAGATCTTGTCATGCACCTCGAAACGCATCATCAGAGCGATAACGGCGTGCCACTTGACGACATGGCTTTGACGCGTCTTGCGCGAGATGCTGTGCAGGCGTCAGGGCGTTGTGGGCCTAGGGTTGGTGCGCTATCTATGAGTGTGGCATGTGTGGATGTAGAGCAGATGCGCGCAGAAAATATGCGGTTGCGTTCCGTAGATGCACCGACTGATGTGTTGTCATGCGGGCATTACAGTGATATGGCGGATCTGCGTGTGACAGAGATTACTCACGTATTTCTCGGCGAAGTAATTCTATGCTATACTTACATTGTACGCTATGCGCAGCAAGATGGCATAGATCCATTGAAGGCGTTTTGTACAGCATTTGTGCATGGTGTTTTGCATTTGACGGGATTGCATCATGGTGTGCGGATGTTTCGTGTGCAGGACGAAGTTGTTGCACGGTTTATGCACAGTGGTACTAAATGATGTATGGGAATGTATGAGCAGATATTCATTTACTTATAGTGTAAAGGCGGCGTTGCGCGGGTTGGTATATACCTTTCTCCATGAACGCAATTTTCGCATTGAAACATTTATCGCACTCTTTGTTATTATTGCGTTGATTGTTTTACGCGCATCGTGGCAGCAGGCGGCAATCGTTGTAATGATGATTTTTTTGATTTTTATGATAGAATTAATGAACACGGTTAATGAGCGTATTGTTGATATTTTAAAACCTCGCAAACATCCGTATGCTGCAGTGATTAAGGATATGTCTGCAGCAATGGTGCTAGTCCTAGCCATTGGTGCGAGTATTGTGGGGCTGATTATTTTTATACCACTGCTTGTAGAGTTTTTCTATCGCTAAATGATGAGAGGTATTTATGAAAACGCAAATCATTACCAGTATTGACCTTGGATCGTCTACCGTGCGCTGCGTGATTGCGGATGTTGCCGGTGAAGATGGACAAATTCGTGTCTTGGGTGCAGGTATTGTTCCGTCGATAGGATTGCGACGCGGTGCTGTCGTGGATATTGCTGATGCAGCAGATGCCATTGCTAGCGCAGTAGAACAGGCTGAGCAGATGAGCGCACAGCGCGTGCGTAGTGCTATTGTGAGTATTGGTGGTGCAGGGATCACTGTCAAGGAAACGCGTGGTGTCATTGCGATCGGACGTGCAGATGGTACAGTGAATGAGGATGACGTGGTGCGTGTGATTGAGGCAGCACAGGCAATCTCGATCCCAACAAACAATGATGTGATTCATGTTATTCCGCGATCATTTCGTCTTGATGATCAGCATGATATTAAGGACCCCGTGGGACTGCGCGGTGTACGACTAGAGGTTGATGCCGTGATTGTAGAGGCACCGAGTAATCATGTGAAAAACCTTACTGCAGCAATGGAGCGAGCTAATGTGAGTGTGGAGGATTTTATTATTGAGCCACTTGCTGCTGCGGAATCTACACTGACCAAAAAACAAAAAGATCTTGGTGTTGTGCTTGTCAATCTTGGGGCGAGCACAGTATCAGTTGCTGTATACGAAGAGGGTGAATTGATTCATACAGCCGTGTTACCGGTCGGATGCGATTTTATTACACACGATGTTGCTATTGGCTTGCGTACAGAAATTGCTATTGCAGAACGTGTTAAGGTGGAGTATGGTAGCGCAACAACAGAAGGCGTTGATCCCAAGAGCATGATTGACCTCTCTCAGTTTGACGAAAAGGAGAAAGATAGCGTGTACCATCGCGACGTCTTGGTGATGATTCACGCGCGATTAGATGAAATCTTCGATCTTGTTGTGAGGGAATTAGAAAAAATTGGCAAGGACCAGATGCTGCCGGCAGGTGCGGTGTTGACCGGCGGCGGATCTCACATGCCGCACATTGTAGAATTTGCAAAACAAAAACTTCGGTTACCCGTTTCTATCGGCCACCCGGTAAACTTACTTGGCGTGGTAGATCATGTGGATGATGCATCGTATGCGACGGTGGTCGGTCTCATCCTCTGGGCGATAAACGGCAATCAAAATACAAATACAAACCCTTTTCGCGGCGGAAGCCTCGGCATGATTGGAGAGGGCGTCGGTGATTTTTTCGCGAAAATCAAAGAGGTGTTCCAGCGGTTTCTTCCGTAGGAATAGAGATCTTTTTCATTTTGTTGACAGGAAACTTCCACGCATGGTACAGTACAAAACTGTAGGGTGTTCGTGTATGTTTCCGCACATTTAACCCATTTTTAGTACGTGTATGGCAGAAGTAAAAACTGATATAGAAACATTTTCACGCATCAAGGTGATTGGTGTTGGCGGCGGTGGCGGTAATGCCATCTCTCGGATGATTGATGCACAGCTCAAAGGTGTAGAGTTTGTTGCGATCAACACAGATACGCAAGCACTGCATCACTCTAAGGCGGAGGAGAAGGTTCATATTGGCAAAAGTCTTACAAAAGGTCTTGGTGCTGGCATGAATCCAGAGGTTGGACGCCAGGCGGCAGAGGAGAGTCGTGAGGAAATTCAAAATGTCTTGAAGGGTGCGGATATGGTATTTGTCACATGCGGACTCGGCGGTGGTACTGGTACTGGTGCGGCTCCTGTTGTTGCAGAAACGGCAAAAGAGCTCGGTATTCTTACGGTTGCTGTTGTGACCAAGCCGTTCTCTTTTGAGGGATCACGACGACGTGTGATCGCGGAGGAGGGTTTGGCGGCGCTCAAGAAGCGCGTGGATACGATCATTTCTATTCAAAATGATAAAATTCTTTCCATTATTGATCGTAAGACAAGTTTAGTAAATGCGTTTCGCATTGTGGATGATGTACTGCGTCAGGGTGTGCAAGGCATCTCTGATATCATCTGTAATAGTAGTTCGGAGAGCGTGAATGTAGATTTTAAAGATGTGGAAACGACAATGGCGAATAGTGGTGATGCGTTGATGGGTATCGGTACGGGAACAGGGGAGAATCGTGCTATTGAGGCTGCGAAATCTGCTGTTAATAGCCCTCTTCTCGACCTATCGATCGATGGGGCAAAGCGTGTGTTGTTTAATATTACGGGCAGTAGTGATATTACGATGTTTGAGGTAGAGGATGCATCACATGTGATTACAGAATCTGTTGACCCTGATGCACGTATTATTTTTGGAACAGTCATTGATGATAACTTGCCGAAGGGTGAGATTAAAATTACAGTTGTCGCAACAGGTTTTGATGATCATACTGCACCTGTGGAAGAGCCGGCACGTGAAACAGCACAACGCCCACGGCGTGTAGCGGGGCAGGCGCAGCGGGTACCGCTTGGCGCTTCAGCACAAGCGGCACATGCACATGGTGAAAAGTCAGAAAACAAAGAACGACATGATATTGCGGTGCGTTCTCCAGAGCATGCACAAGATCGCACTGATGCGCAACAGCAGCAGTCACATCAAGGGCGTCGCCGTTCTGTGGATGTGAGTGTGGAGTCGCGCGTTGTGCGTACGACAGAAGCCGATGATGATCTTGCACGGCGTAGTCCGATGCGTACAACAATGATCTTAGATGAACCTATTGCGCCGCAACCACGCCCAACAACGGCGCATGCTGCAAAGTTTATTGCAGATACGGAGGAGGAGGATTTTGAAATTCCTGCATTCATTCGCAAGAAGATGAAAAAGGATTAGTGTGCACGCGTAGTGTGCATCGCAGCAAAAAACCCCGGACATTGCCGGGGTTTTTTGTATAATTGGTAAGGAGCGATGGAGGCTGTGTCTTTGCTGACGGAGCGCCCTATGCGCTACGTCGTGCAAAAGCGGTACGTTAGAGATGTGATACTCTACGTGCATAGCGATCCAGGTTGGATAGCTGCGTGTCTGTCAATGCACGTGCCTTTGTCAGCGCTGCATCAATCTGTGCAGATGTAAATGTCATTGTCATGCCAGGATGTACACGTGTACCAGAGTGTGCGCGTCGCAAATAATCTTCCATATAAATTTTTTGCGCGCCACTGAGATCATCGATGCTGTGTGCAGATGCATACTGCGCTACTGCCTTACGCGCAAGGGTTGTTGCGCTATCACCGTGTACAGCAGTTATGCTAATCGTTCCATCATCATTGCGTGTTGCGACAACATCTTTGACAACATCATGCGCGGATTGTGATTGCTGTTCCTGCTGCGTAGCAGTATCTGCCGCTGGCTGTTCTACTTCCTGTGCTTCTGATGCAGGTGTTTCTTGTGCTGATGATGTCTGTAGCTCTGAAGTTTCTGCATTGTCAGTGTCCTGCGTGATCGGTGCTACAGGAGCTGCTGCGTCTTTTTGTTCGGTCTCATCCTTGATTTCTGTAATGATTTTACTCACGTCATCAGTTGACGTCATTGCTACTTGTGTAGCGTCTTCTGTTGTATGCACATCATCAACAACAACGCGTGATGGTGCATTGCGCTTGGAGTAGGAGTAGATTGCCATTACTAAGAGAACAACAATACCAATACTCACCAGGATGCGTAAGTTATCCTGCAACCAATGGGATTTTTCTTGGGTTTCTGTCATGGGGTTCCACCATCCTTTCTAGTTCATGAATTGTTAAATAGCTTACGTTGAAGCCGTCTCACGTTCACATCACATGCGTGAACACGTGAGACAACATATCACTGTCACTCTTCATTGTACAAGGACAGCAATGCCCGTCAACATCGACAAATCCTTGATTTTTTGGTATAATCGCTTCTGCAGAAGCATACTATTGGTAATCTATTGGATGCGCTATGACAATGATTTTTCTCTGGAGTGCTGTTCTTGCATTATTTGCTATTGGGACGATTGGCATCATTGTACCGATTATACCAAGTGTTCCATTGGTGTGGGCTGGCGTTGTCGTGTATGCATGGGCAACACATTTCTCGCATGTGAGCATGACAGTTGTCGTTATCACCGGCATCATTGCTCTTGGTGCGATTGCTGTAGATTTTTTTTCGGGCATGCTTGGTGCAAAAGCTTATGGCGCAAGTTGGCGCGGCATGCTCGGTGCAGTGATTGGTGGTTTTTGCGGTATGATCATCTTCTCTATCGTGGGCATGATCGTGGGGACAATGCTCGGTGCTTTTTGTGGTGAGTATTTTCGATGGCGCACACTCGCACCGGCAGCACGTGCTAGCATTGGTACAGTTGTTGGATTTCTTGTTAATGTTGTCGCGCAATTTTTTTTTACGGCACTGATCATTGGTATTTTTCTTGCAGCGGTTTTGTGGTAGAGAGAATTCTGGCGGAACATTTCTGCTTTTATTTTTTGCACGCATGTTAGAAAAGTTATTCACATGTCGTATGCACTTGCATGTTCTATAAATTACACTATAATAAAAACATAAACAAAAATATTTTTTATATAAAAAATATTTTGTAGAAAAAAGAAAATCAAAATTACAATAGAAAGGACGGTGACAATCATGGCTGTAAAAAAAGCAAAGAAAGCTACGAAGAAAAAAGTAGCAAAGAAAAAAGTAGCAAAGAAAGCTACGAAGAAAAAAGTAGCAAAGAAAAAGGTAGCAAAGAAAAAAGTAGCAAAGAAAGCTACGAAGAAAAAAGTAGCAAAGAAAAAAACAACAAAGAGAAAGAAATAATTTTTTTGTTACAAGAGAGTATATGTAAAGCACCGGCAATGTCCGGTGTTTTACGTTCTGTGTAGCGACAGTGGCATGAGATCCCATCGGTAAAAACGTTGCTGCCCACCGAGATCATGAAACACCTCCTGCTTTCTTGGTGTATGGTAGTGTAGCAATGTAGAGATTTGCGCAGGATCGAGTTCATACAGTGAGATGATGTGCGCATCAGGCAGGGAGGCGTGAAGGCGCTGTGTCTGATCGATGAGTGTGCGGTAGTGGTGCAATCCTCCCTCTGATGACCATAGTGCTAGAGCAGGCTCAAATTGCAATGCACGTGATGTATCTGTTGCGTAAAGCTGTGTCTGCTGCATGTCATCAACATAGGGGAGGTTGGCAACAATGATGACATGTGTGGGATGGTCAGCAATGAGGCATGTGTGGATTTTCGCATCATTGAGGAGGTCGCCCTGTAGAAAGGTGATGGCATGATCCACGTGATGCATGCGACTATTGTGTTTAGCAACGCGTAGTGCGTCATGTGAAATATCGGTTGCGATGAATGTAGTGGTGCGTGTAGGGTCGATCTGTCGTGCGAGTGTGATAATAATGGCACCGCTACCGGTTCCGATATCTACTATCACGATGCGTGCATTGCGTGGTGTAGTAGCATATACTCCCTTTGCGTAATCAATGAGTGATTCCGTTTCTGGTCGCGGAATTAGTGTTTTTGGTGTAACGGTAAAGTCATAGCCATAAAATTCTTTTGTGCCAGTGAGATAGGCAAGTGGATAGCCGGTGGCACGCTTGTGACAGAATTTCGTAATGCGTCTGCAGTGTTGTGGAGAGAGGGGTGTGTGTGGATGCGCAAGCACATGCGCGCGATCTACACGTAGTACGTGTGCGATCAGCACTGTGCAATCTAAATCACCGATGCGGGGACTGTGTAGTGCGCGTAGCGTAGCGATCGTTGTAGGTGTGTGTGGAGCTTGGGACATATTGGTGATGATGGGGATTCTAATTGACAACAGTACACGATTTTGCTACAATGCGCAATCCACCACGAACGCAATTAATGACATGTCGGTGTCGTGTATGTTGTAAAAAATTATGCAGCGCTCATCATATCGTGTACTATGAAAAAAAACATTCTTGCAGTAATGATACTATCTCTTTTTCTTGTTGGTGTGTGCAGTATTCTTGCGCGCCAAATGCTCTATCAGGCGCAAATGGTCATCGTGCCAGTAGCACACAATGTGGCGTCGATTGCTGTACCGCAGACGACAGTGTACATTCTGAGTTTTTCTACGCGTAATCATGAATGGGCGCAGCGTGACGTACGTGTTTCTGTGCAGCAAGTAGGTAAGAGCGACGCAGTGCGTATCACGGTGTATGGAGCGCATATACGTGATGTTGTAGAGGCAATGCGTAACATTCTTGCGGCGGCTGAGCGTGATGTTCAGGCAGTATATGGTGCCGATGTACGCTTCTCTGTGCTACACGCAGATCGCACAGTACAGAAGCGTATGATCGTTGCAGCTGCACCGTACGGTGCGATGATTGCAGGTGCGACTGCACTCATCATGGCAACACTGTGGTTTTTTGATCAGTATGGTCAGCGGCGCGCACAGCGACCAGTACCGCAGTCTCCATGGGAAGCACGGCGTATTTTTGCATCAGTGCATGCGCCATCTGTGCGAGATACGCATGGGGTGCCGTCACACAGTACATCTGAGCAGGTGCATGGCGATGGTTATGACAGCTCTCGTGATGATGTAGCACATCAGAGTACCACACAAAGGCAAAAAGATGCTACACTGCCAGAAGAGCAGGGCAGTACACCATCTCTAGGACATAGGGACATAGAGTCCGTAGTGACGTCTGCAGCGCCAGTACATTTGCCAAGTGGTTTACAAACAACACCCGGCAATCTTCCGGTTGTAGATGTTACAACACTGGGTATTGCACACGCTACGCAGAAGACGCCTCACGTTAATGATGACCCTACAGCGAGTGCGCCTTCCTCGACAGAGCCGACGGAGGAAGAACTAAAGGCACGCCTCAATGCTCTTCTTAGCGGCAACTTATCATAAGAAACTCATTATTGACTATACGCATGACGAAGACAGATCGTCGCATGGTGATCTTCTGGATGATCGCCGGCCCCCTTCTTGTGGCGTGGTGGTTTTTTCTCCAGTGGATGAATAGTCCACAGCGTATTGTGGCACCAATTGCATATCTTACTAATATTATTCCATTGCATAGCACAGTGGGCGATGCAGCGCGCATTGCAGATGCACTACTTTCTCGGCGGGGTACACGTACGTATCTCATCCTTGTACAAGATATGCAAACTGCGCGTCCAACCGGTGGCGACATCGCGTCTGTTGTGCTTGTCGTCATGCATGACGGCGTTGTGACATCTGTGACGTCACACGATCCACGTGACCTTGCAGATGCTCCCATTGATCGCGATCAGTATGATGCGATAACTATGGGCCTGCCTGCTGCTGTGAATCCATTTTCTATGCGTGACAGCAATTGGTTTACAGATTTTCCAACAAGTGCGCGTATTGCTGCACACATTTATCGTGTGCAATTTCCGCAGATCTCTATTGACGCTGTGCTGTCTGTAGATGCGGTAGCGCTTGATGTGGTTTTGGATGCTATTGCACCACTTACTGTTGGTGAGTGCGTCGTGCGCAACGGTAATGATGTTGTACACCAGCAGTGCAGGCGAACAGGTGGTATGATGGATTCTGCAAAGGCACATTTTGTGGGAGACGCTCTCTCTGCTATGTTTACATCTATTTCTCATACAGCGTCAGTGTGGCAGAGGATGGCGTTGCTCAAGGCGTTTGTGCAGCTCTGTGATACAAAGCATATACACATTACACCACTGCGCAACATGAATCTCTCTGCGCCCCTGCAGCGTCGCGGATGGGATGGTTCTGTGGATGCGGTGTGGAAGAAGGATTATATCATGGTTGATGATGGTGCGGTGTCGCCGTACGGTGTGGAGTCGCGAGTTTCGCGATCAGTAACGTATGCTATAGATCTCTCGCAATCCATTCCACAGGCTGTAGTTACGGTACGCTATGCTTATGGCAGCACTGCACCGCACAAGATGTCTGTGGCAGATTACCTGACTTTTGTGCGTGTGACTGTGCCACGCAACACGTGGTTCACATCTGTGGTTCCGTGTGAATCTGCACCGCACTACGGTATGAAGTACGGGAGACGTTATGCTGCGTGTACGGTACGTATACCTTATGGCAGCACAACAGATGTAGTGTTTCACTATAATCTTCCTATTGATGTGCGCAACCACTATCCCTATGATGTGAAGATTCAGCATCATGCTGGGGTTGGTGCTGTGCCATGGACGATTCGTATCCGCAAAGCTGGTAGTGATGGACTACAGACATATTCCGCAGTTGTAGACCGTGACATGACACTTCGTCGCGATATCGTTGATACATCGCCGTTTTAAGGATATGCACATGTTCTGTAACGTGGCATGTCAGGTCAAGTGCATATTTTACTATTTTACGCTATACTTGATGAGGAGTTTATTTTTCATAAGTGTTGTGCTATGCAGAAAGAAGATATGGCTATTGCGGGACTTATGGTCATTACACCGGACGTATTTGGGGACGAACGTGGTTTTTTTGTGGAAACGTATAATGCGTCGCGCTATGCTGAAGCAGGTATTTCCGATGTATTTGTACAAGACAATCTCTCCATGTCTGCCAAGGGCGTCTTGCGCGGATTGCATTTCCAAAAACCGCCGTTTACGCAGGGCAAGTTGGTGCAGGTCATTGCCGGTAGCGTATTGGACGTGGCGGTGGATTTGCGCAGTGATTCGCCGACGCGCGGACAGTGGGTGAGCGTGTTGTTGGATGCAAAGGACAAAAAACAGTTTTGGATTCCCGCAGGTTTTGCACATGGTTTTGTAGCCCTGGAAGACGGGACGATCTTCAGTTATAAGTGCACCAACGTGTATGCGCCGGAACATGATAGTGGCGTGATGTGGAATGATCCTGATATTGCCGTAGACTGGCAGCTAGAGAAGTACGGCATTACGCAGCCAATTGTTTCCGCAAAGGACGGCGATCGCATGTCGTATGCACAGTATTTGCGTGATCCTATTTTTTGACGGAGTGCACGCATAATCATATATATACTGTAACAGTAGTAAGTGACTCTTAATAATACGATCTATGAAAAAAATTCTCGTGACGGGTGGTGCTGGATTTATCGGCAGCAACTACATCCACTACATGCTGGACACCTATCCTGATGTGACGATTGTAAACCTTGACGCATTAACTTATGCAGGTAATCGTGCCAACCTTACGCGCTATGCTGATGATGCGCGCTACACATTTGTGCATGGCGATATCTGCGATGCGGATGTAGTGAATCCCTTGGTAGCTGATGCGGACGTTGTGGTGCACTTCGCGGCAGAGTCACATGTGGACCGTTCAATTACCGACAGCAGCGCATTTGTGCGCACCAATGTATTGGGCACATTGACACTCTTAGAAGCGGCAAAAAATAATGGCAATAAGCGCTTTCACCACGTGTCCACGGATGAAGTGTTTGGCTCATTAGGCAAGGACGATCCTGCCTTTACTGAAACCACGCCCTATGATCCGCGCAGTCCGTACAGTGCCTCCAAGGCATCGTCAGATCACCTTGTGCGGGCCTATTTTCATACGCACAATCTGCCCATCACCATCTCTAACTGCTCCAACAACTATGGTCCGTATCAATTTCCCGAAAAACTGATTCCACTTTTTGTGACCAATCTCATTGATGGGAAAAAAGTACCGATCTACGGCACAGGCGACAATATCCGTGACTGGCTCCATGTGATGGATCACTGCAGTGCCATTGATACAGTAGTGCGCACGGGAACAATCGGTGAATTGTACTGTGTTGGTGGAAATGCAGAGCGGACCAATATGCAGATTACGCAGATTATTTTAGATGCCTTTGACATGGGCGAAGAGATGATTGCGTACGTTGCTGACCGTAAGGGGCACGACAAGCGCTATGCCATCAATAACACTAAAATCACCACTGAGCTTGGATGGGCACCCACAGTGACATTTGAGAAGGGTATTGCTGACACGATCCAGTGGTATCGTGACAATGAGCAGTGGTGGCGCGACATTCAGTCAGGAGCCTATAGAGAAGGATAATCGTATGGCAAAAATTTACGTTTTAGGACCGGAGTATAGTTATTCCTATAATCTTGCAGTGGCGACATCTGCGCCGGAGGATGTGGTGTGTGTGGATAGCATTGCGGAGGCGGTGGAGCGCGTGGGAGCGGAGGCTTCTGCGCGGGCGTTGGTGCCGGTAGAAAACGTGTTGGGGGGATCAGTGCGCGAGACATTGCGCGCCATGCATGGTGCGCCCGTGCGAATCGTGCGAGCGATGGACTATACGATCCGCAATGTGCTTGCTGCGCAGGGAGAGCAATTTACAACGGTGGCGTCGCATGCGCAGGCGTTGATGCAGTGTGCGGCATATTTGCGCGCACGTGGTCTGGCAAAAAAAGAAGTCGATGCCACGTCGGCGGCGATGGAATTAGCGGCTGCAGATGCAACGATTGCCGCCATTGGTGCACCGGAAGCCGCGGCGCACTACAGACTGCGAATTATTGATGAGCACGTGAGTGACAAGACGATCAATACTACACGCTTTTTGGAATTAACACACGCCAACGGCGACACGGAACATACGCACGGCGCAAAGACATCCATGATGATTACGCCGACGGAAGACCGTGCAGGACTACTCTTTGAGATTCTCTCTGTGTTTCAGATCAAGAAGATCAACCTCACCAAAATTGAATCTATGCCGACAGGGCAGAAGATGAATGACTACCTGTTTTATATTGACATTGACGGATCATTGGCGCAGACGCATGTTCAAGAGGCGATTGCGTTTTTGCGCACGTTGATGCGTGTGGATGTGTTTGGTAGTTATGATGTAGAAGAACGATAAGATGTCGTATATTTTTCTATGATTTCCCAACGAGCACAACAGATGGATGCCAGTAGTATTCGCGCGGCGTTTGCATTGGCGCAGAGCATGGATCATCCGATCAACATGAGCATCGGGCAGCCGGATTTCGCTGTGCCGGAGGCAGTGAAGGAGGCGGCGATTGCAGCGATCCGCGACGATCACAATGCCTATACGCTCACGCAGGGCATCCAGCCACTGCGCGCGGCGGTGGCGGAAAAATTACGCACAAAAAATGGTATTATGGATGCCACGGAAGATGCGGTGATGATCACAGCTGCTGTGTCTGGCGCACTGTCATTAGCACTGCCAGTGTGCATTGATCCGGGTGATGAGGTAGTGATTTTTGACCCGTCGTTTGTGGGCTATAGGCAACTTGTATTGCTTTATGGCGGTGTACCGGTGGTGGTGCCGCTTGCGCGTGATTTTTCCCTTGACGGCGATGCAGTGCGCGCGGCAATCACGCCACGCACGCGGGCGATCATTTTTAATACACCCGCCAACCCTACGGGACACGTGGCGACGCGCGATGAAGTGGACCTGCTTGCGGCGATTGCACGCGAACACGACCTGGTGATCTTTGCGGATGAAATTTACGAAGATTTTATTTATAATGACACACCGCACATCTCTATCGGCGCATCGTATGCCAAGACGGTGACGATGGGTGGTTTTTCCAAGTCGCATGCGATGACAGGATGGCGCGTCGGCTATGTGCATGCGCCGGCACCGATTCTTGATAAGATGATTACCGTGCAGCAGTATACATTTGTCTGTGCGCCAACACCACTCCAATATGCTGCATGCGTTGCTTTGACGGCGGACATCGCGCCGTACGTGGCGCGCTACCGTGCCAATCGCGACATACTCTTTTCTGGACTGCATGACTTCTACGATGTCGTGCAATCCGACGGCGCATTCTATTTCTTTATACCGTATCCCACTGACGCGAAAACATTTTTGGCGCGGTGCATGGAAGATCAGCTTCTTGTTGTTCCTGGCAGCGCATTCAGTGCACGTAACACGCACTTTCGCGTGTCTTTTGCAACGGATGAGAGAACGGTCATCCGCGCTGTTGATGTCTTACGAAAAATTGTCTCTTGACAGACATGGTGATGCGCTTTACAATGATGCCATCTTTGGCGGTGTATCTGGGTAGTTTATATGTACCTATGAACTACCTGTTTATATAAATCTAAAATAGATAGGAGGTTTTATGGCTGGAGCGGGAATGGCAGGTGAGAAGCAGGTCTTGAATGCTGAAAAAGAAGCCATACGTAATGAAGTCATGAAGAAAAAAAAGAAACGCGACCAGCAGTTGCGGTCGCTTCCGCCAACATCAGAATCAGGACGTCGCTATCAGCAACGTCAAAAAAAATAAGCGCCGAGGAAACGCACATTCACAACCGTGAATGTGCGCATAATTTTTGTTGCGAGCTCTTGACAAAAACATCTTTTTCTGTATAATACACATCACAATATCCTGGAGGGAGGGTATTAAAAGGAGGAGAGCAATGGAAGAAAAAACGACTGTTACTGTGCGGAAAAGGGAAAAAGAAGATTTCCATTACATCTGTATGGGTGATGATGGGAGGTTTTTTCTGGATTGGGGTGCTTATTTCAAGAGGATTGGCAAACCTAATCCGCGAGCGGAGAACCATTCTTTCTGGAAGGTCAGAAAGAAGGGGTGACTCTTTCTGGACTGCACCAAAACGAGCGCATTGTCATTGGACAGATGCGCTCTCAATTTTTTCATGAGATCATATTTCGTGGCGCGTGATATGATGCGCGGTGGCGGTATCCGTGTCAAAAATGGCAAAAGTACTTGGTGTATCGGTGTGGGGCATGATGGCACCGGGATTCAGAATCGGCGTGGTGCCGATTTTTTCGTTGCGTGTGCGGTGGGTATGTCCGTGAAAGACGGCAGCGTATGTGCCCGTGGTGGCGGCATGTTCGGCAAGTTGAGGGTAGTGTGTGAGAAAATACGTTTCACTGCTCATGGTGATTTCACCAAAGTCATGCGGGGCAAAAGAAAAGCGGATGTTGTGTGCGTGCGCATGTTGTACCATGGCAGTTTTGTCAGCATCGTTGTTACCCCATACGGCAAAAGTTGGCAGTCCTGCTGTGGCGAGTTGTGTGATGGTGAACGGCGCGCAGTAGTCACCAAGTGCAAAAATATAATCAATGCTGTGCGTGGCGATTTCTGTGAGTGCCCATGCAAGGGCATCTTCGTGATCGTGAATGTCGGAAAGGAGTGCAATGCGCATAGATGATAGATATAAAAACTATAAGTAAGAAGATGCGCTACACTCCTGCTGCGTAGGCATCATAGTGCGAGCGGTAGATGTCCATGACGGTGCGTGTAATCGGTCCAACGGATCCGTCGCCCACGCGGTGGCGATCAATATGCGTGATAGGGAGGACATGCTTTGCCGATCCAGTGATAAATGCCTCATCTGCGTTACGGAGTGCTGTAAGTGTGATACGACGCTCACTGAGTGGCAGATGATTTTTTGCAGCAAGGGCGATCACAGTGTTGCGCGTGATGCCGGAGAGAATGTGATCGTCTGCGGGTGGCGTGATCATTCGACCATTTGTGACAATGAAGAGATTTGCCATAGAACATTCTAGTACATGGGTGCCGTTGTGGTAAATGATCTCCACAGCATGATTGCGTAGGCGCTCTTTTTGGAAACGGAGCGCCTCAATGTAGTGTACAGTTTTATAGGGCGCATAGACACGTTGGTAGTTTTTAGTAATGACTTTTGCACCATTGTCGTAGAGTTTTTGTGCAGGAAGGTATGGTAGGAGGTTATGGGCAAGGATATAGAACGTCGGTATGTCTGGCAGGAGGATGCCGGAGGGGCTATCACCACCTGTGATGACGGTGCGAATAGCGAGTTCTGGATATGCAGGATGCTTTGCAATAAGTGCTGCGGCGATCGTGGTAAATTGTTTATACGTAATGGGTGGCGTGAGGCCTAAAAATTTTGCACTACGGACAAAACGTTGCCAGTGTTCACGCGGATGGAAGAGGTGGCGCTGCGTCGTGCACATGAAGTCAAAAACAGCATAACCGCGCAAGACGCCGAGGTCGTACGGGCTAATGTGGAAATCTTTTTCTCTCATTATTTTTCCATGAGCATAACAATATGCGGGTTGTTTTTTCATGGTAAGAGATTCCTTAATCCTTAGAGACTTCATTATATCATAATTATCATCGTGGAGTAGTATTTGTGGACTGTATTGATTAAAACCCGTTTTTGCGCTATAGTGAGAAGGATCTCTTATTTGTAATGGAACCGTATGACACTGCTGGGTAAGTTTAAAAATATTTTTGCGGTCAAAGAGCTGCGAGATAAAATCGTTTTCATTTTGCTCATTTTGGTGGCGTTTCGCCTGATGGCGAATATTCCACTTCCTGGTGTTAGTGTGGAACGTTTGCAAGAGTTGTTTGCGGGTAACCAGTTTTTGGGACTACTCAATATGTTTTCTGGTGGCGGATTGTCTAGTATCTCCATTGTGCTTTTAGGTGTAGGGCCGTACATTACAGCATCTATTATCATGCAGCTTTTGACGATGATTGTGCCGCGTGTGGAGCAGATGTACAAAGAGGAGGGTGAGGCAGGGCGACAGAAGTTCAATATGATTACACGTATCTTGACGGTACCACTTGCGATTTTACAAACAACGGCGATGATTGCGCTATTGCGCTCACAGGGCGTGATCGCTACTTCGGCGCCATCGCAAATGCTGGTAATGGTGATCGTTGCTGTTGCGGGTACAATCTTTTTGATGTGGTTAGGTGAGTTAATCACGGAGAAGAAATTAGGCAATGGCGTCTCCATGATCATTTTTGCGGGTATTGTCGCGAGTTTACCATCAACACTGATGCAGTTTGGCGAGGTCTATGATGAAACACAAATTTTCACATACATCGCCTTTTTAATCATCGTCATTGTGACAATCCTCGGTGTAGTGTTTGTGACGGAGGGGCAGCGTATCATTCCCATTTCTTATGCACGTCGGATGCGTGGCGGGCAGCAGTATGGCGGTGCACGTACGCATCTGCCACTACGTGTCAATCAAGCTGGTGTGATTCCTATTATTTTTGCCGTATCTTTGGTACTTTTTCCGAGCATGATAGGGCAGATGTTGGTACAGATGGGCAATGTGCATGCACAGTCAATTGGCACAGTGCTTGTTAATCTCTTTAATAATCAATGGGTGTACGGTTTGACGTACTTCTTTCTTGTTGTGGTCTTTACATACTTTTACACAGCAGTTGTTTTTGATCCCCAGAAAATTTCGGAAAATCTCCAGCGACAGGGTGGCTATGTGGAGGGGAAACGACCAGGACATGAGACGGCAGAGTATTTGGGTCGTGTTGTTAATCGCATCACACTAAGCGGGTCACTATTTTTGGGTATTATTGCTGTTTTACCGATTATTGTACAGGGTATTGTAACAAATTCCAGCATGCTGACGGTTGGTGGTACAAGCTTACTGATTGTGGTGTCTGTGGTGATTGAGATGGTCAAACAAATTGATGCCCAGCTCGTGATGCGTGATTACGATCGTATTTAGAAGATGTCTTTCAGATGGTGAGGTTGTTACAGGGCCCCGTGTACGTGTTTGACTTTTTCATGGCGCTACGATAGACTGAAGCGGTAAAAGTGATGTCCTTGTAGCTCAGTGGATAGAGCGTTTGGTTGCGGTCCAAAAGGTCGTAGGTTCAACTCCTACCAAGGACACAGGGTGCTATGCGGTATGAGCAAAAGATAGAAAACCGATGCAATCACATCGGTTTTGCATTTCTCTGTGTGATGATGTACGGTGTCTTTATGAGGGATCTGTAGTTGAGCTATCGGTTCTTTAACAAGTGGAGGATGAAGATGGATCGCAAAACCAGAGCATTTTTATGCAAAAAAGGTAGAGCTGAGGGTATCTGTAATGACTATACGGCGATGGGATGCCTTCTAGAGTTTTACAGAATGGAAAAACTTGCCCGCGCCCTTCTTGAAGAGCGCATAGAGAAGAACGTCTACGTACACATTGATGACATCGATGAGGCAAGATGGTTAATTGCAGCATTTTCCGCATTACCACTTACTGGTCGCACGCTACATCAGTGGAAGACATTCTTTCACATCTACGCATTGTATGAACAACACATGCGTAGCGCCATGAAAAAGAATCTTGTGAAAAAACAAGAAATACGTAGCGTGAGTAGCGATGAGGAGTGCCACTGCTTTTGCTGTGATCACTGAATGCGCCCATGATGCCCACGCGGTATCATGGGCTTTTATGCTATTTCTTTACCTTGTCAGCCAGATTTTTTGATGGTACACTATCTCCATGTGTTGCGTGTAGATTGCACACGTGGAGAGGTGCCAGAGAGGCTGAATGGGGCACACTGCTAATGTGTTGGCTGGGTAAAACCGGCCCGAGGGTTCGAATCCCTCCCTCTCCGCCAATTTTCACTTTTGCCCGAAACGGCAGGAGCGAGCGTGTCGCGAAGCGACACGGAATGCCATTTTTGCGCTACGCGCCAAGGTTTTTTCAGAGACAGAGAAAGCGCGCGGTCGCGCACGAGGTGGTTCGAACCAATCTTTTTGAGAAAATCCCGAATCCTTTCGGGATTTTCTTGTAAAGCGATTTTTTCGGCTTGGTTGGTGGCTTTTAGGAAATTGATCAAAGGTTCGAACCGATTATCGCTCTTTTGGGTTGAAGCGGATATTTTCTCCGAAATATCGATTTTTTGATTGAGCAGTTTTGTCTTTTTGGCGATATATTCCTCTTGCGACAACGCACCACCCAACTGCAAATCAAGTAACGAGTCCAGTTTCTGCTCAATCTCCACAAGTTCATTTCGGAGCTTCAACACAAAAGAGCTTTCCGCTTGGATTTTCTGCGTGCGTTCCTTTTCCAAATCTTCTACGCACGCATCCACCCAAGCGGAAGACAAAGAAACTTTTTTGATTTCCTCTTGCCCTTGAGAAGTGATGATTTCCTCGCGGACATATCTTTGTGAACAAGGATTTTTCCGTTTGGTACATCGCAAATAGTTATGACCTTTCTGCGTTTCGGTGGTGATAAAGCAACTACACTCTCCGCAACGGAAAAATCCGCGATACACATAATATTTCAATCTTCGCCCTTTCGGTTTCGACTTCCTTTTCATCACTTCTTGAACAGTATCAAAAAGTTTCTTTGTGATAATCGGTTCGTGCTTTCCGTCGTACATTTCTCCGTTATATCTGATAACGCCGTAGTAAATCGGATTTTTGAGCATGTACTGATAATTTGAGACGGAAAGCAACTTTGACTTTTTCCCAACCAAGCCCGCTATGTTGATTTTCTTTCGGATTTCAGAAAGAGGGTATTCGCCAGAAGCATACAATTCAAACGCTTTCTTGATCAATTTCGCTTTTGGCTTATCAATGACAATGCACCGCTTTTCTTTATCATTCACATACCCAAGCGGAGCATACGCTGGCCAAATGCCATTGCGGAGCTTCTGGCGAATACCCCTCCGTATATTTTCCGAAAGATTATCAACATAGTATTTTGATTGCCCGAACGCGATATTGAGCATGAACTTTCCCTGTGGAGTGGAATCAAACCAAAAAGTCGGGAATTTTAGCGTGGTGATTTTACCTGTATCAATCAGATAAATTACTCGACCGCCATCAACACTATTTCTCGCCAATCTATCGGGGTGCCACGCTACAATTCCCTCCGCTTCTCCTTCCTCTATGCGAGCGATCATGTCATTGAAAATGTCTCGGCCCGGCTCTTTGGCAGTTTTACTTTCCACAAATTCACGGACGATATGCAAACCCTCTTTTCTCGCGTACTCTCGCAACTCAAAGAGCTGGGCTTCAATGCTCAAAACTTGTCGCTCGGGTTCGTCCGTGGATTTGCGAACATAGAGGAAGAATTTTTTGGTTTGATTCATATTATTCATATTGAAAAATTTGCTTTCGGGCAATCGAAATTAAAAATCGCTTTACATCGCTCGATAGAGCGAACAAAAAGATTGGTTGCAAAACTTCTGTTTTGCTTTGAGCTTTGCTCAAACGAACCACCTCGTGCGCGACCGCGCGCTTTCTCTGTCTCTGAAAAAACCTTGGCGCGTAGCGCAAAAATGGCATTCCGTGTCGCTTCGCGACACGCTCGCTCCTGCCGTTTCGGGCAAAAGTGAAAATTGGCGGTGTTTCTTGGACGAAGTTCGAACATTGTACGAGCAAAATCCGCAGGATTTTGACGACTGACGCACGCGCGGAGCGCGTGGTGGCTCTTTCCCAAATCGTACGCTCGGATTTCGTGGTTAAGCGAACAATGCTCGCCTCGCGCTCCCTTCGGTCGCGAACCAAAACCAAAAATTTCCTTACCAATCCATTTTCGGCGGGGGGTGTGGGGGGAGCCGCTAAAAAAATGAAAGGAAATTTTATGGTTTTGTTTCCGCCGCTTCA
>JAXGYI010000006.1:0-80065 GCA_040772365.1 Candidatus Moraniibacteriota bacterium
GCTCTAGAGCACAATAACAACTTCATGCGCCACACATCTGCATGAGTGGTGTGGGCTTGTGGGGATGTGACATCCAGCACTGATCTAGTGGGATTTTTTACGTGAAGAGTGTTTCGAAATGCAGTCCGGTGAGTTGTTACGTTCTTTGTGTGGTGGGTATCGTATTTCATTGCATAGGGAGGGATTTCACAGAATTTTCTGTCAAGAGATAGGCGGTGGATTTTTTTTCGTCTACGACAAAGGCTGTTACAGTACTGAGATCGGTGTGCGATGTTTCAGATTCAATAGCGCCGGTTCTTTTGTTGACTTTGTAGAGTGTGGTTGCTTGTGTATCAACGATCCATGCAGCTGTGGTGTGCGGTGTGGCAAAAATGTTTGTCGGTTGCGTGATGCGCTGATCAAGGGAAAATGATGTCTTGCGTCCGGAGAGCAGTGCTGCCGCTGATGTGCCGTTAGCGAGGTAGATCTGCTCATCGATAGCCATTGATACAGAGGTCATGTCGAAAGGATCTTTGAGCCAATTTTTCCCAGCGTCAAATCCACCGTCAATGCGCGTGTGGCGCATGATGCCATCAGGTGTAGCAATGTATAAATATGTCATGTAGGTGGCAATGGCAGAGATCCTCGTAGCATCCCATGTAGGAATATTAGGTTGCTTGGCAAATTTTCCATCCACGGGACTGACGCTGTAGAGTGTATTATCCGTAGTGAGAAAAAAGATCATATTGAGATCATCCATGGCAGTTGCCAAGGCAATGGATCCGGCGTCGGATGGTAGGGTGAGAGTTTGTTGCGCTGTCTCGTTGTCAAAAAATATGATTGTGTGTGCGCCGACAGTAACGAGATTGCCCTTGAGCTGTAAAATGGTTTTTCCGTTTTCAAGAGACGTGATGGTTGTCAGGGGAGGAGAGAGGGGTTCTTGCACAACAGGTTCTGCTTCCGGTGGTGTAATTTCCGTGGGTGGTGTTGTGTGGGAGAGTTTTGTGCGGATTGTAGAAAAAAGGAATGGTACAGTAATGATGGCAAGCACAATGCCAAGTACAATGATTTTTGATCGTAATGAGAGCACTCCCCATAGACGTGTTAGTCGTGATAGTCGTGGTAAGAAATCCTTGAGGTGCCGCTGTGGATGTGTAGAAGGATTCTTGGACTGAAGATACTTTTCCGATGGAGCAACGTCTCGTTGCGGATCTTTCTCGAGCATGCGGTCACTTTTCTCTCGTTGCGACGTGTATGTGCGTACAGTATAAATACACCGATTGCCGATACAGCGCATACGGAAAAGTGTTGCAGTGGCAATCTTTTTGGCGCGTGTGAGTGGCGATGATGGAATGCCACGCGCATCATGGTCGTGCTGTGCGTCAATAGTGATGGTGCCGGAAGGGCGTGTAGGCGGTGATGATATATCGTCATGAATGTGCGGGGACTCTGGTGTCGTAGTGTGGTGTGCGTGTGGTACAGGTTCTGTTGCTGATGCAGCGTCCACAGTGTCTGCACGATCATCTGATGGAGCTGTTATGCGCGCAATGCGTTTATCAATCCACCGCTTGCGTCGTGCAAGCAGATGTTTTGTTGCATCAAGCAAATCTGTTGCTGTGTTACTAAGATCGTCGATGACAGATGGCTTTGTTAGTGGTGCGTCAGATCCTTGCATGTAGATGTGTCCTGTATGCGGATCAACGTAATCCTCGCCGGTTTCTGTGTCAGTGAGTAGTGGAGCAATGTCTTGTGTAAGGGTATCCGTTGGAGAATCCTGAGCCTCCTCAGCTGTGGACGCGACCTCCGGTAGTGCGCCGAAGAAATTTGTAGGTAGCTCCGTAATTGGTGCAACCGTGGGTGCTCTTTTTTCTTCTGGCGGATAGAGATCGGTAATGAGTGTGACGGCAATCGGACACTGATTGGAGAGTACGGTTTGGACGTACTGCACGAAGTTTTTTTGCCCCATACGAATTGCGTTTTTTTGCAATTCGTCAAAGGAGACCAAGTCCAATAATTCCGATGATGTGATGATCAGCTTGTCATAGGGAAGGAGTTCACCTGTAGAGATATCGGCAAATGTCTTGAGGGGGTTGTGTGCAGCGTCTGCAGAGGCAAGTCCTTCACTAATGTCGATCAAATGATCATCTCGTAGAAGAAAAATTGCTGCTGTACCAGTAACGCTAAAACGCGCAGTTGTTTCTGTCACTGCGCACACCGCACCATCAATGGTACCGAGCCAGTTGACATTGCCGATTGTCGCAAGCTCCTCTAGCATGCGATTGACGCGATGTAGTGTTGCTTCAAATTTTTCTTCGGGGTTTTTCTGGGATTGTGAGAAGTAGTACTTTTTGATTTCTGAGACGAGAAAATTAACAATGTTTTCTGATAGAGAGGATGTATCACGCACAATAAAAAACCCCATGATTGTGCCAAGATTTTTTTGGGTAAAATTAACGCCGGTATGACAAAACTGTTCAATAAATGGACGATTTTTCGCATTATTCACAACGAAAACATCGCTCACGGCGACCTCAAGTACCACAGTTTTTTTTGTTCGATGCTGTTTTTTGCGTGACATACTCTCTATAGTGCTTATTATAGCGAAAAAGTGCTTATTGCGCAAAAAGGAGGCAGAATCGTGCGCTGCTTGAATTTTCAACAAGTTGATAGTACACTACATATATGGAGAGGAGGGCATTAATTTGTTTGATATGCAGGAAAAGAGTGTATGGTGGATATACTAGAGCATTTGTTTGGATCACGATCTCGTGCGCGGATGTTGCGGTTTTTCGTTCTCAATCCAGGCAAGGAGATTTCCTTGGCGCAGCTCCGGACACGGTTAAATATTGACGGACGTCGTGTACGTGCCGATGTGCACATGTTGCGCAAAATTGGATTTGTAACAGAATCCACACAGAAAAAGGAAAAAATTTATGTTCTGGATGAGACGTTTCCCTATTATGTGGAGATGCGCAATCTTTTTATTAAGGCAAACACCTCTCCGCAGTGCAAAGAATTACGTAAACTCGAGGATGTTGGTCGTATTAAACTGATTCTTACCAGTGGCATTTTTCTAAACTATGATAAGGCACGTGTTGACATTCTCATCGTGAGTGATGATATCAATCGACAGAAGTTACTCAAGGCTATTCACGCCATTGAGGCAGAGGTAGGGCGTGAGGTACGCTATATGGCTATGACGAGTGAAGAGTTGAATTATCGTCTGAATATGATGGATCGCTTCTTGATTGATGTACTGGAGTCACCACATAATCTCGTAGTGAATCGTATCCCCAAGCTACAGAAATTTATCGTTGGGCTGCGCACATAAGGACATTCGAGTTTTTTATATAATACAATGACGCTACTCTATATTCTTCTGACAGTATGTATTATTTTTGCAGCGATGAGCATCATCGCTGTTGTGCGTCTCACGAAACATGTACAGTCGTCAGATCGTATGCAGGCCATGTCGCAGCAAATTACAGATCTTGGTGCGCAGCAGGCGCAGTTGCGTACGGCAATGGAAAATAATTTAGAGCGCATGCATCGTGCTGGCGCTGATCAATTTCGTGAAGCGCGTGAGGTGATTGGTGACATTACACAGCGCTCCGATCGTCTCGTAGATCAACTGCAGCGTCGCCTCGGTGATCTTGATAAAACCAATCAGCGGATTGCAGATTTTTCTGGACAGCTATATGAGTTGCAGAAGGTATTACGTAGTCCCAAGCAACGTGGCGTTATGGGGGAGTTTATTTTGGAGCATGTCTTGGGCAATGTGTTGCCGCCAGGGACGTATACAATGCAGCACAGCTTTCGTGATGGCGAAGTTGTTGATGCTATTGTGACAGTAAAGGAGAAGATGATTCCGATTGATGCAAAGTTTTCTTTGGAGAACTATGAACGCATGATACATGCAGATCGCGATAGTGATATTGCCGGTCTGACAGCACAATTTCGTGCAGATATCAAAAAGCGTATTGATGAGACGGCAAAATATGTCCGCCCAGAAGAGGGTACGACAGAGTTTGCGTTCATGTTTATTCCGTCAGAGGCCGTGTACTATGATTTGCTGACGAATCGTGTTGGTGATAGCAATATGATTGAGTATGCGTTTCGTGAGCGACGTGTGGTGATTGTGTCGCCAACGTCCTTTCTCGCATATTTGCAGACGGTTGTACAAGGGTTGCATGCGCTGGAGATTGAGGAGAATGCCAAGCATATTAAAGTGCGCGTAGCACAGCTGAGTCGTCACTGGAATCATTTTGAAACCTACATTGCAAAAATGGGAAAATCACTCCAAACCACAGTTAATCACTACAACCGTGCCCACGAGGAGCTTGGTAAAGTGGACCGCGACGTGATGCGTATCACCGGTCGTACAGAGCCATCATTTACAGTAGAGAGTGTGGATCGTCCACTGCTGGACACATAAACTGTATACACATTTATGAAAAAATATCACAAAATTATTCCACAGGTAATGCTACGTAATACGACGTACTGGAATAATGCGATCGTGCACTGGGTAGTAATTGCTATTATTTTTGTGTGGATTGCAAGTGTGATCATTCTTGCTATTTTTGTACATCCATCAGATGTACCGCTACGATTACAGTATAACGTTTTTTTTGGAACAAGTTTGCATGCGCCGTGGTGGCAAGCATATCTCATTCCAGGCGTTGGTGCGTTATTTGCTATTGGTGATTTTTTTGTGGGACGCATGCTGTATATGGCAGAGGAGCGTGTTGCAGCGTACAGTATTTTACTGGGAGGGCTGTTTGCCGAAGTAGCAATGCTCATTGCCTGTGTCAGTATTGTCATGAATAATTTTTTTCTGTAGTGTATGAGCCGTCAATTTCATTTTCCCAATCCGCAAACAACCGAGCCGCGTGAGCGAAGAGCGCAGCGTATACTGGAGGTAATCCCGGCACTGATGACGTGGACGACACTGATTGGCATGGTTGTATTTTCATTTATTGCGCCGACGTGGATGGCTGTTGCCATCATTGCCTTTGATCTCTACTGGATCCACCGTACAGTATTTATTGCATACTATTCTGTAAAGGCATACTTACAGCTACAGCGTGGTCAGCGTATTGATTGGTATGAGCGATGTACGCGTGTCGGTGATCCAGATGACTATGCGCGTGATATTGCCAAGCGTATTGTAGAGACCACTACAGCATTACGTGGTGCGGGTTTACGGCGACGACGACAACTTCGTGCAGCCCGCAAAGAAGATCAAAAACTGCTAGCAACACTGCGATCCCTGGATCCGTCAGTGATTATGGATTGGCGTGACGTGATTCACGTGATACTATTGCCGACTGCCACGGAAGATGCTGCAAACATTGATCCAGCGATTGCATCTATTGCAGCAAGCAAGTATCCCAAAGACAAGATCATCATCCTTCTTGCCACAGAGGAACGTGAGGACGAAGAGCGACGCAGGAAGAAGGTGGACTTTTTAATGGAAAAATACGCTGGTGTTTTTCGCGATTTTCTCGTAACGACGCATGAGGTGGCAGATGGAGAAATGAAATGTAAAGCGTCTAATGCTGCCTATGCTGCGCGCAAACTGGAGGGATATCTTGCTGAGCATCATATTGCTCCTGAGCGGGTCGTGTTTTCCAATTTTGACTGTGAGTCTGTGGTGCACCCACAGTACCTTGCAGCACTAACCTATGAGTATATTATTTCTCCACGTCGTCTACAGCAGGCATATCAGCCGATTCCGCTGTATCATAATAATTTATGGGATACAAATGCCTTTGTGCGCGTCATTGTGACAAGCTCATCGTTTTGGCACATGTTTCAAAGCACGCGTCGCGAGATGGTGACATTCTCCTCACATTCCGAAGCATTTAAGACGCTTAAAGATGTAAACTATTGGCCGGTAAACATGATTAGTGAGGACTCTATTATTTACTGGAAAGGGTATAGTTACTACAATGGCGACTACCAAGTCAAGCCGATCTACTTGCCGATCTCCATGGATGCAGTGCTAGCAGAGTCTTATATGAAAACGATTGTGAATCAATACAAGCAAAAGCGGCGGTGGGCATACGGTATTGAAAATTTTCCAGTGATTATGCGCGCTATTTGGCCTAATAAGAAAATTGCGATTACGGAGAAGTTACGTGTGGCAGCAGAGATGCTGGAAGGACACTGGTCATGGGCAACGGCGCCGTTTATTTTGGCGCTACTTGGGTGGTTGCCGTTGATTTTTGGCGGTACGGAATTTAATCAGAGTAACGTGGCACACATTTTGCCATACGTGACGCGTTTTTTGATGATGTTAGCAATGGGCGGGCTAGTAGTCTCTATATCTATGTCAGTATTTCTTTTGCCACCACGCCCGAAGCAGTATAGCCGTACGCGCTATCTCTTCATGTTCCTGCAGTGGATTTTAGTGCCAATTATTTCACCAACACTTGGATCGGTTCCTGCCATTGACTCGCAGACGCGCATTCTCTTGAAAAAATACTTTACGGAGTTTTGGGTCACAGAGAAAACGATTAAGCCTAATCCGACAAAGACATCGTAGACATGGCAGAATATACAATCATGTACGTACGTCCGTTTTTAACAGCACTTTGCATATCTGTCATAGCATGCGCCGCTCTGTTCGGCGTGGCGCGCCAGATGCGGTATAAGGATCGACGACGTGGTGAACGACATCGGCACGGCATGGGCATTTCGCGTTTTGGTGGCATCGCGATGATTGTGGCATTTTGTGTGACATTGGCGTTAGATCCTCTTCTTGTTTTTGATCGTACGGTATGGGTATTTGTAGTGGGTGCATGTACAATCCTTGTTTTTGGTGTTGTTGATGATGTATATCCGCTGAGTTGGCGTACACAGTTCTTTGTGCAGATCGCACTGGTTCTCGTCACATTTATTTTTGGTGCGCGCATTGCCTTTGTGACCCATCCATTTGGGGGGATACTGCCACTCGTTATGGGTTCTATTACTCTGGGTAGCCTATTATTCATGTTGGTCTGGATGCCTGTAATTATGAATGCAATAAATTGGGCAGATGGTATTGATGGTGTCGCTGGTGGTGTAGCTGTGATTGCTGCAGTAACAATTTTTGTTTTAGCGCTACGCCCCAATGTACTGCAACCGCCAATTGCGATTATTGCTATCGTTTTTGCCGGCGCTGTTATGGGATTTCTTCTCTTCAATCTTCCGCCAGCGCGTATTCTTGCAGGAACGTCCGGTGCATTTTTTATGGGGTATGTTCTTGCGGTGATGGCAATTGTTGCCGGCGCAAAAGTGGGGACAACATTGATGGTTTTGGCAGTACCGCTTATGGATGCTGCATGGGTAACGATTGCGCGGGTGCGGCGCCACGCCTCTATCTTTCACGGCGATGTCGGACATATGCACCACAGACTGCTGCGGCGTGGATGGCGCGTGTGGCAGGTTGTTTTGTTTTATTATGCAGTAACAGCAGCCTGCGCCATGGTTGCACTCACGACCGTGTCACAGTACAAGTGGGGGGTATTTTTACTTATCGGACTAGGGATCACAACATTCTTTCTTCTCTACACGCGTGACTCACGTTCTCGTATAGCGCTGTCATGACAAAAAAATCCTTTTTCATTTTTGGCATACTAATGAGCATTCCGTGCAGTATTGCGGTATGGACCATACGTGATTTTGTGACCTATCGCCATACAGTAGTTATTAATGATACTGTAGTACGTGTTCGCGTAGCACATAGTCCATGGCAGCGTCGCCTTGGTCTTGGTGGAACGGCATATCTCTGTGATACATGTGGTATGCTCTTGCGTTTTGATCGTCTTGCTCCACATGCATTATGGATGCGTGGTATGATTGTGAGCATTGATGCCATATGGATTTCTGGTGGTCGCGTTGTGGATGTGGCGCAAAACATGCAGTGGTGGCGCGGCACAGCAGATGTGCGCGTCTCGCAGAAAGCAGCTGATGCAGCTATAGAAGTACCTGCAGGATTTGTAAAAACGCACAATATTCGTATAGGTGATGCAGTGATCTATGGGGATGTTGAGTGATTGGTGTAGATGATCTATAATGACAAGGAGACATATATCACTGGTGATTGTCGCAATATTTCATTAGTCAAACATTTTTTATGGAACAGAAGCCATGGTTTACACGGAACGTTTCACAGTATCGATCAGCCGGTGCACCACCGCGCCAGGGACGTGCGGCAAAAGATCCGCGTATACGCATGCAGCAACAACGCTCCGGCACTGTAGCGACCCAACGCGAACCCCTTATAAAAAAACCCACGATGCACATGCCACCGCAAGCGATGCGTACAGCGCCATCTGAACATACACAGCCGCAACACCCCAAGAAACGCAGCGTATGGATTTTGGACAAGGTGATTGCACTGTGCGTGTGGATGCTATTTTTTGGTGTGCCGCTCTTCTTTCTTAATGTGGCGTATCAAGGAGTTGCTTTTGAAAAGCAATACTATTTCTATACGTGGACATTTATTGGTGGTGCGGCTTTTGTAATACGGAGCATGATGGGCGTGACAAGCATCATTCGGCGCACGCCGCTCGATATACCCATTGCAGTGCTATGGTGCGTCGTAGTGATATCCGCACTGTTTTCTGTTGATCGATATCATAGCGCGTTTGGGTTTTTTGGTACGCCTGTAATGGGTGTTGTTAGCCTTACGGCAGTCATTGTTGCGTACTATATTATCGTTTCGACATTTACGCGCGCACGTATGGTGCAGATATGGTGGGCTGTTATAGCAAGCGGCGCGCTCGTGACTGCATGGTCTTTTGCCGCAACGATGCGGTTCATTGGTCAGGATATTCTCGCAATTATACCTGGAACACTAACGGGTACATTTTCAGGGTTAACGGTATATCTGGGGATGCTTTTACCATTTTTAATCCTCACGCCATCCGTTATTGGTAATACACGCACAAAACTTGTCACAGGTATTGCTGCGATTTTGATTATCTTGAATGGTATGACACTTTCGGCGCTGTATGGCTATGTGCAGTGGTATGTAATTCTTGGTGCAGTTGGACTTCTCGTTGCATTCATGATCAGCCGTCTCGTGCACTCTACACAGGAGGGTAAGGGTATGGCTATTGGCGTTTTCTTGGCACTGATGTTCCTCTTCTTGTGGGGGCAGCCACTGGTGACACGTATTGCTATTCAGCCTGAACCTGTCATGACACATGCGCTCTCATGGACGATTGCAAAAGGTGCACTATCATCGCGCCCGCTGCTTGGCAGTGGACCAGGAACATATGGATATCACTTCTCCCTTTTTGCGCCAAATACTCTTAATAAGAATGGCGACTACGATACACGCGCTTTTGTTGGTCGTGGCATGGTGATGGACGGTATTGCTACGATTGGTATTCTTGGCGTGATTGCGCTCTGTATTGTCTTTTTTACGTATATTGGCACAGCTTGGATTGCCTGCGTGCATGACAAACGCGATGAGTCACTGACAGTAGCTACATTGGGATTTTTCATAGCGTCGGTGGTGGCTGCGGTATACAGTCTTGTGTGGGCTATTGATGGGATGATTATGCTGTATGGCGTACTCCTTGCTGCGGCATGTATGGGCGGTATTGCTTTATCATCAGAGAGGCGTGCTGCAAAGACGTGGACATTTACATTTATGTCGTCACCGCAGCACGCGCTATCTTTTGCCTTTCTCTCCATTGTGGGGGCAGTGCTTGCCGTTTTTGGGTTTGTGACTCTGGGCAAGATGTTTATTGCAGATGTCTATGCGCGCGCAGCATTTGCTGCATATCGAGACAATGATACAGATCGCGCTACAGCATTTTTTCAGAAAACAATTAATTTAAATGGCAAAGAGGGGCGCTACTATATCCTCATCGCACAATATGGACTGGATCTTGCGATGCGTGAAGCGCGCCAGCCTACTGATCAGCAAAACCGTGATGCGATTGCTACGTTTATTGTCAGTGCCGCCGGAGCAGCAAGTATGGGATGCGATCTTATGCCAAATGATGCCTTCGCTCATGAAATTAAGGGAATTGTTTTGGAAAATAGTGGCGGATATGTACAGAGTGCGGCAGATGACGCTTTGGCATCGTATCAGCGTGCCGGCGCATTAGAGCCGCATAATCCGCAGTTTGATATTGCCATTGGGCGAATGCAATTAGTGAAGGCGCAGACAAAGACGGGAGAGCAGGCGGGACAGGAGCGCAAAGCCCTTGTCGAGGATGCCAAAAAATCTTTTGAGGCGGCACGAGATAAGACGACATTTCTATACGGCAATAGTGATGTCAGCCTCTTTGCCCCGGCGCACTATTATTTTGCAGTGACGCAGGAGGCATTGGGCGACATCGATAGTGCGATTACGGCTATGGATACGGCACTAGCTGTTTCACAGAACGCCTCTAGTTCAGCGCCCTCTGATGATGTAAAGGCGCAGAGTGTGAATTATGCATTTCATCTCGCGCGCATGCTACAGGTGCGTCACGCCGAGGGGGACATTGAACAGGCGGAACGTATCTTACAGAATATTATTGCCGTACGTACTAATGATGTAGATGCTACAATTGCGCTTGGATTGCTATATGAGAAGGATGGCAAGAAAGATGCTGCTATTGCACAGTATGAAAAAGTATTAACGTTTTTACCAGAAGATGATACAGAGTCCCGTGACACCGTACAGAAGATGATTGATGCGGTACGTGATGGCAGAGGCAATACCGCAGCACAGCACGAAGACGGTCCAGCGCGGAGTGTTGTTCCTGCAGAATTTCGTGAAGATCAGACTTCTCACCTAGCACTGCCGCGCGTAGTCATCGTCCATGATACAGCATCTGAGGAGCATGCTGCCAAAGGTGGTGATATCTTGCGCAGCAATGACTATGAGGTAGAAACGCGCCATAGCGAGAATGCGTCAACTGGGGTAACCGTATTGTATCGTGATGAGATACATCTTGGTGCTGCACAGGAATTAGCGAATCTGCTACGCGCGCAATTTCCAGAGATCACGGTTTCGCATAACGACAGTGTTTTAGCATCCTATGCGGAGTTTGATATTCTTGTAGATATTGGTCAGGACGAACCGTAATACATAGGATGACGGTGATCACGAAGATGGGATAATTGACGACAGGAATATTTTAGTGTAGGATTGGCAATGTGTCAGGCGCCGTTAGCTCAGTCGGTAGAGCAGTTGGCTCTTAACCAAACGGTCGGGGGTTCAAATCCCTCACGGCGCACATACAGAACATGCCTCCTCTCTGAGAAGGCATTTTCTGTAGAAGGGTATAGTACACATCAGAGAATTTCGCAGATCTTACTGCCTCGGTAGCTCAGCGGATCAGAGCAGCGGGCTTCTATCCCGTTGGTCGGGGGTTCGAATCCCTCCCGGGGCACAATAGCACAACCCTTCAACATTCCTGATCCACTTGTGCTTTCTAGTCTATCTTTCGTAGTGAGAACGATTCAGGAGAAGAAAAGAAGTCAATAGGCGGAATATCGCAATTGGCTTTTTTTCATTTTTTAACTGAAGTGTAAAAACAGTGAAGACATTAGACTATCGGCCATTTTTTGCGATATACTCATCCCATTGTTTTTTAGACCAGTCTTTGGGTTTTTCAGTGAGTTTTGCTACATCGCCGGGACGGGGATAATCTTTTGGCGATTTATAATTACTGTTGAAAACATCATTAATAACAATATCCCCATCTTGATTTGTCACCTTTTGGGTAAAGGTTGTTTTCATGGCGCCGTCGGGTTGGCGATCAATGATGTGGGGACCATTCATGGTGACAGTACGTCCATCATGCGTACCGTAGTAGGTGAAGGTAATATCTGATCCGACAATGGCGAGGTTGATGAGGATATAGCCTGGCGTGTTATTGATGAAGCGAAAGTCTGGCGATGGGACGTAGATAGCAGCATCAAAGCCGATTGGCGAGTAGTACTGTACAGGATAGGAATGATTACGCCGCTGGGTAATCTTCATGCCAGTGTTGATCGCACTGCGGAACATGGTTGTGGATACTTGGCAGATGCCACCACCAAACTCTGGCTTAGTTTCATTATCGCGGATGACAAGTTCTTCCGTATAACCATGTGCAGCGTCAACGGGTCCGAGAATTTTGACAAAAGAAAACTCTTCATTTGGCGCGATGAGAATACCGTCAAAGCGACGTGCAGATACGGTGATGTTATGAATCCGCGCAGCTGTAGATCCGCGAAAATTTGATACTCCGGATCCAAGAACATCTTTAATACCAAGATCATGGGCATTGGCGCTTGTTACGTGTGCTGGTAGGGTGGTAGCAATCATCTCTATGTCGTGTGGCGGTGGTTGTGATAGGAGTGTTTTCGCAATACGTTCTACAGTCTGATCTACGTCGAGCACAATACCATCCTGGTGTGGTGCAATTTCTTGTAGAGTTTGGCTTTCTGCGTTAAAGCGCAGGCGTGCGTTGACGGGATCAGTATTGATGCGACGTGCAAGATCAGTAACAAATGCTGTCAGTGCGCTTGTACTGATTGCAGGTGCGGATGGTAGGGTACGCGTTGTAAATGCAGCAGCAGTGGTGTTGGTGAGTAGGCATGGTGTATCACTGCGTAGGGTAGTGCAAAATAACAGTGCTTCAATTTCACTGTGGTATGTTGCGTCATAGACACGGTGAACATCCTTGCGCATAAATGACGCAACGTCCTTTTCAGTCAGTATTTCTTTTTTTACACCATGTAAACGCAGCGTTACAGCAGATGGTGACTGTGCGTGTGTGGTGTGTGCAGTGCTAGCCAGAGAAAGTGTGCTAATAGCAATGCAGCTGTATGTAATAATACGAAAAAACATGCGCTATATACTCAAACACACGAATAAAAGAGGGTAGGAAAACCCTCCTTTAGTATAGTGTATTATTGAGTCTCTTACAATATTATTTTTAGAATCCACGTACTTGAATCTTCTTCGTCTTTGTCACATCAGCTTTCGGTAGACGAATAGTCAAGATGCCATTTTTGAGGGTAGCATCAATTTTATCAGCTAAGACATCCATAGGGAGGACGATAGATCGAGAAAATGACCCCCAATAGCACTCGCGATAGTAGTAGTTATTTTCATCCACAACTTCTTCATTTTTGCGATCACCTTTGATGGTAATCATATCATTGCTAATAGACACATCCAAATCCTCCGGCTTAACCCCGGCGATTGTTGACTTGATCACGATCTCCGTGTCTGTTTGGTATACATCAATTGTCAACTGCCCCTCAGCATCATCTGCAGATGCTGCATGTTGCGGCATCATTTCTTGCGTATCGCCGCCCCAGTTGTCCTGTGGCAGTGTCATAGATGTATCTTGGTAATCTACCTGCATCTGCATTTCCTGATCACCGCCATACACAGGCATAGACATTGGCTGATCGTGCAGGGTGTGCTGTTCCGGCTCTTGTGATCCGGAGAATCGATTGAGAAAAGAGCGTTTTTCTTTCATAAAATGTGGGTTAACTAGCAATCACTTCTACGCGTTCATTATAAACCACAAGACGAATTGGCGCAAGTCATGCGGTATGGTGGAGGAGAAAGATGAGTGCATTGCCAGTGGCGTGGAGAAGAATAGTGCTGAGAAGTGCAATGACAATGCGCTGTGCAGCAGAGAGGGTATGACGCTGTGTCAACATGATTACAGCGATACTACTTACGGTGATATGGATCAGAAGTGGGGGGATTGTAGAGAGCGGTGATGTTGGCATTGTACCCATCAGACGCAGCATCAGCTCAGTCGCCCAAAATCCGCCACCAAGACTTACGCCGTGCCACAATGCTGCTGTAGGCATCAGAGAGGCGCGGAGAAACATTTTTGCAATGAGAAGGACTCGCACACACTCTTCAATGCACGCAGCGAGGATGATGGCGGGGAGTGCATGAGACAGTATTGGCGTAGTATAGGAGAGCTGTTGAGGGTCGTACAGAAATACGTCTGTGACAATCATAATGCCAACCTGTGGAAGGAGTGCGATAGCAGCGATGAGAATGCCGAGGATGAATGATATGCCGTAGTTCATAGAAGACGGCGTAAGCGACGAATAGCTGCTGTCAGCTCCTGCTCTTTGGCACGCGCATCAGCAAGTTTTGTGCGCTCCCTGTTCACGACAGCTGGAGGAGCCTTCGTGGTAAATGCTTCGTTGGAGAGTTTTTTTGTTAATGTTGCAATGTAGGAAGTGACCGCTGTTAACTCTTTTTCTTTTTTCTCTTTTTCTCCTGCTGCATCTAATGCTGTGTGTGCGTCCAGCGCAATGGTAATGCCGTGCTCTGTCGTTGTTGTCAGGGATTTACGTGCAGGAGCGTCTTTCGTTACAATGGCGTTGACAATATTTGTACGCATGCCAGCAATAATAGGCATGTGGCGCTCAATGATGTCATGTAGCGCTGCATCACAGTGAAGGGTGCAAGGGATTTTTTTATTTGGCGCAATGCCTTGCTCTTGACGTAGCGTGCGAATTGCTGTGATGACACCAATCACCAAGTCAGCGGCGCGACTGTGCTGTTCGCGATCCGCGAGGAGTGGTAAGTAGGCATCTTCTGTCGGATAATCTGTTGTAATAAGAAGTTTGTCAGATTCTGTGCGAAATGCACCCCAGAGCTCTTCTGTGACAAACGGAATGATCGGGTGCCATAGTGCAAGGAGGTGTGTAAAAATGGCACGTAGTACGGCATTTTTTGCAACAGTGTTATGTTCAAATTTAGCTGCTTCAATATACCAGTCTGCAAAATCATGCCATGTGAATGTCGTGAGCGTGTCGATGGCTTGTGCAAAACGATCAGCAGCAAAGTCTGCACGCACAGAAGCAATGGTGTCATGCATCTTACCAAGAATCATGACATCAAAATCTGTGAGATCATCGACAGTTGGTGCGTGGCGTGGCGGATTTTGAGTAATACGCTTTGAGATAAAACGTCCGATGTTCCATAGTTTATTGACAAAGTTCCGCGCGCCAACAACTTTCTCTTCATAGTAGTGTGAGTCATTACCGGACGTAATGCCGGTAAGGAGACTTAAACGAAGGGCATCGGTGCCATAGCGGATGCCGATTTCCAGAGGATCGATATTGTTGCCAGCAGATTTTGAGAATTTCTTTCCAGATCGATCACATAGCATCCCATGGATATAGGCCGATCGGAATGGAATGGTATCAAGAGTATATGTGCTCATGAGAATCATCCGCGCCATCCAGAAAAAGAGAATCTCATGCCCCATCTGTATCCATGTTGTAGGGTGAAATGTACGAAAGTCTACGGTGTTCTCAGGCCAGCCAAGCGTGGAAAATGTCCATAGCCCAGAAGAGAACCATGTATCTAGCGTGTCGTCATCCTGCGTCAGGGTTGTTGCGGCACACGTTGCACATGCGCGCGGTGCTTGTGTGGCGCAGGTCATATGTCCGCTAGGGCAATACCATACCGGAATGCGATGTCCCCACCAAATTTGTCGTGAAATGGACCAGTCGCGTAAATTGTCAATCCAGTGGAGGTAATTTTTTGTAAAACGTTGTGGCGTGATTGTGATTTTTTGCGCAGGATCGTTGTTGTGTCCAACGGTGACAGCATTGCGCATGAGATCTTTTAGAGACACGTTACGACCGGGAATCTTTTTATTTACATCCACAAACCACTGTGTCATCGGAAGTGCCTCTACAACATCCTTGAAACGATCAGAGATGCCGACATTTTGTGTAATATCTTCTTCTTTTTGGAGGAGTTTATTGGTGCGCAGCCATGCGACAAATTTTTCACGGGCCTCTGCAACAGTGAGTCCTGCATAAGCGCGACCAGATGCAGCAGTCATTGTGCCATTCGTGTCAATAACCTGAATGAGATCAATCGGATCACCGAGTGCTTTCTGTTTTTCGTACATGTCAAAATCTACAGCGCTGTGCGCCGGCGTAACACCGAGTGCACCAGTGCCAAACGTCGGATCAACATCGTGTGATGCGATTACCTTGATGGTGAGCGGTTGTGCCGATCCCACATCTACAGTGAAGGTTTGTCCAATGTACTTGTTATAGCGTGTATCACGTGGGTGTACAGCGACTGCAGTATCGCCAAGCTTGGTTTCCGGACGTGTTGTGGAGATGGCAATAGGAAAGTCCGCGCTGTAACGAAATGTGTAGAGAGTTGCTGTGCGCTCAACATGCTCTACTTCATCATCGGAACATGTGGACTGACCAGTAACTGACCAGTTTACGACACGATGACCACGATAAATTAAGCCGTCATCGTACATTTTTTTGAATACAGCATTAACGGCATTGCTACGAGGTTCATCAAAAGTATAGGCCAGTCGACTCCAATCACAACTTGTGCCCATTGCGCGGATTTGAGAGAGAATGATCGATTTGGACTCCTCTGCATACGTGCGAATTTCTTGGAGCAGTGCATCGCGACCAAGCTCTGTACGTGGGTGTGTCATGCCGCGATCCATTAGAATACGTTCAACCTTTGCCTGCGTGGCAATGGCAGCATGATCAGTACCGGGGAGGAGCAGTGTTTTGTAACCGTGCATGCGTGCCCATCGTACTTTGGCATCCATGATGCTATTTTCCAATGCGTGCCCGAGGTGGAGGACGCCTGTGACGTTAGGGGGTGGCATCATCACGCAAAAGGGATCACTTCCTGTTGCGTGATCGGGACTATATGCGCCAGATTTCTCCCACATCTTATAGAGGCGTCGTTCCGCATCAATGGCATCAAAGTGTGTTGGTAGACTTTTTGACATAGGGAGATGTAGAAAAGAGATAGTGTACTGCATGCAGTGTAGCAAGAATAGCAGTGTTTTTCAATATAGCTAAAATGATGTGTCACTACGAGGAAGTGTATCTGTGGCACGGGCATGTAGTGTGCGCCACGTATCTGTGTAGCGCGTTGTGTCAGTTGTCGCAGTGTAACGGTAATAGGCTGCTGTGGCGATCATGGCGGCATTGTCGCCGCAGTATATCTGTGCGGGACAGAAAAAACGTACGTTTGGTAACTGTTCTGTAAGGGTGGCGCGTAGGTGCGTGCGCAGATGTCTATTAGCGCTGACACCACCGGCAAGCACAACAGTGCGTGCAGCATACATCCGCGCTGCGCGGATAGTTTTTTTGATCAAAACATCACAGGCTGCTTCTTGAAAAGCGTGAGCCACGGCATTGACGAAGTCAGGAGGTAGTGGTGTGTGTTGCGTGTATTGCTGCGTTGCACGAAACTCTTTGACAGTATAGAGCACGGCAGTTTTAAGACCAGAAAATGAAAAATCATATCCAGGCGTTTGCAGCATCGGACGAGGTAGTGTGAAGGGGTTTGCGCGTTGCAGTGTAGTAAATGCATCGGCATGTGTAGCAATGGCGGGGCCGCCAGGGTAGCCAAGTTCAAGAATGCGTGCCACTTTGTCAAATGCCTCGCCGACGGCATCGTCTTGTGTTTGCCCGACAATGTCGTAAACACAGTGATCGTGCATCATGACAAGTTGTGTGTGTCCACCAGAAACGACAAGTGCTAGCACAGGAAAAATGATCTCTGTTGCATGATCAATCCAGTTAGCATAGATATGTCCCTCAATATGGTGTATGCCAATGAGGGGTTTGCGCCACGCGTAGGCCAGTGTTTTTGCGGCAGCAACACCGGTGAGAAGTGCAGGGATGAGACCGGGACGATTGGCCACTGCGATCATATCGATTGCGGGGGGTTGCACGGAGGCATCAGCAAGGGCAGTGGTAATGATGGGGATGAGGTTTTTAGTGTGCTCTCGTGCAGCAAGGTTGGGCACAACACCGCCCCATGGTGCGTGAATTTTCACCTGGGACGCTACGATGGAACTTTCCACATCTATAGAGGACATATCTGTTGCAGTAACAACACTTGCTGCCGTCTCATCGCAGGTTGTTTCAATGCCAAGAATACGCATAGGTACTTGCTAAAAAAGGAAAATCGGGTAGTCTGAAAGTGTTTCTATTCTAGGTGTTTTTTGGACTTTATGCAACGCACTACCGCAGTACGTGGACAGGTGACGCCGCAGATGTGTAATGCAGTCGGTAATGATGCTGCAATTATTGCACGTGTACGCGCAGGTGAGGAATACTATTTTTCGTGCATCATCATGCGCTATGAACGAAAATTACGTGCGTATGTGGCGCAGCTTGCTCCGCGCCGCGATGATGTAGATGATATTGTGCAGACGGTTTTTATTAAGGCACTAGATCGCCTCGAGACATTTGATGCTCGGAGAAAATTTTCACCGTGGCTCTATCGTATCGCACACAATGAAACAATGAACTGGCTTAATGCGCACACACGACGACGGACAGTGTCGCTGGATGATCCGGACCTTACTGAGCATGCACAAGCCGATCACGATACAGCAACAGCCTTGGATGAGTGGATTGCGACGGAATTACGTGGTGCGCTACATGATGCCGTAGGGGACTTGCCAGAACAGTATGCTTCTGTGATCCGCATGTACTACTTTGAGGAGATGTCTTATAAAGATATTGCCGTTGCATTGCAGAAGCCCGTAGGCAGCATTGGCACACTGCTGCATCGTGCAAAGAAACGCTTGCTCACGAACGTCATACGGTCAAGGGAATTGTAAAATATGTAGCCTTTTTTTTGTAAATACGTTACACTTTCAAAAGTGTATATAAGCTATAAAGTACTATGGATATCCAAGCACAGTTGCGCGATGACAAAAAACGCATTGACAGAGCATTGGAGGCGTTTCTTGTAGATGTGGAAAAGGAAACGCGTACTAAAGATGCTTTTATGGCAGATGCTGTAGCGTATCTGGCGAAAACGATACGTGCTGGCGGTAAACGCATTCGGCCAATCATGGTATGTTGGGGATATCGTGCTATGGGGGGAACACAGGAGGATGCGATTGTTCGTGCATCCATTAGTATTGAACTGATTCATGCATTTCTCTTAATGCATGATGATATCATTGACCGTGATCACTTGCGGCGTGGCATGCCGACGGTACATGCTCACTATGCCAATCACTTTCGTGCACTTTTTGGCGCAGAGCAAGCCGATCATTTTGGTATGGCAATGGGTATTGTGATGGGTGACTTCACCTATTCTCTTGGCAATCGTGCACTGTTTATGGCGCAGTTCTCACCTGACATTGTGGTGCGTGCACTACAGAGCTTGCAGGACGTTGTGGGCCTGACTGTTGTCGGAGAGATGCAGGATGTGCGCATGGGATATACGAGAGATGCTACTGTACAGGATATTATGGCGATGTATGAAAACAAAACAGCGCGCTATACGTTTGAGGGTCCGCTGAAGCTTGGAAGTATTTTGGCTGGAGCAGACGATGCAGCGTGTGCACAGTGGGAAAAATACGCCGTGCCGCTTGGAATCGCTTTTCAGATTCGTGACGATGTTCTTGGTATTTTTGGTGACGAGAAAAAAACTGGCAAGCCTGTGGGATCAGATATTGCGGAAGGGAAGATGACGCTTTTGGTGCGTGTGGCGCTGGATCGCGCTACTGCAGCGCAGCGTGATCAATTGACAGCGATTTTACACAAGGGTGACATGCTGACAGCTGACGACATTACGCAATACCGTACGCTGTTGAAAGAAACACAGGCGTGTGCATATGTGCAGCAGCGCATGGATGCACTGATTGATGATGCGCATGCTGCACTGCAGGATCTTCCAGTTGCCGCATCGGCTAAGGTATTTCTCTCTGGTGTGGCGGATTATGTGCGTATGCGCGACCTCTAATTTTATAGTAGTAATACACATAATTATGACACAGCGATCAGATTATCGCGATAGCACCGTCCCGCGTCACGTTGCTATTATCCCCGACGGCAATCGCCGATGGGCGTCGCTGCGCGGTATGGATCCGTGGATTGGACACGAACAAGGTGCACAGCGCATCGAAGAACTTGCTTCTGCGGCGCGTGACATGGGGATTACGCATCTATCATTTTGGGGGTCGTCCATGGAAAATTTAACCAAGCGACCACTCTTGGAGCGCAAGGCATTGATGAATGTCTATGAAAAATATTTCACGAAACTGATGCACGATCCGTCAGTTGTACGAGATGAGGTGCGCATTCGTGTGTGTGGGTACTGGCGTGAGGTGCTGCCGGAAAAACTCGTTCGCGTTTTAGATGGGGGTATAGCCGCCACAGCACAACATACACGTCACCATCTTACATTTTTTTTAAACTACAGCGGTGATTATGAAATGGTGGAGGCAGTACGTGCAATGATTGTTGGCGGTGTGCCGGCACACACTGTTTCTGCTGCGACACTGAAGGCGCACCTGCTCACGGCAGACTTGCCGCCGGTGGATTTCCTGATTCGCACAGGAGGTGAGCCCCATCTCAGTGCGGGGTTTCTGATGTGGGATATAGCAAATGCGCAGCTGTATTTTGATGATGTGCTATTTCCGGATTTTGATGTAGCGCATTTGCAAACTGCGCTAGATGACTATGCGCGGCGCACACGGCGATTAGGAAAGTAGGTACCTATATTTTTCGATCGTAGATTCAGAGAATATTTTTGCATGCATACGAGAGCATTTCGATTGATACATTCAAAGCGTTTGAGTGGTTACTCCTCACGATGTGGATAACACATCCTTACGCAGTACGTGCATTATTTTGCACGATGGTGTATAATGAAAACTGTAAAAACAAAAATGACATAGAATGGAGGTGATACGAACATGAAAAAAGGTTTTACGCTTATCGAGCTCCTTATCGTGATCGCAATCATCGGTATCTTGGCATCCATTGTCTTGGTATCGCTGAACAGCGCACGTCAGAAGGCGCGTATTGCGGCAGCAAAATCCTCCATTTCTTCCACGGTCCCCGGAGCGGTGATGTGTGCAGATGATGGTGGTATCCTCCAGGCACCTAATGCAGCGACGGGCGGAGGTGCAATGTGTGATACGGACGACAGTACAGCTTGGCCGGAGTTAGGTGATGGTGCTACGTGGAATACAACTATTGAACCAAACTCTTTGACGAATAGTGATTTCAAGTATACAGCAACAATTCAGACTAGTGACGGTGACTGTACAGCAACGTGTACTGCCACAGGTTGCTCGTTTGATAACTGCTAATGTTGTGATGAACTGCCTCACTTGCTATTTTTCATATAAAATGGCAAGTGAAAGGATTTTTTCACTATAGCGAATTCAATATGTTTGTTGCGGCACTCCTCTTCGTTTTTGGTGGAATTGTTGGTAGTTTTTGCAATGTGCTCATCTATCGTCTACACAGCGGTGATGATTTTGTATATACGCGATCACGGTGTCGCGCATGTAAGAAGCACATTGCATGGTACGATAATGTTCCCGTAGTGAGTTTTATACTCTTGCGGGGAGTGTGTCGGCGGTGTGGCGTGCGAATTGCATGGCAGTACCCACTTGTAGAGATTGTTGTGGCGATACTTTTTGGTGTTGTGGGGTTTTTCTTTGCGATAGGATCTATTGTGTCTGTTGTGGCGACTGCAATGATTGCGCTTTCTTGTGCAGGCTTAGTAGTAGTGTTTGTCTATGATGCGCGACACATGGAGATCCCTATGGGCGTAATGTGGGCAGTGATTGGGTTTTTGATCGTAGCAAACGGCAGTACGGATGTGGCAAGTGGAGCGTTTACGCACGGGCTTTTACACACTGCCACGGTGACGCACGGCCTATCTGCTCTGGCCGCATTCTGCTTTTTCTTTGCACTCAGTTACATATCAGATGAAACGTGGATGGGATACGGTGATGCATTCGTAGCGATTGCCGTAGGTCTCCTCTGCGGTCCCATTGGAACATTTGTCGCGCTTCTGATCGCATTTTGCATTGGGTCGGTGTACGGTATCAGTCTCACGCTACTCAAACGTGCCACGATGAAATCTGCTGTACCCTTTGGTCCATTTCTCATCATTGGCGCGATCACGACATTTATACTTGTACACAGCGGTGTGCAGTTTGATTTTTTGGGAATGTAATACGGATCGTTCAGAAAGAAAAGCACCTTGTTATTTCGGGACGTGTTTCGGATCTTCGCTTACAGAGATGCTTGAGATACGTTTAGTTATGACATGCGGATAAGATCCGAGCCGACAATGAGGATTTAGCATGGCACTGAGGTGGTGGGGACTAATCCACAGTTGCCGTGGTGTGTTGCGAGAGAATGTGATATACTATACATGATAAATCAAAAATACAAACAGCACATGGCATATCAATTTAAAAATCGTCGGGGCTTCTCTTTTATGGAGCTAATTATTGTGATTGCCATTATCATGATCATGACATTTGTGATGTTGGTGATGTCAATGAGAGACCGGGAGAAGAAGAAGTTTGAAGCAGCTGGCCGTGAAGTTGCAGCGGCCGTGCGTGAGGCACAAAACAATGCTTTAACAGGGAAACAAAAAGATAACAACTCTCTGCCTTGTGCAATGATGTTTTATACAGATAGTAACGAGTTTAGCGTTATAGGGTCATTTCGTACATTAGACAGTTCTTGCGGAAGCGATACAGATATTCGTAGCTATGCAATGGATAGTCCTTTTATGGCTAGTGCACTTTCGCCACGCAACCTTAAGATGCAAATGTATAACTATGATGAAGACGCAGATAGCGGTCGTATGCCAGCTCAGGATAAACAGTTTATTATTTTTACAGTACCCTATGGTAAGTATATTGATAACTTAGGCGTAAGGCCTGGTGAATTAAATAGCACAAGTCGCGGTACAGAAATTCATATTTTAGATATTACCGACACTGCCAGTAATCCAGAAAAAATGTTCTATCGTATCTGCGTGCATCCAACAGGCTTAATTGAAGATATGGGGATCATTGAACCAGGAAATGCTAATGCGGCAGGGAAGGTGTGTTTATTTAAGACCATCTAAGTTCCTATATCATATAATGTGAAAAATAGTACTATGCTACAATGTGCTGCTCGTAAAGGGTTTTCTATTGCCGAGGTTTTAGTGGCGATGTTTATTTTATTAATAGGTATTGTGGACGTTATCTATCTTACAGGTCGCGGCGTAACGGAGACGCGCAGTGCCACAAATGCTGTGATTGCCACCATGCTTGCACAGGAGGGGACGGAGTTTGTACGCAATGTGCGAGATAATAACGTGACGCAAACCGATTGCGGATCAGGCAGCGAACGATGTACAGCATTTTATAGATACTTTCCCAATGTCGCCGGGGGCGCCATGACTAATTTTTGTACGATCAGTGTGGCTGGATCTGGTGGTGATCCCATGACGTGTAGCGGTGTTTCCAGCGGCAGTGGTGATGCATTATTTATCAACGAGGCTACTGGCCTGTATCAACATCAGCACGCAGGAAATCAGACAACACCTTTTCGTAGGCGTATCTATATTCAATACACTATGACTAACGGAGATCCGCTAGATCAAACAAGCTCACATTTAGTGGCAGACGTGACGAGCGTGGTGTTGTTTAGCGGGAAAGAATTCGACACTCTTGATATGCACGGGGGTATTGGCGCTGTCGAGGAATGGTGCAAAATTGGCGCAGATTGTGCATTTGCGCAAACGCGCTTGACATCATGGATTAATTATGACAACTAAGGACGATGATTATGTATATGCGCACTAGGTGGTATAAAAAGGAAAAGGGATTCACTCTTGTAGAAATGATTATTGCAGTGTTTATTTTTCTCATGGTGATCTTAGCACTGGTAACGCTTTTTGCAGCGCAGATGCGGGCGTACATGCACGCACGTAGTGGACAGAAAGACTTGGAAAATGCACAGTTTGCACTTAATTACCTCGGCAAGTCACTGCGCACAGCAACACTTGTTGGTGCCGATGGGCGATCTCTTCAGCGTATGCAGATTCAACAGGGACTTGGTAATGACTTCTGGAATTTTCACATGTCTATGGATAGGCCGGGAAAAACATTAGTGTTCTATGACTTTTCACAGGATTTATGTATGCGCCTCTTTGTTAAGGAGCGTGCAGATGGTTTAGGATCCGCGCTCTTTCTTCAGGAGGCAGCAAATAAACCTCAAGGAAGTACCGGTGGTCTTATGATTGCATATGATCGCACAGATGTCTGCATGGATCCCCGAGTTTACTCAGATTATTTTGACTATCGTGAGACACGTCTCACGAGTGGCGATGTTGATGTCAATGTATGGGTTGCACCGACGCGCTCTACGGATATTTTTCGAGGCAGGCAAACAAACACCATCGGACGTGCTACAATCACGCTGAAAGTATGGCCACTCAATCATAAGGATGACGATAAGCCAATGTATATTCAAACTACAGCATCGCTACGCGACTATCCACGCGACATGAGTTATTAATATAAAAAAGTAAAAGCATAACATCATCTTTATCGTATGAAACACAATCAACGCGGATCCATTGTTGTTTTTGCATTGATCATCTTGGCATTTGTACTTACTGCGGCAATGTCTGTTGCAGCTGTGGTGTTGATCAATCGACGCAGTGCCAACATTTCTGTGAATTCTTCAGTAGCGTTTCAAAACTCTGACAAGGGTATGGAGGATTTTTTACAGCAACTGCATAAAGAACTTGCGTCAGATGCTACTCTTACTGACGTCGCAGCTCAGTTGAGTGCATATACCGGTGAAGCATATCGGTGTGAGGATGGAGATAGTCGCGTGGCTGCAACAATTGGAACTGTCAATAATCGCTTTATTATTACAGCATACGAGGAGACACCGCTTGCGCAACAAGTAGGGCAGTCTGGGTGGGGCACAATAGACATTGGTACAGACACAGAACGTATCTCTGAACGAGAAGAGCTAAGGCCATTCCAGTCATGTGCGAGCACAATGCTCAGGGACATCGACCGATTTAAAGTTGTGGGTAATCAAAATAACGCCATGCGCGCGGTATTTGTGAAAATAGGATCGCGTGGTGACGCAGGTTTAGTTGCGCATTGGGATTTTGAGGATTGGTGGACTGAATACCTGCAGCATAGTCACGCTGATGGTGGTGCACATGCAAGTGCAAATACTCAAGTATATACGGCACAAGATATAGTAGGTAATAGCCTCATGGAGTTTTGTCGGCGCAATGCAAGAGACGTTGAAGTTTCTGATCGTATAAGTGGACAGTACCACGTTCTGAAGACAAGCTCTGTATGCCCACAGGGATCTGGTGATAATTATATTCTCCCAAAATTCTACGAGCTAGAGTTACCCAATCCGCGTGGTATGCTTACAGCTTTTGGCTTTGTAAGGGAGTTTCACAGCCGTGACAATAGTACGCGCCCTAGCATTGCAGTTCAGTTTGGCACGATTCCCGAAATGCAGAATTATCTCGTGGCACGTGTACGAGATGATTGTCGATCATGCTACTACAGAGATGACTCTTCTACGTCAGACTGTGTATTGAATTGCATACCATCGGGAGATGATCGATTACTCATGAAAGATGGTATTACAGTTTCTGCATGGGTGAAGTGGGAGGGGCAGAGTGCCAATCATGGTGACATTCAACCAATCGTGTCACGATGGGAGGATGGTAAGGGGTACCGCCTGTATTTGAAAACCACAGCACATACAGCGCAGGCATGTTTTCAAATCAATAGAACAGAGTCGTGTGGTGGTAGGGTTATGATGACAGGGACGAGTGACAGCACTCAAGTATGGCATCATGTTGTGGGACGATGGGAAAAAGGGGGATCTGTTGAGGTGATTGTAGACGATACGCTCAGTAGTGGAAATTTAGTGGATAGCAACATTGCTTATGCGAGATCAGGAAATGATCAAAATAATATCTATATTGGCGCAGATACAGAATTAGGAGGTACAAAATTTTATAAGGGCATTATTGATGATGTCAAAATTTGGAACCGTAAGATTAGTAACAAAGAAGTGAATGGCGTGTGTCAAAAAGCACAGTGTAGAGGAGGGTTTTGTCAAGGAGGAATAAGTGATTTAAATCTGAGAGATGCGACGGACTTTCGGATCAGGAGAGGGCCAGTAAATTCTGTAAGGTGCTTTAACTAGCGGGCATCAGGAGATGGCATAGTGCAATAAACCCTTTTCTTTCCTGATGTGATCCTGTACACTGAAACAGTAATGCATGTGATATGGCAGATACGGTCTATGGCAATCAAATTGACACGCGAGCAGGCAGCTGTGCGCGCTGCGAAGTTAGCAGCGGAGATTGATCAGTTGCGCGTGAAGTATCATGTGGAAGATGATCCGCAGGCGGATGATGTGGTGTATTCGTCACTCATGGACGAGTTGCGCGGATTGGAGGAGTTGTATCCGGAGCTGAAGACGCCAGCAAGTCCAACGCAGCGCATTGGTGGTGTGGCGCTGGAGAAGTTTATTAAAACACCGCACCGCGTGCGGCAGTGGTCTTTTGATGATCTTTTTGACTATGCGGGGCTCGTGCAGTGGGAGCAGCGGAATCTGCGCATACTTGCGAAAAAAGGTTTTACGCAGAAACTGACGTATTGTGCCGAAATTAAAATTGATGGACTCAAGGTTATCCTTACGTATGAGCATGGTGTTTTGGTGCGCGCGGCGACGCGCGGTGACGGTGTGGTGGGTGAAGACGTGACTCAAAATATCCGCACTATTCACAGTGTGCCGCTAACGCTTTTACAGCCACTGTCAATGGGTGTTGTGGGAGAGGTGTGGTTGCCGCAGCAGGAATTAGAACGTATTAACGCAGAACGATCAGCAAAAGGTGAGGCGCCTTTTGCCAATACGCGTAATGTTGCAGCGGGATCCATTCGTCAGCTTGATCCAGCTGTTGCAGCAGCACGTAAACTGCAGATGTTTGTCTATGACGTTGACTGGATTGATGGTAGAGATGTACCGCAAACGCAAATTGATGCATTGGCGATGCTACAGAACATGGGATTTATAATTAATCCACAGTACGTGCACTGTGCAGACATGCAGGATGTAGAGCAATTCTATCGTGTGTGGCGTGATCGTAAAAATCGCGAACAGTATGCCATTGACGGTATTGTCATCAAGATTAATGAGCGTGTTTTGCAAGGCGCTTTAGGCTACACAGGTAAGGCGCCACGCTACGCCATTGCCTATAAATTTCCCGCTGAGCGCACAACAACAGTTGTGGAAGATATTACTGTACAAGTGGGACGTACGGGAGTGTTGACGCCAGTGGCGCATGTGCGCCCAGTAGCAGTGGCGGGTACAACGGTAAGTCGCGCGACACTGCACAATGCCGATGAAATTGCACGACTAGGTCTAAAAATTGGCGATACCGTGGTATTGCGCAAAGCAGGAGACATCATTCCAGAAATCGTGGAAGTACTGACGGATTTACGCACGGGTGTCGAAGAAGAATTTGATATGCGCGCGGCGTGCGAAGTGGTGTGTGGTGGACCAGTCGTGCGTGAAAGCGTTGGTGCAAAAAACGATCAGAGCACAGCGTACTACTGTAAGAATAAAAACACCTTTGCAATTCGTAAGGAGCAATTGCGGCATTTCGTGTCGCGTGGCGGTATGAATATTGAGGGGTTGGGTGAAAAAATTATTGAACAGCTCATGAATGAGGGATTAGTCGCAGACGCCGCAGATCTCTTTGCTCTTACGGAAGGCGATGTACAGCATCTGGATCGCTTCGGAGAAAAGTCTGCAGAAAACATTATAACATCTATTGCTGCAGCACGGAGCGTGTTATTGGAGAAGCTTCTTTTTGCATTAGGGATTCGGCACGTGGGCGAGGAAACGGCAATCATGCTTGCGCGGCACTACACAGTGCTTACAGGTGACGTAGGGGGAACGTTGTCATCAGTTGGCGAAGTTTTTCGTCGTCTGACGATAGATGATTGGCAAGATATACCCGGTATCGGACGACGATCTGCGGAAAGTATCGTGGAGTGGTTTCAGGCAGAAGGCAATCAGGAACTCTTGCGGCGCATGGAAGTATTGGGGGTACAGCTTATGCCTGCCACTGTCTCTCCACAGAAAAGAATGCAGTCACTAGCCGGAAAGACAGTTGTTGTTACAGGGACACTGGCGCAGTATTCGCGCGATGCAGCAAAATCAGCAATTCGCGCCGCAGGCGGTAAGGTGGCATCGCAGGTGAGTAATACTACAGACCTTGTTGTCGTTGGAGAAAATCCCGGATCAAAGTTGGCAGAAGCGCAAAAACGCGGTATTCTCACTGTGACTGAAAAAGATTTCAAAAATATGCTACAATAAAAATATAAGGTCATGATTTATTAATAACAAGGTTTTATGGCAGAGCAAGACACGAGTGCTGTACAAAGTGTGCCACAGGCGCAAGATGTGCCGCTGCGGTACGCTGGGTTCTGGGTGCGATGGGCTGCTGCAATCATTGATGGGTGGGTTACTGGTATTGTCATATCGTTAGTAATGTTGCCATTTGGTTTTATGATGGGATTTTTTGCTGCAGCGTTCAGCGAAAAACATCCAATGGTATCGATTACATCTCTCGGAAGTTTGACTGTGGTGGGTGCGTGCGTTGTTTTTGCCTACTATGTTTTCATGACGCACCGATTTGGTGCAACGCTTGGAAAGATGGCAGTAGGAGCGCGTGTTTGTGCGGAGGATGGAACGCCGCTGCCGTTGGGTAGAATTGCGTTGCGCGAGATTATTGGTAAGTTTATTTCAGGCCTCCTCTTCTATGGTGGTTTTCTCGTGGCAGCGTTTACTCGCCACAAGCGCGCGCTACATGACATGATGGCTCAATCCGTTGTTGTATATAAAAATCCTATTACGGGACCTCATCGATTTGTCGTTGCAATAGTGTATGGCATTTCTGCGTTCACTATGCTTATATTTATGACACTCGTGGGTGCCATTGTGATCTCTGGGATGCTCTTTTTCAAGAATGCACATGAGGATGGATGGGATGGTCGGGCGATTTTTGATGCTATAGAAATGGAGTTGCATGATGATGCGGTGCGTGATGATAGTGTGTTGATGGATATTTTTACTGAAGACATCCTGCCTGTGCACGATGGCAGTGATGCCACAGCAGTACATTGATTAGTGATAATGAGGGATATATATGGCACTTACACATGATGATATTGCCCACATTGCCACTTTGGCACGCATTGGGATTACAGACGATGAGAAGCAGCAGTACCACAAAGAACTATCTTCCGTTGTGGAATATTTTGGAACATTGCAAGAGGTGAATACAGATGGCGTAGATGCTATAGGGCATATTACGGGTATGACGGATGTGGTGCGTGATGATATTGCAAGAGAGGTGGATGATCAGACACGTGTGGCGATTATGGAAAATGTGCCACGCACACATGACGGACAGATTGCAGTAAAGAATATCTTGTAATATCGAAGAAGAAAGTATGATTCGACATATCCATGAACAACTGGTGAATAAAGATGTCACGGCAGTGGAGTTAGCGCAAAAATCACTGGCGTATATTGCCGAGGTCAACCCGAAGCGCAATGCATTTCTTACAGTACTGAAAGAGGAGGCACTACGTGATGCGCAGGCCGTAGATGACAAGATTGCCCGTGGTGAGAAGATTGATCTGCTTGCGGGCATCCCCTATGCTATCAAAGATAATATTTGCATGAAAGGCATACGGACAACAGCAGCATCAAAAATGCTGGACACGTACCGTGCGCCCTATGATGCAACAGTGATTGAGCGGTTACGCTCTGTGCATGCTGTTCCCATTGGGAAAACAAATATGGACGAATTTGCCTGTGGTGGTAGCACAGAGAATAGTGCCTATGGGCCGACGACGAATCCAGTAGATGACACACGTGTGCCCGGTGGCAGTAGCGGTGGTAGTGCGGCGGCGGTGGCAGACGGATCGGTGGCATGGGCATTGGGTACGGATACAGGCGGATCGGTACGTGGACCAGCAAGTTTCTGCGGTGTTGTGGGCTTGAAGCCAACATATGGGCGTGTATCGCGCTACGGTGTGATTGCTATGGGTTCTAGTCTAGATCAAGTGGGTCCGATTACAAAGACGGTAGAGGACGCTGCAATTGTTTTGAGTCGCATTGCCGGACGCGATACTCGTGATGCTACCAGTGCCAAGAGCAGTGATAAGCCGTATGAAGACTACTGTGTTGGAAAAATCACTGGTGCAAAAATTGGTATTCCGAAAGAATATCTTGGTGATGGTCTGGACGCGCGTGTTCGTGAGACGTTTTTAGAGGCTGTAGAGCAATACAAATCTCTCGGCGCAGAAATCATAGACATTTCATTGCCGCATACAGCATATGCCTTGGCTGCATACTATATTATTATGCCGTGCGAACTAAGTTCCAATTTGGCACGTTTTGACGGGCTGCGATATGGTGGCACAAAGGAGGATATCACTGGCACACTTTTGGACCACTACGTACATATACGCGGCTCACTTTTTGGCGCTGAAGTAAAACGACGGATTATGTTAGGCACATATGCGTTGTCTGCCGGTTACTATGACGCGTACTATAAAAAAGCACAAAAAGTGCGTGCGTTAATCACGGAAGATTTTCGTAAGGCGTTTACCAAAGTGCATTACATTTTTACGCCAACAACACCGGAAGTGGCATTTAAAATTGGTGCAAAAACAACAGATCCTCTGACGATGTATCTGTCTGACATCTATACTGCAACGGCAAATCTCGCCGGTGTGCCAGCACTGTCACTGCCGATTGGCACCGTGGAAGATGGCGCTGTCACATTGCCAGTTGGTGGTCAATTGATGGGTAAGTGGTTTGATGAAGAAGGTGTTCTCAATGCTGGTTATACGTATGAAACTGCAACGAAAAATCTATGATGGGAGATGTTTTTTTAGAGATAGGGGATCTGATCTATGCGTGGTACACGGCATTTTTGGATAGTGCGGTATTTGTTGGGATCAAGGTTTTTCTTGTTATCTACACGACAATTTTAATAGTAGATATTATTCTGCTTGTATACCTAGGTGATGTCAAAAAGCAGTGGCGTCGGCATCAGACAGGAAGTTCCGTGCGCAAGCCGTCTAAGAAAAAGGAGCGACAAGTATGGGCGGACATCATGATGCGCTTAGAAAGCAATGACGAAAATCAATTCAAGGCGGCAATTTTGGAGGCAGATCATTTCACCTATGAGCGTATGGGATTTCAGGGCTATCACGGTTCTACATTTTCTGAGAGGTTGGCACAAATTCCACCGGGAAGTTTTCGTGCCATTGATGCTGTGCATGTGGCGCATCGACTGAGTAATGCAATCATCAAAAAGGAGAATGTGACAATGACCAAGGAACAAGCACTGAATACGCTGAAAATTTACGAGCAATTCCTGAAGGACATTGATGTGATCTAGCGTGCTTTAGATGATGGTGGCATGCAGGGATCGGGCGATGGTTTTTTCAAGATCTTGTGTAAAGGCTGCAGATAAAACTGCAATTGCCTCATGATCGTTGAGGCCGCGGGTGTGCAGGTAGTTGCGCTGAGTGCGATCTACTGGTGTGGCGGTTGCCGCATGTGTACAGTGAACATTGGAGGGTGTTACTTCCATCTGTGGCGTGACGGTTGCGCGTGCATCCGCAGACAGTAGGAGTGTATGTATGTCTGTTGTAGCGACTGCATCATCTGCGTCGTGGGCGATATGGATCAGGTTTGTTGCTGTGAGCACAGCGGCGTTGTTGAGGACTGTGCGGATGGAGCACGTGCTGTGCGTGTGTGGTGCATGGTGACGCTGTGTGATGTGCAATGTGAAAATGTCAGTTGTAGTGCCGTGATAGACACCGTAGATTTCTGCTACGGCATGTGGTACTGCGAGGTCAACAGTGAGTGCCACATGCGGGCTACGCACAATAAAAGTATATGTTCCAGGATCTGTGAGTGTATGGTGCGTTGTGATGGCAGAATGTTGTGTGGACATAATGTAATCTTACTATCCGATAGTTTTTTCCATCTCCATATGAATCAGACGATGCAGCTCTACAGCATACTCCAATGGGATCTCTTTGGTGATGTCACTGATAAACCCATTAACCATCATACTACGGGCTGCAATCTCATCTAGTCCACGCGACATTGCATACAGCAGCATTGCTGCATCCAGTTTTTCTATACTCGCCTCATGTGCTGTGTGCGTAGTATTTCCCCCAGTTTTTGTTGTGGGATAGGTTGTAGAAGTAGAGTGATCATCAAGCAAGAGAGCGTCGCACCGAGTGAAACTTGTTGCTTCATGTGCTTCGGATGACACATCAATCAGTCCGCGATAGGTGGATATACCACCCCCTGCGCAAATAGACTTAGAGACAATATGAGATGTCGTGTGTGGTGCACGGTGTATCATTTTTGCACCGGCGTCGATGTGCTGTCCTGCACCGGCAATAGCAAGAGAGGTGGTAGTACCGCGTGCACCATCGCCAGCAAGAATCACAGTGGGATACTTCATGGTTACGCCTGATCCAATATTGCAGTCGATCCATTCCATAGTAGCGTTGCGATCAGCGCGTGCGCGTTTGGTGACAAGGTTGTAGATATTTGTACTCCAATTTTGAACTGTGGTGTAGCGCACAGTTGCGCCATCATGGATAAAAATTTCTACAACAGCAGCATGGAGAGATGCTGTTGTATAGGTTGGTGCAGTACATCCTTCCACATAGTGCACAGAAGAGTCCTTGTCGGCAATGATGAGTGTACGTTCAAATTGCCCAAAGCGTTCCGCGTTAATGCGAAAATATGCTTGCACCGGCAGTGCAATCTGGACTCCGGGCGGCACATATATAAATGATCCACCGGACCACACTGCTGTATTGAGTGCGGCAAATGTATTATCTGATGCTGGAACAAGTGTGCCAAAATATTTCTGCACAAGAGAGGGGTGTTCACGAAGGGCTGTATCCATGTCACAAAAGATCACGCCTTGTTCTGCTAGCTCTTTTTTGAGAGATCCATAAACAACTTCACTTTCATATTGCGCACTGACACCAGAGAGCCATGCTTTTTCGTGCTCAGGGACACCAATCCGATTATACGTTTCCTTAATCGTATCTGGTAAATTTTCCCATGCTTCTGCTGGCGCATCTGTGGCGCGGGAAAAATAGGTAATCTCATCAAAGTCGATTGTATGCAAGTCTGGTCCCCAAGATGGGAGAGGCTTTTGCGTAAAGAGAGTGTAGCCGGCGTGGCGATGATCGCGCATCCAGGATGGCTCATCTTTGAGTGCGCTAATGCGAGTAACGATGTCGTGTGAGAGGCCTTTGGGCAGCGTAATGCGGGATGTGTTCGGCATGGAAAAGTCATGACGTGTACTATCAGATACAGAAGTGTGCGATTGTATAGATGCAGTAGGGAGCATTGAAAGGAGTGTTATGCAGTTAGGGTGCCATAACCATTGGCATCAATTGTTTTCACGAGCGATGCGTCACCGCGGCGTGCAATGGTTCCGCGGTGCAGTACGATGGTTTCATCCACGGAGAGGTGTGTAAAAATTCGTGCGTAGTGCGTGATGAGGATCAGTGTTGTCTGTGGATGCGTGACGCGTAGTTGTGCGAGTGCTTGTGAAATGATGCCAATCGAATCAACGTCCACGCCGGTGTCAATTTCATCCAGAATCACATAGTGTGGCTGCATGATGAGCGCTTGGAGAACTTCCATTTTTTTGCGCTCACCACCGCTGAAGTTATCGTTGAGTGAGCGTGAGAGGAGGTGCGAGGGAATATGCAGCGCTTTTGCAGTCTGTGTGATGGCACCAAGCAGGGACTTGCTGTCCATACGATCACGTGGTACTGCTTCACGTAGTAGTCGCTGTACAGTGATACCAGGCAGGGCGGGGGGAGACTGCGGTGAATAAAAGATACCACGGCGTGCACGTTCATAGGGTGGCAGTGCAGTGATTGATGTGTCATCAAGAAAGATATCGCCAGCGGTTCTGGTGAGTGCAGGATCACCGATGATGGTGCGTGCCATGGTACTTTTTCCAGATCCATTTGGACCCATGACGGCATATACCATGCCCCGTGAAAAATCTGCAGAGAAATCGGATAGAATATCGTTCTGATTGCTATGGATTGTAAGATTACGAAGGGAAAGCATAAAAAACATTAAAACGCTACAAGGAATTGTAGCGTTTTAATAACGTTTTGTCTACAGAATGCAATGTGCGTACAAGGAATGCTACTTTTTCTTAGAGAGTTTCTTCTCAATGTCCCCCTTGCTGATTTTTCGTGTACAGAAAAACCAGTCATAGCATTTGTCGGCATCTTTCCCAGCCATACGGTCTTTTGCTGTACCGCAAGAACCGGCTGGTGGTACGATGACGTCATCGCCAGGTTGCCAATCAGCTGGTGTTGCTACAGAAAATGCATCTGCTGTCTGCAAACCGATCAATGCGCGGTAGATTTCATCAAAGTTGCGCCCCAGGCTCAACGGATAGTAGATAATTGCACGAATGATGCCCTTTGGATCAATAAAGAATACTGCGCGTACTGCAGATGTCGCGCTTTCTCCTGGTTGAATCATACCAAAGCGTTTTGCCACGTTCATGGAGATGTCATCAATGAGTGGGAACTTCACTTCCACATCTTGCATGCCTTTATATGCAATTTTTTCTTTAATGGTTCTGAGCCATGCGATGTGGGAGTATAGACCATCCACAGACAGCCCCAGTAGCTCACAATTCGCCTGCTTAAACTTTTTCTCCATTGCGGCGAATGTCATGAACTCAGAGGTGCACACCGGTGTGAAATCAGCTGGATGGCTAAAGAAAATTACCCACTTACCCTTATACTGTTCAGGAAATTTTACAATACCCTGCGTAGAGTTTGCCTCAAATGCCGGTGCCATATCGCCAATGCGTGGCATTGAAACCTGTTCTTCCTCTGCATAGCAATCGCACCAATGACACATGCAGCACATGCAGTCGTCGTTGATCTCTTTCATAGATGTATACATTTAATAGTTATTATGTCTACTGTCATTTCACTGACATGCTCTAACTTCACATTATAGAACATTTTTTTGAAGAGAGCAAAAGAGAAATGCTGATCTAGACAATGCGGAGGCGGAGGGATTCGAACCCCCGGTCCCCGTGAAGGGACTTCGGTTTTCAAGACCGATGCAATCGACCACTCTGCCACACCTCCGAGATGGTATGTATATCGTGTTATCCACAGAATCGTGTATTTCTTATCATAGCATGTGGCAAGGCGCTTGTAAATGTGGTATAATTGTCTTGCAGTAAAACACAAATGTACATATGGCTGTAAATTTGCGTGAAAACAAAATGGATAAGTACGAACCATCTAAGGTTGGTGCGTTTTTTCGTCGTCTATTCGGTGGCGGATCTCAGAAGGTAGAGGATTTTGCAACACCGTCAGTGCGTAGAGGTGAATTTGTACAGGAGCCGGCTGCTGCATCAGGTGCAAAGAAAGCAGCAGTGGCACACCATGATTTTTCCAAAAAAATAGACCCTATCACACCAGACTATCAAGAGGATATTCAGTACAAGACAGATTACTCTCCTTACATCCAGCAGTTCCCCGATAATGTCATTGTACAGTGGCGCGGTCCGGAATTTGAGCGGTATCCGCATGATACGCAGTGGTATTTAGGGGCTCTTGCTGTGATTGCTGCGGTTGTTGTGTACGCAATTTTTACTGACAGTATTTTGATGGCCATTGTTTTCATCTTGATTGCGTTAACGGGGTACTTGTATTTTCGTCAACCACAAACAGTGACGGATTTTGCTATCACGTATGACGGCATTGTCGTGGGGCGTAATATCTATCCATTTGATGACATGGAGTCATTTTGGATTATTTATGAGCCACCGCATACACGTGTGATCAGTTTTCGCGTGCATGGCTATTTCCGCCCCTATTTACGTGTTCCGCTACACCAGGTAGATCCAGTGATTGTGTTGCGAGAATTGACGCGATTTATTCCCGAGGTACGCCAAGAGCAGGGCTGGATTGATCTTTTTGAGCGCTTACTACATCGCTAGGCTGTACGCAAAAATGCACACAGAAAAAACAGGCAGTGCCTGTTTTGTTTTTACCGCGATGTATTTTTGGATATCATAAAGAAAAGTCCTCACTGCAAGAGCGCATATGAATCCCTATGAAAAATGCTATCGGAAAAAATATTTTTCCCTGTTTTCCAGGTGGGTTCCATGCCGCCCGCACTGATGTAGGTGGTGTTGGTACTGTGTATGTGAAGCATACGATACACCAGCTACATCAGCGCGGGGTTATTCAGCACCCTATTCTGAAGACTTTTCACTTTCTTTATAGCATTTTTAGCGCGCGCCGTCAAAGGGCGGGTACGTAAGAATGCTACGCATTTCACTTGTACAAAAGCAATAATCTCGGTACAATAACATTGTGGCACTGTTTATGCCATTTTAGTATATTTACTAGGATTTTTATGGTGGATCATTTAGTGCAAATGCAACAGTGGATGCGACTACCGCGATTCTCGGATAACGTTGACCGCGATTCCATTTTGGCGCACATGCGGCGTAATTGTGAAAATGATCGTAATATCATTAACAAAGCATTTCACCTGAAAAGTACGGGAGATGTGTGTGTGATGTTGCTTCATGGATGGACGTCGACCCCGTACGAGATGCGTGTGCTTGGAAAAGAATTGCATGAGCAAGGTATTGCAGTAGATGCACCGCTGCTATCGGGACACGGTACACGACCACAAGATTTGGAGAATGTCACGTGGGATCAGTGGGTAGCAGATGCGGATCGTGCATATAAGCGTCTGCGCAGGCAATATGCACGCGTCTATGTTGGCGGGATGTCAATGGGTGGTAATTTGGCGTTGCATGTGGCGCAGAGAAACCCTGATGCATGTGGGGTAATTCTCATGAGTACGCCGTATCGTATGCGATTTCAGACGGCTGGCATGATGGTTGCTTACATTACCAAGCGCTTCTTTTCGTACAAGAAAAAATACTATCCACGGTGGGCACAGAAGCAAGCAAGTATTACACAGATTATTTCCTACCAGAAGTATCCTATCAACAGTGCATTTGAGGCATATGAGGCAATTCGCAATTCTTTTGATAGCATTGAGCAGGTACGTCAACCGGCATTTTTGATTCAGTCAACGAGTGATCACATTGTGGCACGGAACAGTATAGATAAAATCTACAGAGCAATCGGGTCGCGCCATAAGGAAATGCGCCTCATCAAGCATGCGAGTCATAATTTCATGGGTAATGGTGCGCATGAAGATGTTTTTCAAGATGTTGTGCGATTTGTATTGAAGCGCGAATGCTAGTGTTTTATCTGCGTCATGAACTGTTATACAACAACGCCTTATGCATGTCGCAATCTTTACCAATAATTACTTGCCAAATCCGTACGGTGTCAGCACATCCGTAGAGGGTTTTCGGTATGGTCTGAAGCAGGCAGGACATACGGTGACAATTTTTGCACCACAGTGGGATGGACATGAAAACGATGTTCCTGGTGTCCATCGCTATCCCGCTTTTGCGGTACCGACAAAAGTACCATTTACACTTGCTTACCCGCACGCGCATGGTACATTGCACGACATACTTCACAGTACGCAATGGGATGTCACGCACGTGCAGCATCCATCACTGCTTGGTGCGGAGGGGCGTCGATGGGCGCAGCGCAAGAAGACACCGCTGGTTTTTACGTGGCATTCACTCTATGACCGCTATACACACTATGTGCCACTTGTGCCACATAGCCTTGCTGGTGCCGTGGCGATGAGGCATGCTGCGCGTTTTGCGCAGAAGTGCGATCATGTCATTGCGCCAACGCAATCCGTGGTGGATGTAATGCGTGCGGCAGGTGTGACGCATGATCGTATCAGTGTGATTGCGTCGCCGGTGGATGCTGCGCTCTTTGCAGATGCTGATGGTGTTGCAATCCGCACGAACTATGGCATTGCAGATACGGCAATGGTATTTGTGACAATTGCGCGACTGACGGAGGAGAAGAACGTACAATTTTTAATGCGTGCAATGGTACGGGTACTGGTCCAGATACCGCAGGCAGTTTTTCTCTTTTGCGGTGAGGGTGATCAGCGTGATGCACTGCAGAAAATTGCACACACACATGGTGTCAATGATCGCGTAATCTTTCCTGGAAAAATACCGCGTGATGCAGTGCGGCATTACCTTGCAGCAGGTGATATCTTTGTCTATGGATCCACATCAGAAACGCAGGGAACAATTATTACAGAAGCAATGTGGTGCGGTGTTCCTGTTGTTGCCGTGCGGTCAACAGGTATATGTGATGTGGTACGTGAGGGCGTGACCGGTGTATTGACAGAGGAGCATGAGGACGCTTTTGCTTCTGCGGTGCATCAGCTAAGCCATGATCGACAAACACGTGTGCGCTATGGACAGCAAGCAGCAACAATTGCGCGAGATGCGTATAGCATTACAGCATGTACGCAAAAACTCGTTGATGCCTACGCGCATGCGCTGGCATATTACCGTGAAGCTAATACACGATAAGCTTTGTGGTTATTCGTAATGCGTGCGTGCAGCAAGTTCGTCTACAGCGTTACGTAAAACCGGATGCGCAGTCAAATGTGGATCATTTTCTAAAAGATTTTTTGCTTCGTCGCGCGTGATAGTGATGAGTTTGGTGTTGGTGATGTTTTTCATGGCGCCGTCGGGAATGCCACTTTGGCGTGTACCAAGAAACTCACCAGGACCGCGCAATTGCAAGTCAATTTCCGCTAAGGCGAATCCATCAGCATGTTTAGTGAGTGCACGGAGACGTGGACTACGCACGTGTGCTGAAAAGAGGAAGCAGTAGGATTGATGATCGCCACGCCCGATGCGTCCGCGAAACTGGTGCAGTTGCGAGAGGCCGAAGCGTTCTGCATTTTCAATCACCATGACGGTAGCATTTGGCACATCCACACCCACCTCCACAACAGATGTAGACACAAGAATATGAATACGGTTTTCGGAGAAATCTTTCATTAATTTTTCTTTTTCCTTGGGCTTGAGGCGACCGTGCATGAGACCAAGTGTATATGTGGGAAAAACATCACGCGTGAGCCGTTCGTATTCTTGTTTTGCTGCTTTGACATTTTTGAGCGTATCAGACTCTTCTACAAGTGGGAGGATGATGTAGGCTTGGCGACCGGCATCAATTTCACGTGCAATATGGATATATGCGTCTCCTTGTGCTGATGGCGGGATGATGCGTGTGATGATTTCTTTGCGATTACCAGGTTTTTCGTCCAAAACGGATACGTGTAAGTCACCAAAGAGCGCTAATGCAAAGGTGCGTGGGATGGGTGTTGCCGTCATAGTGAGGAGATGAGGTACGGTTGCTGGTGTTGCATCCGGTGCGGCAATGCTTTTTTGCGTGAGGGCGGCGCGTTGCGCAACGCCAAAACGATGCTGCTCATCTACAATGATAAGTGCAAGATCATCAAAGACAATATCTTGCTGCAGGAGGGCATGTGTGCCGATGATCACGCGCGTGTGACCGGTGCGGATGCGTGCGCGCAGGGTATCGCGCGTTGTGGTGTGGAGTAATGCGGGGTGTGTGCCGTGCGATTTATAGGCACTTGTCAGAAGTGCCACATCAATATCAAATGGTGCAAGTTGTGTGACAAATGTAGAAAAATGCTGCTGCGCCAAAACTTCCGTTGGGGCGAGAATGGCAACTTGCTTGCCGCAATCGGCGACGGCAAGCGCAGCAATGAGTGCGACCAGTGTTTTGCCAGCGCCGACGTCACCGTTGAGCAGGCGGTGCATTGGCAGGGGTTGCGCCATATCGGTGAGGATGCTGAATGCGCTTTTGCGTTGTGCGTCGGTTGGTGTGAATGGCAGTGTGGCGAGGAGCTTTTTGATGAGAGCATCATTGCGTGGAATGATGGGCGCGTGCTGTGCGGCAATCCGCGATCGTAGGCGCAGCATGAGTAGCTGTAATAGAAACATCTCTTCAAATATGAAGCGCTTGTGCGCCAGATGGTAGTCGGTCTCCGTGCGCGGATAGTGCATGAGTTTGAGGGCATGCATGCGTGTTGGTAAGTGTAATCGCGTGCGGATGTCGTCAGGGAGCGGATCGGGGATTGTGATGGCAGCATCTGCAAGGAGCATGTGAATTTGCCAGCGCAGCCACTTGGACGTGATGCCGGCTGTTTCGGGATAGGTGGGGACGAGGCGTCCCGTGCTTGTGGGTTCGCGCTGTGCGCGTTCAATGGCAGGTGCGGAGAGGTGTAGGCCATTTTGTTCGGAATAGGCGACTTTGCCACTGAGGCGGTAGAGCTGACCAATGCGCGTACTTGTGGCGATGAATGATTGATTGAACCATATGGCAGAAATGCTTCCCGTGTCATCAGTGAGGGTGACGGTGGTGATGCTTAATTTGCGTCCGCGCAGGCGCTTAACGGCAACGTCGGTGACGGTGCCGACGACGGTGGCGTTGATATCAGCAGTAAGTTCGGCAACAGGATATATTGTTGCAAAATCTTCGTAGCGAAAGGGGAAGTGGTAGAGTAAATCACGGACGGTGTCCAAACCCATTTTTGCAAGTCGCTTCGCATGGTGTGGTGTCACACGAGGGAGTTGTACAAGTGGTGTGGAAAGTGTAGTCATGGCTACTGTCAATCAAAAACATCGTCGGAACAAATCCGACGATGTTAGTATAACATAAATAAAGAACGCGCAAGCCGGCGAGGCGGCTTGCGCGGGGTCTCACATAACATAATAGTATTTTGCCCTGCATGCAGGGCAAAGGGGCTCTTGGCACGTGATTATGTCACGTATTAGTAGTGGTGTGCCACACGTACATGCCCAGTCTGCAGTCATTGGATTTTCGCATGCGATCATGGCTTTTTCGCACGCCTGTATCCACATGCGCGCCTTCTCTGCTTGGTCTTTTATCTCTGGACATTTACATCCAAAGGCACCGTTGCATCTATCAATGGTTGCTTGGTGCATATTTTGTAGAACGCGTAGCTCCTCGTAGATATATTCAAAAATGGATTTTTTTGGGTCATAGTCTTCGGGCATGCTTTCTACGGGGAAGTGCATCATGACGGTTTGTGGCATGGGGTGCTCCTTTAGCGTTGAGGTTGAATTTTACCTACCCTTTTAATTTTTTAAAGAATTTTCAATGTATAAGATTTTATAGCACAAAAAATAGAATCAGTCAAATTTTACGTGCCATTATTTCATCGCACGGCATAGGTTTTTTTGCTGCGGTAGAGTATACTAAAATGGTAAAGAGCATGGGATTATTGTATGACAATGGAAAAATGGACGCCGTTGGAACGAGAGGAAGTATATCTTGTGCCACTGGAAGAATTTAAAACACTTGTGCGCCGTGGCAATACAATGACGGATGTGGATGCTGCGCTTCTGGGCTTAGCTGCGTTTGGGCTATTGTAATTTTTTTGATCATGTCAAAACAACAACCTCTTCCACAAGGACTCACAATGGCGCAGGTGCGCGCAGCACATCAGGTGCATGGATACAATGAACTACCAGCGCAGCGTCGAGAAGGCGTGTTGCGGATTTTGTGGAGCGTAATCAGTAGCCCGATGATTGTGCTCCTGCTTGTTGCCGGGTCGATCTATTGGTTTTTGGGGGAGAGGATGGACGCAGGTGCGCTCCTACTCTTTGTGTTTGTGGTGATTGGCATTACGTTCTATCAACAACGCAAGACCACACGTGCATTGGATGCGTTGAAAGTATTAGCGAGTGGCACGGCGCGTGTGGTGCGTGACGGTGTGGAGGTGCGTGTGCCGGTACGCGATATTGTCCCCGGCGACATCGTCATGATTGTAGAAGGTGATCGTGTGCCGGCGGATGGCGTTGTAGTGGATATGATGTCACTAATGGTTGAGGAGTCCATCATAACCGGTGAATCGCTTGCTGTTAGCAAACGGGTGGGACACCAGGATGAAGCGTGTGACGTGCCAGGTGGCGACGCTCAAGGATGTGTGTTTTCTGGAACGATGGTAACGCAGGGACATGCGACGATACGCGTAACGGCAACTGGAGAGAAAACGCACATTGGTGCAATCGGATCCTCGCTAGCGACAATTCGTCAGGAGCGTCCGCTTTTAACCAAAGAGGTCGCGCGGTTGGTGCGCGTTGTCGCGATGATGAGTATTGTTTTGTGCGGCGCGGTTATTGCAGTATATGGTTTTTGGTGGGGTGATTGGATGCAAGGGATATTGAGCGGATTGTCACTCAGTATGGCGTTGCTGCCAGAAGAGTTTAGTGTAGTACTAACAGTGTTTCTTGCTATTGGGGCGTGGCGTATGTCGACGAAAAATGTTTTATTACGTAATACGGCGGCAATTGAAACGTTGGGCGCGGCAAATGTGTTGTGTGTGGACAAGACGGGAACATTGACACAGAATGTTATGCAGTTGCGCGCCGTTCTGCATAACGAGGTGCTCCGTATGTATGATGCTGCAACGCCACTGCAAGCAGGAGATCAGCAGTTAATTGAGATTGCGGCACTAGCGAGTCAGGAATCACCATTTGATCCTTTGGAGCGGGGCATTGTAGATGTCATAACGTCACGCGCGGAGTTTGCAACATATACACAGACGCAAAAAACCATTGTGCGTGAGTACCCACTGTCAGATGCCATGTTGGCTGTGGCGCGTGCGTGGAGTGGCATAGACGATGATGGGTGCATCATTGCAGTCAAAGGTGCGCCAGAGGCGATTGCGGATCTGTGCCACATGGACGATTCTTCCATGAGGGGGTTACGCAGGAATAGTGATGTGCTGTCACAGCGTGGGTGGCGTGTTTTGGGCGTTGCTGCTGCACGAGCATCGCATGCGAAAGTGCAGCGTACGGACAATGTGCATGACTATCACTTTACATTTATGGGATTTTTGGCATTTGCCGATCCTGTGCGCGATGACGCAGCAGCAACAGTTGCAGAGTGTGCACGCGCCGGTGTAGATGTGGTGATGATTACAGGGGATTACCCTGGCACAGCACAGACAATTGCACGTGAGGTTGGACTGCGTGATTCACGCGTGGTGCTGACCGGTGCGGATATTGCAGCATGTGATCCCGCGGTGTTGCGCACACGTGTTCGCGATGTCTCAGTGTTTGCGCGGGTTGTGCCACAGCAAAAATTGGAAATCGTGAATGCGCTCAAGGACAATGGCGCTGTAGTAGCAATGACGGGTGATGGCGTGAATGATGCACCGGCTCTGGCGGCGGCACACGTGGGGATTGCCATGGGTGGGCGTGGGACGGATATTGCGCGCGAAGCAGCGGATATTGTGTTGCTGGATGATCGTTTTACATCAATCGTTGCTGGTATACGCCTAGGGCGTCGAATCTATGATAATATCAAAAAAGCAGTAAGCTACATTGTTTCTGTACACGTGCCGATTGCTGGCGTGGCTTTTTTGCCGGTTGTTTTGCATGTGTCGCCAATGCTGATGCCAGTACATATTGCTTTTCTAGAGCTCATTATTGACCCCGCATGCTCTTTGGTGTTTGAATCTCAGCCAGCTGACAAGGGCATGATGCGTCGCCCGCCCCGATCATTGCGTCAGTCACTTTTTTCTGGACGCATGTTCGTGCGCAGTATCGTGGAGGGTCTTGGTGTACTCAGTGCAGTTGTTGTGGTTTTTTTATGGGGGATGCGTGATGGTTTTGATGCTGCTGTGATACGTGGGTTAACATTTATTGCACTTGTCGTAGGTAATGTCGCACTGATTTTCGTCAATGTGTCTGCACGTGGCACGGCTACTGTTACGGGTAATCGCATGTTGTGGTGGATTACTGGCGGGGCGATGGCGGCACTGTGGGGTATTTTCGCCATACCGTTTTTACGGACTGTGTTCCATGTCGCACCACCACCCCTGTGGCATAGTGTGATGGCAATCGTCGTAACATTGTCCGCGGTTGTGGTGGTGAGCAGCTTTGGACGTGTGATACACGCGATTGCTGCGCGGCGACAAAAGATATCATAAATATACACAGATATTTGCTGGATATTTATGATGGCGGTGTGTCTATGTTATACTGTGTGTAGGGTAATCATATAAACATATAAGCACTATGATGTCATGGATTATTTTTCTCGTCTTTGGTGGCGTGGTCGGTTGGGTTGCTTCACTGATCATGCACACAGATGGGCAACAAGGGATTATTCTCAATGTGATTGTCGGCATTGTCGGTGCCATGATCGGTAACTGGATTGCGGCACAAATGGGTCTTGCAACAGGCACACCGTATAGCATCATGAGCTTTGCTGTGGCGCTTTTCGGTGCAGTCATTCTTATCGCTGTGATCAAGGTCATTCGTTAGGAGGAGAATGTAGATGCGCATGCCGCAATACTCGCCACAGTGCGGGGGTTGTGGCTTTTTATTGTGCGTGGTTGACAATGCGGCAATGTAGTTTATAGTGTGTGCATAGTGTTCTTCGACAATATAATAACAATCAACAAAAAGGAGGCTGTGATGGCCCTTGCAAAAGAAAAGCACATCATTGTCATTTTGGCAGGTGGTGGCGGTAGTCGATTGGTTCCAATTTATAGCGAACATCGACCGAAGCAATTTCATGATATCTTTAATACAGGTCGAACATTACTCCAAGCGACATTTCTCAGGTGTTTGCGTTCGGCGGACTGCAGTGAGATTTACATTGCAACAACTGAAGGATTCCAGCAGATGACCATTGATCAACTGCATGAGATTGTCACTCAGGAGATGGGGATGCTGCCCGAAGACGCAATGCGTTATGTTGCGGATCACCTGATTGTGGATCCTGCACGGCGCGATACGGCAGCAGCGATCGTGTACGCAACGCAAGTACTCTATGATCGCTACAGTCAAGATGTGTTGACATTTGTACCGGCAGATCAGTTTTTTCTGCGTGAAGATAGTATAGAGTATTTTCAAATGCTCAAGATTCTTTATAATACGGTACAGCGCGACTATGATGTGATTGCTCTTGCTGGAGTGCCTTCTCAATATACATTTAATGATGCACTTGGACATCTCATCAGTGCGGGTGTAGATCATTACCCAGTCTTTCATGTAGAGCAATTCGTAGAGAAGCCCACGCGGGAGGCGTTTGATACGATGGTATACGAAGGATCTGGTGAGGTGCGCTGCAGTCTTGGCATCATCACGTGTTGCCCGGGCACACTATTGGATTTGGCACAAGAATATCTCCCTGCAATCCATCGTGTGATTGCAGCAGATGAGATTTCTACAGAGGCCTATCAGAAGCTCCGCACCACTTCTATTGGGCATGCGCTGCTGAGTCAAGAAGATGTGTGGCCATCGCTGCGTGTGGTGCATTGCAATATCGGCCCATGGGCCGATCTTGGCACGGCGGAACAGATCTATAAGTTTGCCATCACGCATCTGCGCAAACAAGGCACGGAAAACGTCTCTATCGGATCTGTGCCCGCAAAATTCGTACGGTGCAAAAGGTGTGTCGTGATTAGTGATGGGGCATGCTCCGTCTCTATGCGGGACGCGTGGAACACTTTGCAGATTGTGCATGGGGGTACTGTGCACACGATGCGTATGATGATATAGTAGTTTTTAACTGCAGCTGCCTTGAGCACATCTCACGGCAGCTGTTTTTTGTTTACGGTATGTCGTGTCGCGTGCGATGCGCAATATAAATCTATGAAAAACAAAAAAAGCTACATCCAGATGAATTTGAGCTAGAATGCACAGCAGTGTGGGCTTTCCCACGTCGCGGGAATTGGGCGACTCACAAATCAGACTGGCGAGGAAATTGGTCGCCGGAATCAGTTGTTCCGATTACGTTACCGTGCGATAGCAACTCAAAATACAAGTTTTATACTTTGATGATAGTGGATTTATTGACTTTCAACACATCGCGCTGTTGCCAAAAGGTGTGTGGTAATGCTATGCTTGATGGGCTTTCCGTGCGCGGAGAGTGGTGCGATGATGCATGATACGCAGGGGGGAGAGGTGCCAGAGTGGTCGAATGGGACTGACTCGAAATCAGTTGTCTGTTCTTGAATGGACCGTGGGTTCGAATCCCACCCTCTCCGCACAAAGCTCATAAGGTAGAGTAAGACCCAGGGTCTTCGCAAAATGAGCAATCTAAAACCGCCATGAATTTGGCGGTTTTAGTGTGTCTATATTTTTGTTTTTTTACTTGCAGTCGCTGCTTATGAACTTGCCCCAAGTCCTTTGACTTAGTGATCCAGTTTCATCTTCATTAGGTGCGACTTGCATCATTACTTTCCAGAATCCAGTTGGTCCTGCCATAGCTGGACTCCAGTCCATTTTAGCTCCATCTTCAGATCCTAAGCTTACTCTAAGATTTCCCCATGATGTGAAGAGTACTCTTGATACCTTATCTTTAATTGAGCTGTCAGAATATACAGCTTTCATAATCTGGAATGAAACTATCTTCGCACTATCGCAATTTGGAAGTGCTCCATTGCCAGCATTTACGATAACCTCGTAAGGCGGAGGCGTGGTTGATTTTGCAAAATTACTTTTTGAATCCCAGATAGTGATCTCAAATTTATCACTTATTTGTTTAATATTGCTTTCTATTTTTGCAATAGGGTCAGTTTTCTCTTCTTCAGTTTTAGTTGGGGTTTCAGTTACAGGCGCAGGTTGAGGTTCTGCTTGAGTTGCTACAGCTTGCGGTTCTTCAGTTTTCTGCGGTTCTGGTTGCGGCTGCTTGTTTTCTGTTACAGTAACCTTATTTTCAACTGGCGCAGATTTGTTTTCAGATTTATTTCCTCCATAAATAAATATGGCAAGAATGATTACTCCAATAATTGCAAAGCCTTGCTTTTCTTTACTCCAAGTTGTTTTATGGGTTATATACCACATGGCAAACAGTGGCCATATTAGCAAGGCAATTATGATGCCCCACCATTTTTTATACCATTCTTTTTGAGCATTTTGAGTCTGCTCAACAGACTTTGTTTCTTTTTCCATAATTTTTCGTCTAGGTTTTTTAAAATTATTTCAAAAATTGATTTTTAAGTAACACAAAAGGTCCCGCGAGCCGGACGACAATCCCTTTCGAGACTGCCCGATGAACCTTTCGGAACATCGACCTAGACGAATAAGCGCCGGTCACGAGACCGTTTCTATTCGTCTAGGATTCATATATTCTGCCATGCCCACGCCTTTCGTCATGGGTTTAGGCAATGTTGTACCCCAATTATTACATTTTTAAGGAACCTTTTCAATACCTGTGGTTATTTCATGGGGGTCTCATCTTTTTTGGCTAGTTTTAACTTCTTATTTATAAAAATAAGCCTGCTTTTCAGGCCTGCTAGCAACTCTCGCTTTTCATCAATTTTTCCTTCCCTTAGGACATACTTGGCATAAGTTCTGATATCAAAATTTTCTTGGAGCTTGGCTTCTTTTTCTTTGCCTTGCATCATGAGTACAGTTTTCTGGAACTGGTTGTATCTTTCGATTTCTTCCTCAAATTGTTTTCTAAGACCGATCTCATCAATTTCTAGTTCATCAACAATTTTCACTAGATCATTTATTAAATCTATTTCTCTCGCGTATCCAGCTTTGCAATGCAGATCTCTCGCCTTGGTACATCCATAGTAGATATGTTTATTTAGCCCGCCATTTTTTAATTGCTTGTATTTTTCTGTGGCAGTAATTCCCGAACCGCAATGTCCACAAGTTATGAGTTTGGTAAATGCGAACTCGCGACCTTCTCTGACAATGCGATCTCGCTTAAGTTGCTCTTGAGTGAGTTCGAATAATTCTTTTGTGATAAGCGGTTCATGATTTCCTTGATACCAATTTCCGCTATCTTTGGGATATTCAAATGGTCCATAATAGAAGGTATTTTGAAGAAGCCGATAAATATTACTTAGTGAAAGATTTTTATTACTTTTGCCTTTGAAGTTCAATTCAAACCTAAGCCAATGATAAACCTTTCTTCCGCTCCAGTGATCGTATCCGACTTTTTCAAACATCCTTTTTATGATCGGTCCTCGAATTGGATCAATGACTACTCGGCAATTTCGCTCAGACAATCTTTCGTTGATATATCCAGTTGGAGTGCATGTTGGCCAAATACCCATTTCGCATCTTGCACGAAGTCCTCGCTTCACATTGATGCCCCTGTTATCATTTTCAAGTTTGGCTTGCGAGCATAAAATCATTAGCAAAAATTTTTCATTGGGAGAATTTTTGAATTGCTGACCATAAGTTCTGATTTCCATCAGAAGTTTTTGATCCATTAAATCAACCAGCGTTCCAAGATCGCCAGCGTTTCTGCTTAAACGATCGGGTGCCCAAGTCAGTATTCCGTTAAATTTATCTCTCCGAATATCTTCAATAAGTTCATTAAAAACTGGTCTTTGCGCTGAATCCTTAGCTGAGTGACTTTCACGTCTGATTTCCACAATTTCCAAATTCTCACGCTCCGCGATCTGGAGCATTTCTTTGACTTGGGAATCAATTGAAAGCACTTGGCGTTCCTCGGATTCGGTTGATTTTCTTGCGTACAGGCAATATTTGACCTTAGTCGGTTCTGCCTCTTGCTGGCCTTGAAAACCCTTGGAAATCCCTATTTTTTGCTCTACGGTTGTGTTATTCATATAGTTATTACTTTATCTAATGAATGACGCAACCCTTGAATGAAGTCCAGACCCCTTAGAAATCTGCTAAAATCCCATCGGTTTTCTGGCAAAAACCCTTGGTGATCGCTTGTCCATTTTCACTGCCTCTCTGGCAACTATCGTAAAAGCATCAACCAAATCGTCGTGTTTTTCCTTGCCAAAACCAATGAGGTTTTCTATTAATTCTTCTGCTCCAATTTTGGGAAAGAGAATTCTACCACTTGGGATAAGATTACTTATGGATGCAAGACGTGCGCGTTTGTCTGAAGTAACCTTACTGCCTTCAGCTTTGCAACCCTGAATGATTAACTGTTCAATGGCAACTCTTTGATATCCAACATCCTCAACAAAAATAATCCTATATCCCAAATATTGAAGCGATTCATACAGCAACTTAATTTGTTCAATGGTTTCTGTGAAATTAAATCTGCTGTTTATTGGATTGGGCAAAATATAAATATGAAAATCTTTTCCATGTCCATAAATTGCAGCACTAACTATAGCAGTAAAGTCTGCTGACGTTTTTTGTGATATTGCCAAATCGGCTCCTATAATAACTTTCCTACATCTTCCCTTGGGTAAGGATGGATAATATTTGATTTGATCAGGATAAACAATCTGGTCTTCATCGGGAATTATCTCCAGCAGGTACTCACGTTTCCATGCAATCTCATTTCCAATGTTTTTATGTTCAATCTCAATATCTTTTAGAGTTGGATATTTTCCTGACCACAATATTTCTCCTTTATCATCTACAAGAGGATAAGACTTAAAGACTCCGGTCGAACTTCCTTCTTCAATATCTCGTTTCAAATGCATCAGTAAAGAGTCTTCATGAAGAAGATTCCCAACAATCACAAGTTTTGTATTTCTATCTCCAGTAGGAATCACTTCACCCTTAAGCCAATCGTATGTTTTTTGTCGACCTTCTTTTGTTTTGGCTGATGCCATATCTTCAACATCGTCGCCAATAATTAAATCTGGGCGATGTGCTCCATGACGGAGTCCACGAATACTTTGCTCAGTAGATGCAACAGAAATTCTGGCGTTCATATTGGAAAAAACAAGAGAAGAAGAGCCCCACTCATCACTTTCTTCTTGAAAGGGTCCGAGATCATTTTTTAGTAACTGATTGCTTTCAAGCTCACGTTTAAGATTTATCATGTGCTGCTTTGCTTGATTTCTGGTTTGGCAAAGAATTAACACAAACTTCTTTTGTTGTTTTCCAAGAATTGCCCATATTGGATATGAGGTTGTAATTATGGTGGATTTTCCAGAACCCCGAAAAGCTACTATGTATAAATTTTTAACTTTTTTATCTTCCGTAAGATTAAACATTTCTTCTTGGAAATATGCAGTCTCATATTTTACATAATGAGGAAAATAGAAATTGAAAAACATGATATGACTTTCTTTAGTCACCGCAATTCTGACAGCTCTGTCAGACATCATCCTATTAGTTAATTTTTTGTTTATTACTTTCATTTCCGCTTCTTAAAAGATGCGAGGCGCAAAGCTTCTCTAACTGCACTAGCTTGTTCTGGTGTTAATTCTTCTTGCGGTTCTGATTTTGTTGTAATCTCAACACGTTCTTTGAACTTTTCATGACGATGATTTAACCAAAATCTAATCGCTGGAAAATTCTTTTCTTTGATTAATGATATGAGTTGAGACTCGCTCATATCATTTACCAGGGCTTCACCTTCAGACAATGCTTCATCCAAAACTTTACGAAACTTCTTATCCTTATCTCGCCAACGATAAACGGTAGCTCGAGAAACTCCAGCTTTCTCGCAAGCCACTTGGATGATTGGAATTTTCTTGAGATTATCCAAAAAAAGTTTTTTAGTGTCATTGCTTTTCATATTTGTTTTGCCTTTATTCCAAAAGTTTTATCAAATCGATTGATAATTGTTTGGCAATATTCAGGATCAAGTTCGACCATCACACATTTTCTTTTGGTTTGTTCACATGCCACCATAGTTGAGCCGCTGCCTCCGAAGCAGTCATAAATAACTTCACCGATTTCCGTACTATTGAGAATAATTCTGCGAAGTAGACCGATTGGTTTTTGTGTAGGATGCAATGAACTTTTATTTGGCTTTGGATAGTAAAGAATCGATTTATCAATGATACGAGGCAAATAATTAAATGTTTAAGGAATAAAATATTGCTTAAAGATGATTTAACCACTGAAGATGAAGAGTTTCTTGGAAAATTAAACGAGGCACATAGCTTTCAACCATACTTAGGTAGTGGAAATAAATTCAAGGAAAGCGTTCAGAAATTATTTGAAAAATAGAATAATTAAGTATCTCATAAACAAATGGAAAGTAAGCCATACTCAGTCTATATAGATCATCGCCCTACAAGGATAGCATTCTTAGTTAATCCTGATGGTGATCAAGCTTGGATTGATAGAATAATTGAATATAACAGAGAAAAATGGGGTGGAAGATTCAACCCCATTATTTTTACCGATGGAAAAAATATCGAAGATAAGTGGTGGAAATTCTTAAAGGATTATGATCCAGATATTATCAAGTCTACAATGCCACTTGAAGACGATCTTCTTAAAAAGATTCGAATATTTTTAACACCTTATTCTGTAGAAGTTCCTCGCCAAGATGAACAATATATACATATTCCTGATGACCCAGTTTCAATATTTCCCACCAAACAAGGAATTTTGCAAATTTCTAGAAGCTTCATGGATGATGCTGCGAGTCTGGTAATGTTTGATGTTGAAAAAGATACTCCTGATTCTATAAAAAAGTTTTTAGAAAGAAATTTTGGTGTTCAAGAGGATAATCAAAGTACTCCATATTATATAAGAAAGTCCCTAAGAAACTGCGACAAAAAAATATACAAAATTAAAGATTTTGAATCCCTAAATGAAGCCCTCTTAGATTTAGGAGATTTTCATAATAGAATTGTATTTCCTGCTCAAATATGTTCGATTCCAAATTATTTTAAAGACACCGCTTGGAGCAATGAAACAGAAAAATTTACAGTTGTTATAGGAGACACGCCTGATGAATTAGCGTACCTATGGAACAGAGCTTTGCAGATTAAAAGCTGGCTAAGGCAAGATTTTACATGTCTTTGGTTGTCCAATGAATTAGCAAATAATGAAATCATTAAGCCAGGATTAACAAAACTCTTTATTCGCTTTTCTGAAAGAGTTGGGAATGATAATTATCGTGGAATAAATTTCGTATCTTTTTCATTATCGGAACAAGAAATAACTACTTTTTCATCAAGTATTGATGGATCATTATGGAGGCCACGGCAAATAATCAAGTACAATGAAATTCAAATACCCAATTTTGATAACAGGGCATCATTTTTTATTTTGAAACGAGGTCTCGAACTTTACAGGGCTCATTCCGAGGAAGAGCACATTATAATAAATGAACCTAATACAGAAGAGGGTGTTATGGGTGGTCAACATTGGGTTATTGATTTGCATATTCAATATCGGCCAGAATTATTCGAAAACATACAAGGAATAGATTACTGGTGGCAATTACCAAGAAGAGCAAATATTTTTCATAGCTTAAGGATGTTTAATAAGGAGACAAGAATAAATGAAGATGGGATGTTTAGTATTAAGATGCGAAGAAAATCTCACATTGAGCCAGATGAAAATATTTTAGTAGTTAGACTTCCACAAGAAAGAGGAATTTTTCATGCACTAACCTGTGGAGATAGTTATGATTTTTATAAAGGAACTGACAGAGAACGATTTATGTCCAGACCTTTTGATTCCATGCAACGCTCAGATAAGGGCATGTATTTATCTGGAATTTTAAGCTTATTTCCTGACCTGTTGAATGCTCATTACCAAATAGAAGATAGCTATTGGAGAAGTATTTTTGAAAAAATGTCTAACAGAAATGCTAATAAGGATCCCGATAGAAAAACAGAGATAAAAAACAAATTAAAGAAAATTATTGATAAAAATCAGGATTATAATGATCCTCAAAAACTAGATTATCTAGCTGAGAAAGTTTTAGTAATGGCAAAAAATAATTCAGTACAAGAGGTTGAATTTTATTTCAAAGATTTTCTTAAAAATTATACCAACGACGAGGGAAAGAAATTTTCAGATTTAGAGACAGAAGAAGCTGAGAGAGCAAAAAATGATATAAAGGATAATATTTCAGGCTTGATAGAGCAAAACATTTTATTAGCTGGCATTAAGCCTAGATGTCCGCGTTGTGGCTATAGAATTTGGTACCACATAAACGAAACTCAGCAACATATTGATTGTAAAGGATGTGGCCATATTTTTTCCCTAGATGGTGAAGAAAGGTGGTCTTATAAGTTAAACAGCCTTGTGAGATCCGCTTTTTCACTGCATGGGACAATCCCTGTTTTATTAGCACTCGGACAATTGCAACATGATGTTAGATCATCGTTTATATTTTTCCCTGGAATTGAACTTATTTCGAAAGATGAAGAAGAAAAAATAGATAATGAAATCGATTTGATTTGTATTAAGGATGGAAAATTTATTATAGGTGAGATAAAACAAACGATAGGATTATTTTGTCCGGAGGATTTCAAGCGCATGGAGAAAGTTGCAAAATTAATCAAACCAGATAAAGTAATTTTTTCTTCACTTGATAAGCAACCAACTGTATATGTAAATAAGGCAATTGAATCTTTAAGAAATAATCTTAAAGATTTGGAAATTGAAGTTGAATGGTATCAACTCCATTTTTAGCTAAAACTTTTACTAATAATGAATAATTACAAACATCTCCGAGATTGCATCTACTACAGCGAGCTATACGACCGCATGACAATCGACGAATGCGAATGTTGGGATAGCGAAGTTTATGATGCTTATGTAAAATCGGGTAAAAAGTTTGACCCAGCAAAACCATCGCGAAGACTTCATGGCGGACTTTTGGCGGATCTTCACTTGCATTTTGTTAAAGGTGAACGCTATCTTGATAAGGAAACCACGATCAATGAATGGATGAAACGCGATCAAGCAAAAGATGAAAAACTGGAAAATGCCATTGAGACAAAAGGCGTGCGTTGCCTTCATTGCAGTAGATCACTAACTAACTGCATTTCTCGTGATCTGATGATTGACTCTAAGGGCAATGAAGAAGTTGTCTTTTTATTTGAATGCGACAAATGCCATAAGCGCAGAGCCTATTGGGAAAACGGAATTGAATGGCGACCAAAACCAGTATTGTGTGAGAAATGTAATTCAGAAATGGAAAGCAGTCATAATAAAAAAGGAAGCGTTGTTGAAACCAGTTACCGTTGCCTTAAGTGTCATCACAAAACCACTTTTAGCTACGATCTTAATGAAAAAGAAGAAGCTATTGATCCAAACTTCGAATCCAAGCGAAAGAAGTATTGCCTTTCGAAAGAAGAAGGCATTGAATATTCTATCGGTAAAGGACATCTTGAGGCAGCAACCAATCTCATGAAAGATATGGAAGAAAGAGAATCTAATAGTGACCTTTATGATGCTATTGCAAAAATAAAGAAGCTTACTGTTGCGGAGCTTCAAAGTTTCCTTGATCCAGTCATAGAAAAAGCTGGCTATACCAAGCTTGAGTTTGAAAAGCCAGATATTCAAAAGGATGTGGTTTTAGGATTCGGCATTCAAGATGCTAAATCTGGCAGAAATGACCGCGAAAGCATTTATGATCTCCAAAGACTTCTCAAAACTAGCTTAAAGCCTACAAATTGGCGTCTAATGAGCGACGGGGTGAACTACCGCCTTGGATACCTCCAAGGTCGTTTAAAGGGCTTGGAAGGCGAAGAAAATCTCCGAAAGCTTGTTGAATGTTATAATAAAAATAAGATGAAATAAATTTATGATAATTGATTCTCACATTCACATCTCACTATACAATGACAATGCAAAATCATTGCCGGAAGCTTTTGATTTGTTCTTGCAAAAGATGGAGAAAAATGAAATAAGTGGCGCGATAATTATTCCGGATAATATAGAAGGCAGTGACAGCATTGCTGATTTGGAAAAAGCTATTACATTGATTGGTGCGCGCAAAAACTTGTTCCTTCTGGGCAGTCCGCAAATCATTCAGAGAGGATCAAGTGAATTGGAAAAATATCGAAAGCTTTTGGAGGATGGAAAAGTAAAAGGACTCAAATTTTTTTCGGGTCACGATCCTTATTATCCGACCGATGAGCGCTGTCAGCCGTATTATGAACTATGTCAAAAATTGGATGTGCCGGTTTTATTTCATACTGGTGAGAACTCAGGCGACAGCGAATGTGGCAAATGGAATGACCCAAGATATATCGTTGAGGTAGCCAAAAAATATCCCAAACTAAAAGTTGTCATTACTCATTATTATTGGCCAAAAATGGAATATTGTTATGACATAACTAGGGACATTTCAAATATCTACTTTGAAACGGCGGCCATGGCTGATGCCGAAGTGGTTGAAAAAAGCGGCGGGATTGAAAAGGTCAAAGAAATATTGCAAAAAACTATTACTGATCGACCGGACAAAGTTATTTTTGGCACCGACTGGCCGATGTGCAAAATTGAGGAGCATGTTGAGCTAGTGAAATCATTGGGGTTGAATAAGGATTTAGAAGAAGGGATATTTTGGGGAAATGCAAAGAAAGCTTATAATCTTCCGTTATAATTTGCCAAATAATTCAAAAGACGCTAGCATATAAAAATTAAAAAATAATACTATTAAGTAACATGAAATCACAAATTTACAATCAGGCCAAATATTACGAAATCGCTTTTAGCTTTGTTGATTCAGAAAGACAAGCCGATTTGTTTGAGAAGTTTATAAAAAAATATAGCAAGACGGGCGTAAAATCTGTTTTGGATTTGGCTTGCGGAACTGCTCTGCAACTCAGGGAAATGGCAAAAAGAGGATACAAATCAATCGGCCTGGATGCTAGTTCAAAAATGCTGGATTATTTGAAATGTGAATCTGAAAAAAATGGATTGAATGTAAACACAATCAAAGCTGATATCAATAATTTTAAGCTCAAGGAAAAAATTGATTTTGCGTATATAATGATGGGGTCTATCATCTATGTCAAAAGCAATGATTTATTTCTTTCACATTTAAATTCAGTCGCGGATTCGCTAAATTCCGGCGGACTGTATCTTATAGAAAATCTCGCTATAAATTGGGCTGATCCATCTTTTTTTAAACCGCAACGCTGGATAATGAAAGAGGGTAAAATTAAGGTAAAAACAACTTATCAAATAATTCCGAAAAATCCGCTGAAACAAACAGTGACCCAAATATTAAAGATGGAAGTAGACGACAATGGAAAAAAGATGGAATTTATCGATAAGGATGATCTTAAGATAATTTTCCCTGAAGAATTGAGACTCCTTGTGGATAAAAATAGTAAGTTTGAATTAATTGGTTTTTTTGAGAGAAATAACGCGAAGCTATTAAAGAATGTTTCGCCCGATAATATTGTTTTATTAAGGAAAAAATAGTTTCATTTTAAAATTATATAAGGAAAATGACCGGCTTTTCAGTCGGTCATTTTGTTTTGTGAAGATTCTCACAGTGATGCCCTGCGGATTTTAAGCTTTTTTAAAGCTGGGTATACACCGCAGTGGTTGGTGTCTTTGTATAGGTGTCTAGACATTGCCATGTTTTGCAAATCGCAGTGTCCACCGGATTTGAGCAAAGAGCAGTTGATGCATCCGGAAAAGGTATCGATTCGGAGTTTTCGTTCCTCTCCAAAGGCTTGAAGCCATGCGTCTGAAAATCTTGTATAACGAAGGTTATATTTTGATTTCCAGTTTTCTGCAGCATAGTAATTGTCGGCATACAAAAATCCATCCGAACTTACATATGCCACGAAAAGGCCTGGCTCCGGCCTCCCAGTTATTCTGACCAACTCCGAGATCGACTCGTAGATATTCGGATTTGAAACAGGATATGTAGGCATCGGAATTGAGCGATTAGATTCGTAGCTCCTCCTGGCTTTTTCGAGCTCCAAAAGTTTCAGGAACTGATTTTCGCACAGAAGAAGTGACGGATTTTTCTTCGCTCTTCCGATTGGCAGGATGTCATTGAGAGAAAAATCGATGCCACTTTCAGCGCACCATTTTGCGGCTTGGATCATCTCGTCAATATTGTCATTGAAGATCAGTCCTTGGATTGCGAATGCCCTCCTTTTCGATTTGAGATTATTGATTATGCCCAAGATTCGCTTTCCTTGTATATGCCGTAAAATCGCGGTGCCTTTTTCTCCGTCAAAACTCAACACCAGAAAAACATCTTTGGGGATATCATCCACATTGATATTTTTCTCAAACTCAAGCCCGTTGGTTAGAAGATTACAGTTTAGCCCGATCCTCCTGGCATAAGTTACAAGTTCTATGCAATCTTTCCGCAGCAATGGATCTCCGCCGGTAAAGTATACATTTAAAACCTGCAACTTTCTGAGTTGATCTAGGATGTTTTTCCATTCGGTCGTGGACAACTCATCTTTTCTCGGTTTTCCGGCAGAGATGTAGCAGTGCTCGCAACGCAAACCGCAACTTCGGGTAAGTTCCAGGTGTACTACTAATGGTGATTTTAGCGGGCAGGGTTTTGTTGTTAATTCGACAGGATAATCGGACAGTGGTTGATTGTCTTTGTTCAGGAAAATCAATTTTCCATCACCTGTTGATCGGATATTGCAGTAGCTTTCATGCCTTTCGATTTCTATATACATGGAAACCTCCTTGATTAAGTTGTTAAGGTGCATCTTCTTTGACTTCCAAGACTATCATATCAATTTTGTTTAGTCAAAATTACCTGCGCGAAATCTTGACAAAAGCAATATTTATCTGTATAAAGATATGAACTGCATTTTTGCAGTCAATCAAACGGATTGCAACTTAACAACAGAATATACGATAAAAGGAGGCTGTGATGGCAAAGCGATTTTCAAGGCGTATCGAGGATTTTGTCTGTGAGAACTGTGGGGAGCTTGTTGAGGGTAACGGGTACACGAATCATTGTCCCAGATGCCTTTTTAGCAAACATGTCGATGTTAACCCGGGAGACAGAGCGGCAACTTGTGGCGGAATCATGGAGCCGATCAGTATTGAGGGTGGAAGAAAGGGCTTCATGATAACATTCCGATGCAAGAAATGCGGTCATACGAAAAGAAACAGATCATCTGAAGTTGATGACATGAACAAAATCATTGAGCTTTCCAAGGGATATGCTCAAAAAAGGAGGTGATGCCATGAATATCTTTATCCCAAGTGTTCCACATCTGGTTCACATAGAAACGACTTACGCTTGCAATCAGAGCTGTCGTTTCTGTTACAACCCTAACCGCAACATGAAAATTGACCGGACGATTATCGATGGTATCGTTATGTCAATTTTCGAAGCATGGATTCCTCATGTGTATTTGATCGGAGGAGAACCCAGCTTGCTCGGTGCGAAGAAGCTCAATGAATACATAGAACTTCTCTCGCAGAGATCGTCGGTCACTATCGTGACAAATGGCCAAGTTTATCTCGAAGGCCTTTCCGATAAATTGGCCTGCATCGGGATACCTATGCATGGCATCAGCGAAACTCACGATTTTCTTGCTGGAAAAAGCGGAAGCTTCGAAACAGCAATCAAGTCGGTCGAGCGGTATGTGAAAAGAGGATTTGATGTCCGGTGCATACCCGTGCTGACAAAGACCAACTTCGACCAGATGTATGATGTCATCGGGTTAGCGAAAGAGCTCGGGATGGAAAGCGTCTTCGTAGACAGATACGAGGATGGCGGCATAGGCAGTCTTCGCTCATTGGAGCTTAAGCCATCACTTGAACAATTCAGGGTGGCGCTGGGGCAAATGATCGAAGGCAGAAATGATTTCGGTATCCCCGTTGGATGGGGAACGGCCATACCGTTCTGCTTGGATGAAAGGTTGATCACCGAAAACATGTTTGCGGATTGTGGAGCAGGTATTACATTCTGCGCCGTCAATCCCAAGGGTGAAGTAAGGCTGTGCAACCAATCCGAGCGGATTTACGGCAATGTGTTGAACGAACCGATGAATGAAATCTGGCACAAACCGGAACTTTCGGAGTTCCGCGATCTTGGATGGGTTGAAAAACCATGTCTGGGTTGCGCGGTTTTGTCAGATTGCATGTGCGGTTGTAAAGTTGATGCTAACCACTCGGAAACATTCTGCATCGACTACGCCGTAAGGGAAAATGGTAGCTTTTGCGAACCCAAACCCTTGATTCATGATCGGGAAGGCTCGGGCATTCCTCACGAATTGCGTCGCTTCAAACTGAACAAGTACGCGCGACTCAATTCTCAACATAAGGAAAAATATCTGGTGACTCAATACCAGACAATTATCCTTGACGACATCGCCCTGTCTATGATGCAACAAATACTGTCAGGTGTAGTATGTGAAGAAACCCTGATAAGTATGAATGCTGAATTCGTAGATGAGGACGAGGTGAGGAAGTTTGTGTCTGTCCTGGATCAAGTCAAGGCAATAGACATTATCAAGGAGTGAACAATGGAAAGAGAGCTGGCAGTGCGAGATTGGCACTGGGAAGTCACAAAAAAATGCAACCTGAAATGCCGCCACTGTATACTCGGGGGCTGTAGCAGTCAGGAGCAGGAGTTGACGACTCAGGATTCGCTCAGGGTCATATCTCGCATTGTCCAGCTTGGAGGAAAAACCCTCAGGATTACCGGTGGGGAGCCTCTTATGCGAAAAGATCTAGGCCTAATTATTCGGGAGGCACACGCTTCTGGATTAGGCCTAGACTTAATAACTAACGGGACAATGTTAGACGATGACTTCCTGAGAAAGTACGGACAGTGTATCAGTCACATGGCAATCAGTATTGATGGACAGAAAGAAGCCCATGAATATCTGAGAGGGATAGGGTCGTATGAAAAGTCCATACTGGCTGCAAAGAAGATTATGGACGTGGGTATAGATCTTTCTGTCTACATTACGGTACACTCATTAAATGAAAGCTCACTCGATCTTCTTGTGGATGAACTTGTGTCCCTTGGGATTGGAAGTTTTCATTTTAATGAAATCAATATGGAAGGGAGAGCATCGAAAAATCGGCATTTGCTTCTCGGACGGGAAAAGACTTCCAATAGACTTGATCGCATATTGTCCCAGCTACAAAAAGTCGTAGACGTTGGGCATGTTTCTCGCGATTCAAGCTGCTCGATCTCTTCAGACTCGGTCTACCTTGCTTCGGACGGAAGAATCTATGCTTGCGTGGAGATAGCTTTTAAATCTCCCGAGCAAAAGATTGCCCATATTCTCGACCATGGGGCTGAAGGCAGGATAAACCGGTTCTTTTCAGAAGTGGTTATCCCGAAAGACTGCATTTGCCGATATTCATCATTTAGCATGCAAGGTATTAGTGTGTTACTTAATGAATCGGAGAGATGCCCAATTCTAAAGGAAAGGAGGTTTGACAATGGATAGTCATCTGCGTAAACTGTACTCAGAGTTTAGTTTTCTCTACCGGGACATTCGATCTGTTTGCGCAGATTGTAAAGATCATGACTGCGAGGGATATGTGTGGCTTCTGAAAGACGAGGCGTCCTTGCTGTATGATCTGAACGTTCCCATAGTGGAAATAAACGATAGTACCTTTTTCATCCACTCATTCGAAGAGGTTGATGGATCATTATCGATCGACAAGCCAAAGCCGCCATGTAATCTGAGGCGCGATGGACTCTGTTCGATATATGATTCAAGACCCTTGGTGTGCAGGATGTATCCGGTTGGACTCGTTACGGTGGATGGTGAGGTTTTGCTTGTCCTGCACAAGGACTGCAAATTCTCACGCGATATCAACGGCGAGGCTAAGGCAGCATTCATCGCGCAAGTGATTGAAGTGCTGAAACGGGCATCACCTGATCTTCTTGTGGAAGTCATGACTTCCTACAGAGAGGTTGATGCAATCTCGGCCTTTCCTGAAGGCCCCAACACCTATGAGGTTATCATGCCTTTTAGGTCTCTCATCCAAGAAAGGAGGTGAGCGGTTATGTCGAAGTGCAAAGCTGTTTTGGACAGCCAGAAGGTGACCAAGATCACGGTCAGGAAGAAGGGCGAGAAGGCGACGGAGGTGTCGAAGGAAGTTGCGGCGACCAAGAAGCCCTGAAGAGCGTGGCGGTCTTGCAGTGAACTCTAACAAGGAGATTCGGTTTAAAAAACTGGGTCTCCTTTTTCTTTATACTATAATAATTTTCGAAACACCGTACTGTCTTATTCCTCAAAATAAGACAGTGGCTGTCCCGTGTCTCATTTGTCTCATTTTGCCCTCAAAAACCCGACCCGACCTCTTCAAATCCCAAGACTGGACAGACCCTCAAAAAAGCCTTATAATTCCCTATATATTTGGGTTCCAGACCGAGGTAGCCCGCTAAAGGTCCTTGTGCACGCTTTCGCTACGTGAAGATTTTTTAGAGCCGCAATACATACAGCAGTAAGGATTATGATTATGACGTATTGTGTGTGTTGTGCGATACAGTTGCGTAAAAGGGCATGTGGCTTTATAATAGAGTCGTATGTTTTATGTGAGGAGATGATATGCTAATCTTGTGTAGGAGAACTATGCGACTGTTCAAGGGTGTGGGTATAGGTGTAGCAGTGTCGTGGTGTGTACCAGGAAGTGTGTGGGCTGTGTGTCCCGTATGCACGGTTGCTGTTGGCGCTGGCGTAGGACTGTCGCGCTATTTAGGCGTAGATGATACTATTGCAGGATCATGGATTGGCGCACTAACAGTATCAGTGATTTTGTGGACCAATAGCTGGTTGGAGAAAAAAAACATACGATTTCGTTTTCGTGATGCCGTGGTGACATTATTGTATCTTGTGCTTGTAGTTGTGCCATTGTATTGGAGTGATATTGTAGGGCACCCACTCAACACACTGTGGAATGTAGACAAGTTGATACTCGGTATTGCTGTTGGCGGTGGAGTGTTTTATGGTGCGGTGCAATGGTATGCATATCTCAAGGCACGCAATAATGGACGCAGTTATTTTCCATTTCAAAAGGTTGTGATGCCGTTGGTAGCGGTAGCGCTTGTGAGTATAGCATTTTATGTGATTACAAAATAACGATATAGTACTATGAGCAGTGATCTAAAAAAATTGAATGAGTTTGTGGAGAAAATTGACCACATGAAGAAACAGGATAAGATGGATCTGTCATCTGACCAGGATTTGAGTCTCGCGATCATGAACCTCATTAGCATTGAAGAGCATTTCTTTTTTACAGCAGAGAAGACGGGGAAAAGTGAGTATTTGATGTTACTGAAAGAGGTTCGCGAGATGCGCAAGGTATTGCTTCAAAAAATTATCAAGGAATATGAAGGTGAAGTATGGTGTATTTCCAAACACCTACTTGCAGCAAGTATGCGTCTTATGGAAGTCGGTACAAAGCAGTTGGGACAAGGCAATGATGCGGAGGCGCAGGAGATGTTTCAGAAGTCCTATGACCTCTATGGGATGTTTTGGGCGTTGAATATGAATTTAATCGGATCGGATGATGTGAAGAAGGCTGGCGGAATCAAAAAAATTGACGCGAAGGCGCTGAATAAAAATGACAAAGAAAAGAGTGGCTTTTCGGGGAAGCTACGCGACCTCGTGCGCAAGGCGATTGACTGCTGTATTGAGTAGCATGTGTACTGTTAACGACTGATAGGGAAAATATGAAAACAGAATCACGCGGATTCTGTTTTTTTGTTGTCCGGGCAGGGATCGAACCTGCGCATGACGGGACCAAAACCCGTTGCCTTACCGCTTGGCTACCGGACAGCAGGGGAGTCTTGCACATGTTGACTATAGTACCGCAGGATACATTTTTTTTCAAGTATTTTATGCTGTACCACCCATCAGTTGTGTGGCATAGGAGAGGAGCTCAGACGATGTGGCGGTGTTTTCCGTTGAGGCGCCAACAGAGACGGTAATTTTGAGGGTGCGCTCACAGTGCTCACAGAGGGCAGTTTCAATGATTTTGCGATTGGCGTGCTCGGTAATTTTATCTTTATGGAAAGCATATGGTACGGTAATATTGATCGTGTTTTCGTCGGCGACGCAAGCAGTGCATTGCGTGAGGAGTTGTGCTAGTGTCTTGTGCTGTGTATTAAGCCCAGTGATGCATGCGTGCCACGCATCGGCGAATGTTGTCGCATCCAAAGACTGCTGTTGCGTAGTATTGTGGGAGGTGGTAGGCACACTGTGGAGCGTTGTATGTTTTGACGGTGCTGTTGCGGTGCGGGGGGTAGCAGCGGTTTTTTGCGGTGTCGCTGCTTGACGTGGTGCTGTAGATGGTGGCTGCTGTGCAGTGGGAGGGCTGGAGATATGTGTACAGATTCGTACCACGGCAACTTCCAAAGGCAGTTGCGGAATTGTTGTGGCACGGGACTTGGTGAGTGCTGTAGTGCATTCCTCAATCATGAAGATGATTTGTGCACTTGTGAGATGGCGTGTGTATGCGCGTAGCTGTGTGAGATCGCTGTGGGTGACGGAGAGGAGGTTTGTCATTGCGTCATCATGTGTGTCAGCGGTAACAGAGATGTAGAGCATGGTTCGCAGATGAACGATGACTGCCCGGGTGAATGTCTCAATGTTGTAACCATCTGCGGCAACGCGTGTAACGACGCCTAAAGCGTCCATAGTTGCACCCTTACTGATCGCTTCTACAAACGCCATAAGATCTTGAGCGTCTGTTGTGCCGAGGATGCGACCAACCTCTGCAACAGTGATATGTTTATCTTCAAGGGCAAAAACTTGTGCAAGGAGACTTTCGGCATCGCGCATGCCGCCATCTGCTGCAAGGGCAATCATCTCTACAGCCTCCGCCGCAATTTTTACTTTCTCCTTCTTGGCAATTATCGTGAGCTTGCGCACAATCTCATTGAGAGGGAAGCGCGCAAAGTCAAATCGTTGGCATCGTGATGTAATTGTTGCCGGTACCTTATGGATATCTGTTGTAGCGAGAATAAAAATCACGTGCGCGGGTGGTTCTTCTAGTGTTTTGAGGAGTGCATTAAATGCACCAGTGGAGAGCATATGCACCTCATCAATAATGTAAACCTTATAGCGCGCCTCAGATGGTGCAAGAGCAACGGTTTCTCGTAGGCTGCGAATATTATCTACGCCGGTATGGGACGCTGCATCAATTTCGATAATATCAAGAGACTGTCCTTGCGCAAGGCGATCACGGATGTCGTCGGGCATGGGTGTGCCATCTGCGCGTGTGGCATTGACAGCATCGGCAAAAATACGCGCTAATGTTGTCTTGCCGGTGCCACGCGGTCCGGTAAAGAGATAGGCATGTGCAATACGGTCTGCACGAATGGCATTTTGCAGTGTAGTAACAATATGCTCTTGTCCAATGACATCAGCAAATTTTTTGGGACGGTAGGCGCGGTAGAGTGTTGCAGACATAGTAAAACAGCATTAATAATCACATGATCACATTTCTCGTGTCATTATAGCATAGTGCGAATGCATGGTGGGTTATTTTTTGAATACGATGAATTTATATCCCAAAAAGTTCCATATCATGGAGGCTACAGTTGCTACACCGGCAGCAATCTGCGCTAGCTGCTGCGGCGTTACTACTTGCGTGCCGGTAAAAATCTGAACAATAAACCATGTCAGGCTTACATTGATCGCCGCGCCGATGACACTTACTGTGAGAAAGAGTGCCATTTCATTGGCGGTGCTTTTATCAGGTGCATTAAATGTCCAGTATTTATTCCACAAATATCCACCAATGACAGCAACACCAAAGGATGTTGCTTTAAATAATGCAATTGCGGATCCGGCATAGACCTGTGTTGTTAGCATGAGGAGGCTATAGACACCCCAGTCGAGGAATGTGTTGAACGCGCCGACGGCAGCGAATTTTGCAAGCTGTAAGACAACAGGAATGCGTGTGGCGATGAGACCTGCAATAGCAAGGGCGCCCATAGCCATCAGAACAAAAAAGATGATCATGCCCACGATGACGGGGAGGGAGAGGTGGATAAATGGTAAATTGAGGTTTGTGAGGATGGGGATGGCAAATAATGCAAATGCTGCGCCAATAAAAGCAACAAAAGAAAAATCTCGCCGCGTTAATTGTGGTGCGGTAAATGACTGTGACATAAACATCAAATATAGATAGGTGATTTACTACTAATCATCGGTTGCGCGCTTCATCTCATTGCGAATTTCCTGCTCAATCTCATCAATGGACGGCACCCATTCATCAATAATGTCGTTCTGTGCAGTATTGGATGACTCTGTGGATCCAGTGAGTATTTCCGTTGCGGTTTTTGGGGTTGTGTTTTCTGGTGTGTCATGTGGTGTAAGCGCACTGAATGATGGCGGTGTTGTACCGGAAGGGGCATGCTGTAAGATTGCTTCAATAGATGCCCACGTCGCATTGGGATCTTGCGATGTAACAATTGCAACCTCATCACCTGGCTCGGCGCCGAAATAGGTAATGGATGCGAGGAGGATGCGGTAAGGCTTGCCGTCAGCAACGACAAAATAGTTGTTGCTGGCGTCTTGTCCGACAATGCCAATTTTGTTTTGGCGCGGAACAGGACCGATTTGTTTGTAAATAAATGATCCATCTGGTACGATCGTGAGCTTGAGGAAGTCGCCCTCTACAAGCTTGGATTTAGACGCGTAGTTTGCTGGTACAGGATATTGCTTGCCGTTTGTGCCAATCATTAATTGTCCGTCAAATGTGCCTTGCACGACATTGCCCTCGTTTTCTTCTGTTTTACGGCGACGCCCAACACGCTTCTTTCCTTCAATTTGGAGAAGCATGGATTTGGCGCTCTGGATGGTTTGCTCTGCGCTAGTGATCATGTCGCGCAGTGCTTGGATTTTTTGCACCTTCTCCTCGTCAGAAAGTTGTGTAATTTCGTCAGACATAATTTTTGCATGTATTTTTATTTCTAGTTGCAGTATAGCGCATAACGGATGAATGCGCAAATGGTGTGCATGCAAGGCTTGCATCACATCGCGATGGTGGTATTATTGGTAGGATAATCATGCTACACGGGAGACCATGGGCAAGACATTTTTCATCAAGACATTTGGATGTCAGCAAAACACGGCGGATAGCGAGCGCATACGACAGTACTATCTGGAGCGTGGTGCTGTGCCTGTGTCCACGGAGCAGGATGCGGATATTGTTGTGGTGAATAGCTGCATGATTCGTGGTATGGCGGAGGAGAAGGTCTACGGTTATGTGCGCAATGTACGCATGCACGCCAAAAGCAACGGACGCACACAAGAAGTCATACTAACAGGGTGTATTGTCGGTGCAGCGGGGCGTGAGCCGAGCGGTGCATTGCAAAAAACACTTGCGCGCCGATTGCCAGATGTAACGTTGATGCCGACGGAGAGCATTGCCGCATCTCGTCCGCGTCGTGCGCCGGGATCACATGCATGGGTGTCCATTTCCAACGGGTGCAACAATTTTTGCAGTTATTGTATTGTGCCGTTTGCGCGCGGCAAAGAGAAATCACGCCCATTTGATGCCATTCTTGCGGATGTGCGCCATGCGGTTACTGCGGGTTACACATCGTTGACGCTCGTGGGACAAAACGTTAATTCCTACGGCGCAGACCTTGTGCGCAACAACATCGATGCATACACTTTGCCCGATGGCACGATCGTTGCGCCCGTCATGGTGGACCATCTTGGCAAGACGCGCATTCCCACGCTTTTTCCGCATCTTCTGGAGGCTGTGGCGCAAACATCCGGTGTTCGCACAGTGACATTCACCAGCTCCAATCCGTGGGATTTCTCTGATACGCTGATTGACGTGATTGCCCGCAATACCACCATTGATCGCATGATCCACTTGCCGGTGCAGTCGGGTAGCGATACAGTGCTTGCGGCAATGCGGCGGTGGTATACTGCGGAGGATTTTGAACAACTCACGCAACGCATTGTTGCAGCAGTGCCAGATGCGACATTTGCTACAGACATCATTGTAGGGTTTCCCGGTGAGACAGAAGACGATTTTCAAAAGACTGTAGACCTTGTCACGCGGGTTGGATTTGTGAAAGCTTTTATCGGGTGCTATTCGCCACGCCCCGGCACTCATGCCGCAACGCATCTTCCCGACACGATTCCGTGGGCGGAAAAAAAGCGCCGCTGGCACATCATTAATACGCTGATTAACAAAGCCAACCAAGGCGCGACGTATGATAAGGATTGGGTGCGGCGGTGAGTGAAAGGACGCGATAGGTGGGATGATGGTGAGGGCATGGATTGTGTGGTATAGTACACAATGACGTGTAATGACTTATGTAGTGTGAAAGATATGCAGCAGCAACAGATAATGACGCCCTATTCACGCGACGTGGTGTTTTTTGATGCGGAATTTACGGGACATGATCTCATGCGCGACCACCTCATGTCCGTGGGGATGGTGTCGCTGGATGGGACGCGGGAGATGTATTGTGAATTGGCATACGATCCGGCGCAAATCAGTGCGTGGGTGCGCGATAATGTGGTGCCACACCTTGTCGGTAATGCAGTGTCGCACGAGGAGGCACGCACGCAAATCCGTGCATTTTGCGGTAATACCGAACCACACTTAGTGGCAACGGTCAACCACTACGATATGGCGTATTGGCACAAGCTATTTGATGGCGAGAAAGAACCGATTCACAGTATTCCGATTGATTTCGCTTCCATGTTGTTTGCCGTGGGATTATCGCCGGCGCGCGAGATTGGCGGGGAAAAGCGACAGTTCTATGCGCAATTTGGTATTGATGTGGATGCCTACAAATTGCACAACGCGCTGGATGACGCCAAGCTGATGCGTGATCTCTATGTACGTCTGGCGGGAACGGAAGCGCATCGTGTATAATACTAAGGTGAAGTGTAATTGTCTTAACTAAAAATTCTATGACGGAACGCAATCAGATCTATCGCTGCACTATTTGCGGCAATATTGTGGAGGTGCACCATGCAGGTGCCGGTGAGCTGGTGTGTTGCGGGCAGCCGATGACACTCTTGCACGTCAACACCGAGGACGCATCTACGGAGAAGCACGTGCCGGTGATTGTGCGCGACGGCGAGCACATTATTGTAAAAATCGGCGAAACGCCGCATCCGATGGAAAGCGATCACTACATTGAGTGGGTGACGCTCGTGTCGGAAAACAAGACAAAGACAGTTTACCTCTCTCCTGAGGATCAGCCAGAGGCGATCTTTTGCACATCATCCGAACCTGTGGCGGCATACGCATATTGCAATTTGCACGGTTTGTGGATGGCGCGCGAGTAGGCAGGCGATGTGCGCACAAAATGGGACTGATTTTGCAAAATGAGGATCCTACGAGGATTTTACGAGTGAAAATCCTATTAGGAAAATCTGAAATAGTTGGAAAAATACGGTAAACCCATAAAAGAGGTCTATTATTGTATAGTGCATGTGTACACAGTATACATCTTTACTTTTTCACACGTTTGTAGTATGCTAGGCAGAGTTAATCGCAAGAGTGATAATCTATGAAAATTTTGGCTATAGCACAAATCATTGTTTCTGTACTTCTCGTTGGTGCTGTGCTGATGCAGAATAAGGGAGAAGGACTGGGCGCCGCTGTTGCTGGCGGCTTTGGGGGATCCTATCACACGCGTCGGGGATTTGAGAAATTTCTTGTACAGTCGACGATCGTCCTTGGTGTGCTATTTGTGATTTTAGCGGCACTAACAGTTAAATTCGGCATGTGATACTGCGGCAGTGTCTGCTATGTAATGTGTAGTTTGAGCTCTATCAAATACCTTTCTTCACTAAAAATTCTTTCACCTCGCAACCTGTTTTATGCCACGAAGGGGTTTTCTTTGCAGAACAAGATTATTGTGGTCGTACTTATTGCGATCATTGTAGGGAGTTTTCTATGGTGGTTGCGAGCGATCTATCACTATACGACGGTGCCTGTGCCACGCAGCGGTGGACACTACATTGGAGCGCTTGTTGGGCAACCCCGCTATCTTAATCCACTCTTATCACACTCGTCGGCAGTTGATCAAAGTCTGGCGCAGTTGATCTTTGACGGACTTTTTCACTACGATGAAAATGGCCTTCTGCAGCCGGATTTGGCGGAGCGCTATGAGATGAGTGAAGATGCAAAGCAGTATACAGTCTATTTGCGACACGGTGTGCTGTGGCACGACGGTGAGCCGTTTACAGCGAATGATGTGCTCTATACGGTTGGCATTGTGCAAAATATTGCGTACAGTGCCGTTGGTGTAAATAACGATCTGCGACTGCTGTGGCAGGGCGTGCGTGTGGAGAAAATTGATGACTATGTCGTGCGTTTCATCCTTGAACAGCCGAACAGTTTTTTTCTGCATAGCCTGACGCTTGGTATGATACCGGAGCATATCTGGGTAGCGACAACGCCGGAGCAGTTTCGTCTATCGGAGTACAATCAAAGCCCAATTGGCACAGGACCATACAGAGCCATTAGCTTTGATGTGTCCAATAACTTATTTACGGCGTATCGTCTACGTGCCAATGATCACTATTTTAAAAGTAAACCCTTGATTACGCGCATCACATTTCGTTTTTATGCCACGCGTGATGAGGCAACAACGGCATTTCGTGATGGCACGGTGAGCGGTGTTGTGGTGGACAAGAAAGAGCATATCGATCTCTTGCGTCGGAAGAGCGTTCAGGAAAAATCAATACAATTACCACACTACTTTGCAGTATTTTTCAATCAGAGTAAAAGTGTACCGCTAGCATATGATGAGGTGCGGGAAGCGCTTTCACGTGCAACAAACCGTGACGCTATTATTCGTGATGTATTTAGCGAGATGGCGATGCGACGCCTATCACCGTTCGCAGTTGGTGTGACAGGTTTTGATGCTGATGTACAACAGCCGGACTATGATCCAGAGAGCGCTAATATTCTCTTGGAGGAGAAAGGATGGAAACGTGGCAACGATGGTATACGTGTCAAAGGTCAAGACCGTCTTGCATTTGCATTACATATTAGCGGTGATGTAGAGCAGTTTGTGAAAACAGCAGAGATGCTGCGTGACCAGTGGACAGCGGTTGGCGCTGACGTGCAGATTGTGTCGCATGAAAAAAATGATCTAGAGACCAATACCATAAAACCACGTGATTACGATGCGCTCTTGTATGCACATCAAATGCGCTTTGAGCCAAACTTGATGCCACTATGGTCATCTAAGGAGAAGAATGACCCTGGCATGAATTACGCACTTTTTGCTGATAAGGCAATGGATGATGCACTGCTACTTGCTGTAGAAAGCATATCTGCAGAAGATCGCATGATGGCATACAAAAAACAACAAGAGCAATTGAAGGCGGAGGATCCAGCGGTGTTTCTCTTTGCACCAATGATTGCCTATTTTCAAAGTGATAGCATTAAAGGTATGACGGTACAAAAAGTCAATACGTCATATGACCGTTTTACAAATGTAGAAAAATGGTATATTAAAGAGAAGAGGGTGCTGAAGAGGCATACTCAGTAGAATTTTTTTGTATAAATAAACACTAAATATACATACTATGACGGAACATGTGGTGGATGCAAGTAATTTGCGTCGTGTCTTTTTAGAAAGTCCCAATCAATTTGCACAGGGATGTTCTGCAGCGCGTGATTGTGATGTACCAAAACACTTTTCTTCTGTGATGATCTCTGGCATGGGTGGTAGTGCATTACCGGCAAGTGTGTTACGTACGTACATCCATCACTTCTGTGATGTTTCTGGTGCATGTCAGCATTTTCCCATCTACCAAAATCGTTTCTATACGTTACCGCCAGAAGCATACCATGACTGCCTCAATGTGATCTGTTCACATTCTGGTAATACAGAGGAAACTATTGCCTCATTTGAAGAGGCGGTTGCACATAAGCTGCCATGTGTTGGTGTTTCTGCAGGTGGCGCTATTGAGCGTTTGTGCAAAGAGCATAATTTGCCACATGTGAAGTTGCCGATTCCGTTTGCTCATTTTCAACCGCGTGTGGCAACGGGTCATTTTGTAGCTGCGATTGTGCAGGTGCTTGTCAATGCGGGGAAGTTGCCCACATCGGCTGTAGATTTTGATTCAACTGTACAGCAGTTGCGTGCGGTGATTCCAAATCTTGAGGCACAGGGCAAGGCAATGGCGCAGAAGATTGTTGGCAAAACACCGGTCGTTTACGCATCGACAAAGTTCAAGTCGCTTGCTATGATCTGGAAGATTAAGTTGAATGAGCATGCTAAGACACCAGCATTTTGGAATTATTTTCCCGAACTCAACCATAATGAATTTGTGGGGTTTACAAATCCACAATCGCAGTTCTATGTGATTATGTTACGAGATGGCGAGGATCATCCGCGTAATGTTAAGCGCTTTGCTATTACGGCAAAATTTTTGGAAGAAAAGGGTGTGGAGGTAGAAATTGTGGATATGCCGGAGGGCGATGATGTGCTTTTTCGTATTTTTGCAACATTGGCGCTTGGTGATTGGGTGGCGTACTATCTTGCATTGGCATATGGTCAAGACCCTACACCGGTAGATATGGTAGAAGATTTCAAAAAAGCCTTGAAATAAGCCAAAGAGAGGGCTATTGCGCATTTGATGGTATTGTGCTACTATAAAGAGACTACACAACTATCTTGTTTGCGATCCGGTTGGTATCGCAGGTCTTATGAGATTAGCAGAGAATAACGTCTTTTGTAATGCAGGATAACCATGTAGCGTCCATCTGCAGTGGAACGCGAGGTTTCTTCATTGTGATATAGCAGTAATAATGAAAAAGTATGGTGTAGAGTGACTGTGCGTGGAGTACGTGCATCGCTATCTCTAGAACATTGGTTTATTTTTGATGATATTATAAGCACTGCTTTCGGCATAAACTTGTGCCGTACAGCGGTGTTGTACTTGCATAGTACAATCGTATAACAAATAAACAGTATTTGAATTTAAAGAACTTATTGTTACATGTATGATGAAACAACAAACAAACAAAACGAGTGATGTAGCGCAGAGCAGTGGTTCGCGGCATGCGGCTCTATCTGGGCGACGCCACAATGGCGTACACCAGCCCATTAATCGTACGGCGCGTAAAAATGCGGAAAAGGTCCGTGCGAAATTTGGACAGAAGCAACGTAGTGCACAAGTCTATCATGCTGTGCCGCGCACACAACGGTCACAGAATTTGCAGCAGGCTGTGCAAGGTCTTGACGGTGTAAAAGCATCGCAGACTCACCGTGGAAAAAATACAGCATCAGCACAAGGATCGCAGAAGAAAACCACGGGCAGCCCTAAGAAAGCGGCCGTAAAGAAAAGTGGAAAAAAACGTGCATTACGACGTCCACAATTGCAAACGAATGCAGAGCGCATCTTGCATGCTACGAGCTCTAATGGACAGCAGCAAGGATCACGTGTGCCAAAAATCGAAGAACATACGTTGCGTATTATTCCGCTTGGCGGACAAGAGGAAGTGGGGCGCAACATGGTGGTTTTTGAGTATGGTAAGGATATTGTCATTGTGGATATGGGTATGCAGTTCCCCGAAGAGGATATGCCTGGCGTGGACTACATCGTGCCAAATGTGAGCTATTTGAAAGGTAAGGAGCATCATATTCGCGGTGTCATTTTTACGCATGGGCACCTTGATCACATTGGTGCTGCGCCAATTGTACTCAAGCAACTTGGCTATCCACCGGTAATTGCACGCGACCTGACTCTTGCACTTATTAAAAAGAAGCTTGAAGATCATGATCCGGGGTCGGCGGATAAAATTCGCACGATTAGTGTGAAAAATATTGACCGCACGGTGCGTCTTGGTGCACTGACAGCCAATTTTTTTGAAGTGGAGCACTCCATTATGGATTCCATGGGTGTGGCGTTGGTGTCGCCGGTTGGCACAGCAATCCACATGGGGGACTGGACTATTAATCACGATCCTGTAGAGGGTGAGGTGGTGTCTTATGAGCAACTGAAGAAATTTCCAGAACCGCGCATTTTACTCTTGGAGAGCTTGGGATCGATCAAGACAAAGGCGCATAGCGAAAAAATTGTACAGGGTAATCTTGAAGATTTAGTGCGCGAAGCAAAGGGGCGCGTGATCATCGGCACATTTGCGTCACAGATCAAACGCATTAAGTTGCTGCTGAACTATGCGGAAAAAGTAGGTCGCAAGGTTGCACTGGACGGCTACTCTATGCGTACAAATATTGAAGTAGCGCAGCAGTTGGGGTATTTGAAAATCAGCAAGGATCTGCTGATCCCCATCAATGATATTGATCGCTATCCAGATAATAAGGTGATTGTTCTGTGTACTGGTGCGCAGGGCGAGCACAATGCCGTACTCAACCGCATCGTGACGGGCAATCACCGTTTTATCAAATTAAAGAAGTCTGATACGATTGTATTTTCATCCTCTGTGATTCCTGGTAACGAACGGTCTATTCAACGCCTCAAGGATAACCTCTATCGCAAGTGCGATCACGTGATCCATTCCGACATCATGGATATCCATATGGGCGGGCATGCTACAGCGGCGGACATTCAAGAGGTGATCAAAACTGTGCAGCCGCAGTACTTTGTGCCAATCTATGCCAACTACTTTATGCTCAAGGAGGCTGCTAATCGTGCCGTAGAGGCGGGCTTTTCCGAGAAGCGCATTGCAATTTTGGATAATGGTGGGATTTTGGAGTTTAGCAAGAAGGGGTCGCGGATTCGAAAGGAAAAAGCAGATTCTAGCTATGTTTTTATTGACGGCCTTGGTGTAGGTGATATTGGACACGTAGTATTGCGTGACCGGCAGATGCTTTCCGAAGATGGTATGTATGTCATCACGGTTCTCGTGGATGGTAAAACCAAAGAAGTTGTGGGCAACATCCAAATCACGTCGCGCGGTTTCATTTATGTCAAAGACAACTTTGATCTTGTTAATGAGACGAAGACACATGTCAAGAAAATTATCAAAAAAGCGACTAGCCGTGATACGAAAATGGACTCTCGCCAGATTGAAAATGACATTCGCGATCGCGTGGGCGAGTATCTTTTCCAAAAGACGCAGCGCCGCCCGATGGTCTTACCCGTCGTGATTGAAGTGTAACAATCTCAAAAAATACTACCGCAAAAACCACGCAGCAGTACTGTGTGGTTTTTTGTGATCACAAGACACGCTATTGCTGTAGATCACTCTTCCTGTGCGACGGACGGAGGCTTGCCCACGGATTTGCAAAAATTAGCGTATACCTGTTCGGCATATTCAGCGCAGTGACACTTGTCCAAATTTTCTTCTCAGAGGAGGTCTATAGTTTAAAAATGAGAATAGTGCTTCCAATGTGGCTAATGAGATTTTCCAAAGGGAAATCATATTTTTTAAGTTCATATTTTGAAATGGCCACCGCTATGTATGATCCAGCTTCTGGATGCGGGTATTTTTGTACATCTAAAACCCTATAAGCATCTCCTATATACCACTGCAGGGGAATATTGCCCTCAATATCAATGTAGATCTTTTTAATATCATTCTCATCTATCCACCTGATCAGTTTTTTCGCATCCTGTCCCCAGTCAAAATTAGAATCTGTTGCTATTTTATAGCCACGTTCTTTCCCGCCAGCAAAGTAGTTATAATAGCTTAAATAATTTGGAAATGCGTTTAAAACCGATAAAAATATTACTACGAAGATTATTGAAAAAAGAGAACTAAACTTAATTTTTAAAAAGTTTTTGTCCCAAAAAGAATCTATAGTTTTTGCCGTTAAAATAGTCAATCCTAGAATGATTGGCATGATATGTCTTAATCCTATTTGCAAATTAGATGAAAGAGTTGTAGCAGAATAGAAAAAAATAAATACAGTTATGAGAAAAGAGGCAGGGTTATTGAAAAATGATTTTACTCTCCGCGACAACGTATCTTTGGAAAAAGTAAATCTCAAGGCTATAATCAGAAAAGATATCAAATTTAAAACTAATAAGCCGATAGAAAGTTTTGAAAAATATAATATAGGAAAATACATCAAGCCCGCCCCTTCTGAACCATAAACATTTCCCATAAAAAATATTTGTTGATGTGCAGAATTCATTCTCGAGAACACCATTAGCACACCATTCGCATATTGAGCCAGTCCTTTTAACAGCGGGTTACTGAATACAAAGGTTGTCAATACCTCTTTTATACCAAAAGGCAAATCGTGTGGATAGTAGTAATGTATCTGAGCAACCATATCACTACCATCCATATTAAAAGTATGGGCGTAATAAAAAACTGAAATGAAAAGCAGCGCTGTCATCACAAGACACGTAAACCTTGCAATGTATTGAAAAAAATCTCTCCAGTGTTTTTTTGCAATCGTAATATAGATAATACCCCCTATGAACATAGAAGGAATCAAAATGGCTGAAGAAAATTTAGATAAAAGAGCAAGGGATAGAAACAATGCAGTTGCTACAAAAGAGGATATAGTTTTTTTTCTTTCCGCAACATTTTTTATATAGTGGGCAAAAGAAAATAGTGCCAGCATCTGTAAAACAGAAGACATAACATCCATGGTTACTAGCGAGCCGTGAGCTAAATTGAATTGTGAAAAAACAATCAAGAAGAGGCTTATCGTAGCAGCTCGCGCAGTCCAAGATTTCGCAACTGTGAGGTATAGTAAAAATAGGGACAATGCATTAAATACAATGATTGAGAGCCTTGACCATAGCGCGATAACATCAGGATTGTTTTGGGGGTTAAAAAGAAATATTCTTGCAAAATCCCATTGCGCGTTTCTGATCTCAAGGTTTTTTGAAAAAATAAACTCTTGAGGCGGATAATGCTCCCAAGCGTAGCCCTCAGTGATAATGAAATCCTGGTATATTTTAGGAAAAATTGGATTTATGAGTACAAGGGGCAGGGAGGATAGATCCTTTACCAAAGGGGGATGCTCAACATTCAAGAAGTACCTCCCAGTTTTCAAGTAGTAATACCCACTAGCAATATGAGCCAGCTCATCAGTCGTAATTGCACTTCCGCTGTATCTTAAATTGTTTAGCTGAAATCCCGCTACTGAAAAAAATGATAAAATTACGAATGAAATACTTAGCGATATTGCTATAATGAGATGTTTTTTCATAATTTTTCTAGAGTCTGGATTTTACACATTCCTTCCTTGCGATCGACGTCAAAAACAGTTTAAGCTATTAGTATGATTTTTACCACACCCAAACTAATTATAAAAGCAGTATCTCCGCAATGATCATAATTATACACTAATCTACTATATGGACTCCAGCTGCAGTGCATGTGATCGTCTGGGTCAATGTACCGATCATAGTTATGTGTCGGTGGACAAGGTGCGGCGGACATATTACACTGAGACTGTGATTGTTAATATGATGTCTATGTCCGCACAACGCATTTTTTCTGGTACCCAACCCAGTGGCGACTTGCACCTTGGCAACTATCTTGGCGCGATCAAAAATTGGACGGCGCTGCAGGATGCGGGCGAGGCGATTTTTTGCATTGTAGATTTGCATGCCATCACCGTGTCACAGGATCCCGCGCAGTTGCGGCGACGTACGTTAGATGTAGCAAGAGTGTATCTTGCCAGCGGCATTGATCCTGCACGGTCTACTGTGTTTGTGCAGTCGCACGTGGCGGCGCATGCGGAGTTGGGGTGGATTTTGACGACGATGGCAGGTATGGGGGAATTGGAAAAAATGACGCAGTACAAAGACAAGACCGCAAAAAGCGAACACGCGCACATCGGCGTCGGACTCTTTACGTATCCCGTCCTAATGGCGGCGGATATTCTCTTGTATGATGCGGCGCAGGTGCCGGTGGGCGAGGACCAAACGCAACATGTGGAATTGGCGCGTGATCTTGCCAAGCGGTTCAATCACCGGTTTGGTGAGACATTTGTTGTGCCGGAGGCATTGATCAAGAAAGAGGGGATGCGCATCATGGGATTGGACGATCCACACAAAAAGATGAGCAAGTCGGCGGCGAGTGTCTATAATTACATCGCGCTGAGTGATGATGCTGCAACAATTACCAAAAAAATTCGTAAGGCGGTGACGGACAGCGGCAGTGAGATTGTTTTTCGCGCGGACAAGCCGGCATTGGCAAATTTGATCACGATCTATGCAGTACTGACGGACATGACGCCGCAGGACGTGGAGAAAAAATTTGCAGGGCAGCAGTACGGTGTGTTCAAGGATGCTTTGGCGGATGTTGCTGTGCAGACGATTGTGCCGTTGCAAGAACGTATGGCGGCGTGGAGCGACGATCAGGTGGAGGCGCTGCTACGCGATGGCGCCGTGCGGGCACGTGAGATTGCCGACGTCAAGATGCGCATCGTGCGCGAGAAGATGGGCATGGTTGCGGTATAGGCGTGCGATGTCTTTGCTTTTGCTGAAGAGGTTTACTGTGTACCGCGGATGATGGCGAGCAGCTCATCGCGTTTTTCTTCCATCATGGCCTGTGTTTTTGCTTCACAGTTGAGGCGCAGGACGGGTTCGGTATTGGATGGGCGGACGTTAAACCACCATTCCGGATAGTCAATTTTAATGCCGTCCAGCTCATGCAGAGTTCCGTCGGCATAAATATCTTTCAGTTTTTGCATAATGGCGTCTTTGTCCGATACGTCGGAATTGATCTCGCCGCTGTGGTGATAGCGCCGCAAGTCGGCGATCAGTGCTGAGATGGTTTTGCCAGTGCGCGCCATGAGGTTGAGGAGGGTAAATGCTGCAAGTGTACTCACTTCACCGTTTTTGTTGGCACTGAAGTAGTAGTGTCCGGAGAGCTCGCCAGCAAATAATGCATTTTCCTCGCGCATTTGCTCTTTGATGAAGGCGTGACCGACGCGGCATTCGCGTGCGACGCCGCCGGCTTCCTCGATTACTTCCTTGACGGCGCGCGATGAGCGCAAGTCATAGAGCACTGTGGCGCCGGGATTGTCGGTCAGTAGAACGCGCGCAATCAGTCCCGTCGTCAAGTCCATCGGGATGATGGCGCCTTTTTCATCCACAAAGCCGATGCGATCAGCGTCGCCGTCATAGGCAATGCCGAGATCGGCGCCAACTTCCACCACTTTTTTTTGTAACTCCGCAAGGGTTTCCGTTTTGAGGGGATTGGCCTCATGTGAGCCTTGATAGGCACTGTTAAGGTCACAGTAGAGCTGTGTGACGGTGAAATTGTTGGCAAAGCGTTGTGTGTAAAATGGCAATTCCAAGACACCCATTGTATTGGCGCAGTCAATCACAACGTGAAATTTCTTGTCGCCAAATGCCGCAAATGCACCAAAATAATCATAGTAGGCGTCGTGGATGTTGTGTGGGGTGATGGTGCCTTTGTGCGTTGTTTGTGGTGGCTGATTCGCAATGGCAGCATCGCGGATTGTCGTCAGTCCTGTGGCACTACCAACCGGCTGCGCATCACGTCGACAAATCTTCACGCCGTTGTATTCGCCGGGGTTGTGAGATGCCGTTACGGAAACGGCGCCGTCCACACGCAAAGCGTGCGATGCGAAATACAGCATGGGCGTGGTGACCATACCCAAGTCAATGACGTCACAACCAGCATCGGTGATGCCATCAATGAGTGCCTTGTGCAGTGACGGGCCAGACTGTCGCGCGTCGCGCCCGACGGCAAGCTTCTTCGCGTTCAGTTCGGCGACGGTTGCCACGCCGATGCGATAGATAGTGTCCTCGTCAATCTCCGTCGGATAAATGCCGCGAATATCATAGGCTTTGAAGATGTCTGTATTCATAAATCAAGATTTTTATAATTTAACACGCCTGTAGTATAGCATAGATTATTACGGGGATATAAAGCGAGAATGTAAAGCGGTGATGGATATCTTCTCTTTTATCCGATTTGAGTGATGGCATCATGTGGTGTGGCGCGATATATTTTGTGAGCGTAGAGTCTCTTGTTATGAGGCATGGAGCTCTTCTAAAGCCTATATAAACACATACATAAAGAATACTATAAATCACATCATGAGGCGTGAGCCATTTCAGCGTCTTTCAACTCCAGTTCCTACTTCATGTCAGTGTTAACTCTTCATTCTTAAATTGACACCAGTAACGAGTTATCAGCTACGTACTATCTCCACTTTGGTCTTTCTGTAATTATGCTATAATACACACAAAAGTATATAGATATAAAAAATGACATTCAGCACTATGCGACGTATAGTTTATTCCTCAGCACTTATCCCCATTTTCATCGCTACTGTATTTTTTGCCCACACCGCCCATGCCCTAGAAGCAGGAGATATTGATCAGAGTTTTTTCACGGGTGTGCCTGCGGGAGCAAGTAGTATTGTCAACACTATTACCCTCCAACCAGACGGCAAAATCCTCATCGGTGGGGACTTCACCACATATAACGGCATCACCGTCAATCGCATTGCCCGCCTCAACACCGACGGCACACTGGATACGACATTTACGACAGGGACGGGGGCAAATGATTTTATCAACACCACCACCCTCCAGCCCGACGGCAAGATCCTCATTGGCGGACCTTTCACAACATATAACGGCACTGCGATCAACCGCATCGCCCGCCTCAACACCGATGGCACACTCGATACGACATTTACGACAGGCACGGGAGCAAGTAGTATTGTCAACACTATTACCCTCCAACCAGACGGCAAAATCCTCATTGGTGGACGGTTCACAACATATAACGATACCACAGCCAACTATATTGCCCGCCTCAACGCTGACGGCACACTGGATACGACATTTACTGCAGGATCAGGGGTAAATAACACTATCTACGCCATCACCTCTCAACCCGACGGCAAAATCCTCATCGGTGGACAATTCACCACATATAACGGCACCACAGCCAATCGCATCGCTCGTCTCAACGCCGACGGCACACTGGATACGACATTTACGACAGGGACGGGGGCAAATAACATTGTCAACGCTCTCGCCCTCCAACCCGACGGCAAAATCCTCATCGGTGGATCTTTTGTCACATATAACGGTACGACAACCAGACGCATCGCTCGTCTCAACGCCGACGGCACACTCGATACGACATTTACGACAGGGACGGGGGCAAGTAGTAGTGTTGACGCTATCGCCCTCCAACCCGACGGCAAAATCCTCATTGGTGGACGGTTCACAACATATAACGATACCACAGCCAACTATATTGCCCGCCTCAACGCTGACGGCACACTGGATACGACATTTACTGCAGGATCAGGGGTAAATAACACTATCTACGCCATCACCTCTCAACCCGACGGCAAAATCCTCATTGGCGGATATTTCACCAACTACAACGGCACCACAGCCAACTGTATCGCCCGCCTGAACACCGACGGCACATTGGACACGACATTCACCACAGGGACGGGGGCGAATGATATTGTTTATAGCATCACCCTCCAACCCGACGGCAATAAAGCCATCATCGGCGGATGGTTTACAAACTACAACGGATCCCCAGCAGCCTACCTCACCCGCATCCTCCTCACCAGCATACCATCCGACGGCACAACCCTCACAACAACAGTTGCATCAAACATCTCCCTCGACTGCACCCAAACAGGGCAAACCAACGACAAAACCATAGAAT
>JAXGYI010000007.1:0-70228 GCA_040772365.1 Candidatus Moraniibacteriota bacterium
CAATAATACACAATAAAAAACTTTTTGTGTCAAAAACGCAAAACCCGCCTCATGTGAGGCGGGTGTGCTGTTGAAGACATGCGGACATGTTGAACACTGTAAATGGATGTGCGTATTTTATCGTACGCGTATAAGGCGACGAGAGCTCCATGCCATCCCAGCTGCCGTAACAGCAGCGATGATGATATTTGCAGATGTACTCACACCTGTACGAGGGGAGGTCTTTGGTGCAACTGTCTTTGTTGGACAGTAGTAGCCAAAGTCTGCATTCTTGTAGTGCTCATCATTGTCAAGGTGTACCTTGGTTTTGTGATCAAGTTTGCCATCTTTGTCATACGTCTGGTAGCATCCCTTTGGGAGAGTGCTTTCCACAACCTTTACAGTATATTCACCCTTGCAGAGATCATCTACTGTATAGTGGCCAGATCCGTTTGTTTTGTCAGAGAAAGACTTATTACCCTTTGTGACTGTAATTTTTACGCCGGCAATACCTTCTTCTCCTGCATCCTGTATGCCATTTTTATTGCGGTCATTCCAGACAAGGTCGCCGACAGATGCATCGCATTTCTTTTTTTCCGGCTTTTTTGGCTTCTCGGGATCTTGTGGTTTCTCTGGCTTTTGTGGCTCTTCCGGTTTTTTTGCCAAGGTCACAGCAGTATCGTCACATACTGTTACAAGTGTCTTGCCGTCTTTCGTCTTTGCAGTTACTGTTGCCTCTGCAGAAAACGCAGACTGGACATCTTTCTTGCTACAGGTATATGTCACAACTTCCTTCGGATCAAATGTGCCTCCATAGAGCTTTTTCATTTCCTCTTTTGAGCGATCACAATCTGATACGCCGGGAACGTTGATTGCCACTTCCGTCATTTCTTCGTCACCGCTATTCATTACGCGAATCGTAAATGTTGCGGAACTACCCTTTTGCACAGCTTGCGTATCCCCCGTCAGTGTACCGTTTTGCATATCTACGGCAATAGACGACTTGGCATGCGCTGAAACTGCACTGATCGTTGTTCCCAGGACAATGACTGCCACAACGGGAACTATCTTACTTATAGCATTCATAGTATTGTATACTTAGATGATTTACAGTGTTATGCCCTCTTTCAACATAACCGACAATTATATCACCTTTTTGACTTTTTGTCAATACTATGCCTTTTATTCATATTTTGACAAAAAGTGGTTTTTGTATTCTTATCCATAATCCTCTTCTCATTATCCACAGTTCCATCCAACATTTATGCACTTTCTACACATTCGCCTGCACGCACTTTTCCTGCTATACTGAACATTACGTAATCATTCCCTAGTCATTGATATTCATGTCTGCACAAGAGCAACAACCTTCCGAAAATTTGCGCGTTCCGCCGCATGCGCCGGAGGCTGAAAAGGCTGTTTTAGGTGCGCTTATGGTGGACAAGGATGCTATCACCAAGATTGCTGACATTGTGCGTGTAGGTGATTTCTACACAGCAGCCCACAATACCATCTATGAAGCCATGCTCGCACTCTATGAAAACAGTGATCCCATTGACGTTCTCAGTATTTCCAATTTCTTGGAAGAACAGAAGAAAATGCATGACGTGGGTGGTGCAAGTTATGTCGCATCACTTGTACGCGGTGTAACTAGCGCCTCCAACGTCACCTATTATGCAAAAATTATCCAAAAAAAGGCCGTGCTACGACGCCTCATCGCTGCTGCGGCAACCATCAATGAGCTTGGTTATAATGAGTCCGAAGACCTCGAAAAAATCCTCGATGATGCTGAACAGACACTATTTGGCATCTCGCAGCATTCTCTCAAACAAGAATTCACCCCTATTAAAAAGATTCTCGGTGATGCATTTGATCGTCTCGATGATCTCCATAAAAATCGCGGTGTTATGCGTGGTGTTCCCACAGGATTTGTAGATTTAGATGGACTCCTGTCCGGCTTGCAACGATCCGACCTCATTATTCTCGCCGCACGTCCATCTGTGGGAAAAACATCGCTTGCGCTGGATATCGCCCGTCAAGTCGGCACATTATCAAAGGTTCCCGTCGGTATCTTTTCCCTAGAGATGTCCGCTGATCAACTGGTTGATCGCATGATTGCTGCCGAGGCCAATCTTGATCTCTGGCGTCTGCGCACTGGAAATCTTAAAGATAGTGATTTTACACAAATTAGCCAGACAATGGGAAAACTTTCTGAAGCGCCAATTTTTATTGACGATACCTCCAGTGCAAATATTATGGAAATGCGCACCATGGCACGTCGTCTCCAGGCAGAACATAACCTCGGCCTCATCATCATTGATTACTTACAGCTCATGGAGGGACGTGGGCGCTATAGTGACAACCGTGTGCAAGAGATCTCTGAGATTTCCCGTGGATTGAAAACACTTGCCAAAGAACTCAACATTCCCATCCTTGCCCTTTCACAGCTCTCCCGTGCTGTGGAGTCACGTCCTGACCAACGACCACGCCTTTCCGATTTGCGCGAATCCGGATCCATCGAGCAAGATGCCGACGTTGTACTGTTTATCTATCGCGAGGATCGCGTCAATCCAGATACACAAAATAAAGGTGTTGCGGAAATCATTATCGCCAAGCACCGTAATGGCCCTGTTGGTATGAAGCAGCTCTACTTTCACGAAGAATCTGCATCCTACAAAAATCTAGAGAAAGTCCATGCTGCGCCATAATCCATCACGCAATACCTATACGTAAGAATCTCTGTAGCATCTATATAAATTTTTATCGTGCCGATCATGTTTCCCTCATCACTACAGCAACTCATCGCACAATTTTCTACACTACCTGGCATTGGACCAAAAATGGCAGAACGTCTAGCGCTGTATGTCTTCAAACAAGGCAGTGCATACATTGACGCATTTGCTGCAGATATCACCGCAATCAAAGATGTGTCCACATGTTCCGTGTGCTTCAATATCGCGCAAGGCACCCGCTGTACCATCTGTGCCGATCGTCATCGCAGTACACAGAAACTCTGCATTGTGGAAGAGTCCCTAGACATTGTACCGATTGAACGGTCACGTGCATTTAATGGCACCTACCATGTCCTGGGTGGCACACTTAAAAAAAATGATAGCACACACCTGACAATTGATGCCCTCCTGGAGCGCATCACGAGTGAGACAATCACGGAGGTCATCATCGCGACAAACTTCACTACCGAAGGCGACATGACCGCAATGTTTCTGCAACAAAAACTTGCACACTATCCATTAACAGTGTCACGTCTTGCCCGCGGTCTTGCTACTGGATCTGATATTGAGTACGCTGACGACATGACCATCCGCAGCTCTCTCAATAACCGTGAGATCCTCCGTGCCGATATTGCTACACGCGATGCGTAAAGCTGCACTTACTGCACAACAGCGCCTGCTGTGTATGCGCACAATCCCCTTACTGTTTCAACTTCTCCTTCAAGATGGTCATCACCATTTGCGGGTTTGCCGTGCCACCAGAAGCTTTCATCACCTGTCCCATGAGGTGTTTGATAGCATTTTCCTTGCCCGCACGATAGTCCGCAACCGATTGTGCATGTGCCGCAAGCACTGCATCAACTTGCTTTTCTAATGTAGCCGCATCAGAAACCTGAGCAAGATTTTTTTCATCAATAATACGACTGGGATCGTCTTGATCGCTATAGTACATCTCATGCAATACCGTCTGTGCTGCCGAAGAATTAATCGTGCCATCAGCAATAATAGCAATCAGTTCGGCAAAATTTTCTGGAGAGATTGTCATATCACGAACAGTGTGCCCTTCTTTCACCAAAAATTTCTGCAATTCGCTCACAATATAATTTGCTGCAAGTGTAATGGCCTTTGACACCTCTGCCTGCATCTCACCAGATGACTTTTTGTCACCTAGCTCGCTTGCCACATGTTCAAAGAAGTGCGCCATAGACACATCAGCTGTCAACACAGCAACATTTTCTACACTCAACCCATACTCACGCACAAAACGCTGCTCCTTCGCCTGTGGAAGCTCTGGCAAAGATTTTTCCAATGCAGCAATATCCGCATCAGTAAAGGTTAGTGGAGGAATATCTGGATCAGGAAAATAACGGTAGTCATCGGCATTCTCTTTGGCGCGTTGCGCCACTGTTTTTTCTTGTACATCATCCCACCCCCGAGTTTCCTGTATAATCTTTTCACCAGCACGTAGTCGTTTTGTCTGCCGCGCAATTTCATAGTCAATAGCTTTTTCCACTACACGGAACGAGTTGAGATTTTTGATTTCTACCTTTTGTCCACTGAGACGATCATCGCCATCCCTGTACAGCGAAATATTGACTTCACAACGCATTTGCCCTTTCTCCATATCTGCATCTGCGATACCGATATAGCGAAACAATTGCTGCAACCGCTGACAAAATACACGCGCCTGCTTACCCGATGTAATATCCGGCTCTGTAACTAACTCCATCAGTGGTGCACCAGCACGATTAAGATCTACAAGAGAGTATGCCGCTCCCTGTGGATGTGTGGATTTCCCCGTATCTTCCTCCAAGTGGATACGGGTAATACCGATCGTTGCACCATCAATTGCCATTGCACCATTTTCACACAGCGGCATGTCATGCTGTGAGATCTGATAACCCTTGGGGAGATCCGGGTAGAAATAGTTCTTGCGATCAAATTTACTCCTGCGCGCAATTGTACATCCCAGTGCCAAGCCGGCCTTCTGCACGAAGGCAATCGCCTCTCTGTTGGGTACCGGCAAACTACCCGGTTGCGCTGTCGTCACTGGATCAATCGCTCTATTAGGCGACTGCTCCATACCAAGAAGATTCGGCGCACTAGAAAACATCTTAGATGCTGTCTTTAGCTCCACGTGAATTTCCATGCCAATTGTTGGTAGATAATGTGCCATATGCGTCAATACAAAAAATTTACCGCTCATCACCGCTGCCGCCAATCATATTGCGATCGCGTCGCGAAAAAAGTTTATCTATATTCTGCTGCGCCACATCATCCAGTGACACGTCAAGCTCTGTAGCTATTTGCGCTACGTACCACAATACATCACCAAGTTCCCGCACAATCGCCGCACGCTTTACATCACTGATCACGCCGCCATCATCGCGGATAATCTTCTTCACCTTTTCCGCAACCTCTCCTGCCTCACCGGCAAGACCAAGTGTCGGATACACAATATTGCGCCCAGCATCGGGGTACTGCACCGTCGTGCGCGATGTTTTTTGATACGTTGTAAAATCCATAGAGCTCCAAAAAATAAAGATTGTTCTGTATCTTATAGTATCACCTCCTCCTACAAATGAAAAGGCAGCACACACACTACCAGCAGTATCGCACACCCCTCTATGCTGTATTATGGAACGCCTCAGTTTGTGCTATACTATAATCATCGCGTAAAATCAAAATGATGTTTAAAAAAATTCTCCTCATCATTGGCGGACTGTCAATTGCCGCCAGCGTTGGCGCAAGTTTTTGGTATACACAGAACAATCCTGTCACGACAATTCGTGAAACAGTGTCTGACGCAGAGGTGGCACACACTGACCCTGTTGCCACGCCAACACCAAAAATAGAAAAGCGTGAAATTGCACGTGCTGCAGAAACTACTGTTGTAGCACAGCAGCAGTCATCTGACACATCCCCGCCACAGCCATTCACGTTCACCGTCATTGCCGACGCAGAGAATTACAAATCACCATCGGGACACAACGACGAATTGGAAGCACTTCTACAAAAAGGTGCATCACTGAAGCCACATTTAGGATTTTTCTCTGGTGATCTAATTGTCTACACTGATCCAAAAAACCGCACCATCCTTACAAATCTCAAGGATCTTCTTGATCGCTACTACACTCGATACCACATCGTATATGGACGGCATGACTTGGAGTGTGGCGCACCGTGCTTTCATGCATGGCACGACGTCTTCTTTAAGACACCTGACGCAGAAAAACCCACAAATATAGCCCCGCCACAACAATCTCCACCACGGCAATCATCACAACCGCAAACGCCAGATGATCAAGCAATTGCCGCACTACAAATCCCCACAACAGAGGTTGCTGGTGCTATTGCCGAGCCAATCACGCCACCCATTGCCGCACCACCAAAACCCTATCACTCCTTTGACTATGAACAAACGCACTTCATTCTCCTCTCCTCTGATTACCCGGTCAAACATGGCATTGATGATGCGCAAATGGCATGGTTAGAGCACGATCTCGCAAATACACCTGCGCGTAACATCATCGTCTTCTCTCACATACCACCAGTAAACTTTTTCAAAAAATCTGCTAAGGAGTGTCATGACATGACCTGTGACGAGCCACGACGACAGAAGCTTGTTGCTCTTTTTGAAAAATACGGCGTTGACCTCGTCATCTCTGGACATGAACATGTTTTTGACCACAAAGTTGTTCATGGCATTGACTATGTGCTTGCCGGCAACACTGGCAATGGTAAGCGTTATAAAAATACCACCTGGAAAGACAGTTTTCTCTTTGTGACTGTGGAAGAAAAGCGTATTATTCTACAATCACTCTTCGCTGATGGAACAGAGAATCGTACAATTGAGATTGCTACCTAATCACGTAGTACCACGCATCTTTTCTCACACTACGCAGCGCTACCGTTAGTGATGCGTGCGGAAAAATATGCGTCAACCTCCTCTATGGCAACCTCTTCCTGTATACGTGTCTGTAAATCCTTGACCTGCATTACATCACGCGCATACTCGTCTTCGCCACAAATCACAGCATAGCGCGCACCCGACTGCAGGGCATAGGCAAACTGCTGCTGAAACGTCATATCGCGAAGAAGTGCAACCTCTGTACGGATATCCGCCATACGGATACGATCTGCTAATTGTGCATAGAAAGCATTACGCTGTGGCATGATGCGCAACACAACTACACTGATTGGCGCATCTGTCGTCGTATCCTTACCAAGACTTTGCAATGCAGCAAACAGCCGATCCACACCAATCGATGCGCCAACAGCTGGTAGATCTGACCCTGTAAAGCGTCGTACTAAGCCGTCGTACCGTCCGCCGGAAAACACACTACCGAATTGCGGAGCGTCATCCAATGTTGTTTCCATTACTGTCCCTGTATAGTAATCCAGTCCCCGTGCAATTGTCACGTCAAGATCAACAACATCTGCTGTCATGCCAACAGCGCGTACGATAGTAAGAATTTCCGCTATATCCTCCACGCCACGCAGCGCATCCGGATCATCGGCAAAGAGCGTACGACACTGTGCAAGTATATCGTCTGTTGTTCCACGTAGTTCTAAAAATGCCATTACTGTCTGTGCCCCGGTGTCACCGAGCAGTGCCTGTAATTGCTCGCGTACAGCATCGTGCCCAATCTTGTGTAGCTTATCAATACTACGCAACATACCCTGCATTTTTTCTGCATAGACTTTTGCATCCGTACGTGTGAGACCTGCCACCGCTCCAAGTCCTGTTAAAATGGACCGATGGTTAATACGTACACGAAAACGATCCACGCCCAATGCACGCATCGTCCGTACCATCATCATAACAATTTCTGCATCAGCAATCATCTCATCGGTTCCCGCAATATCAGCATCAAATTGCATAAATTGTCGATAACGCCCCTGCTGTGGCCGCTCACCACGAAAAACTGGCCCAACCACCATGCGACGCCATGGCAAGCGAATACCCGTACGAGCTGTGGCATCATAGGGATTTTGAGCAATTAATCGTGCAAATGGCACTGTATGATCAAAACGTAGCGCCAATTCTTCCCCATGCACATCACGATTGACTACAGAAAAAATCTGCTTAGATGTTTCTCCGTCATCCGCCGCCAGTATACGACGAAACTCCACCATAGGCGTTTCAATGGCATCAAAACCAAATGTCGCAAAAGTTCGCGCAATAGTATCAAGCATGTCTTGACGTGCCGCATAGGTTTCTGGTAAATAGTCAAGAAATCCACTTGGCCGCACCGCCTCCATCAATGTGTCCTGTGTCATAGTTCGTGCATATAGATTCATTAATACATTCACCACCTTCCCCACTATACCACAACATGAATATTCTACGCTATATTTTGACGATTACACAAAAATCCGCCATAATGAAGAGGTATGACAACACTACACCAAACAACTGAACACAAAGAACAACTCCTCCCCGTGGCGCATCGTGGCGACGCAATGTTAACGCGTGTCGCAACACCAGTTACTGATCCGCAATCTGCCGATATACAAGAACTGATTCGCGATATGTTCTACACCATGCGCATTGAAAACGGTTGTGGATTAGCAGCGCCGCAGGTACGTAAAAATGTTCGTGTGATCACTATGGCTGTTGATGGAACACGCTATACAATGATCAATCCGGAAATCACTAAACGCTCCTCACGTCTCGTTACTTTTGATGAAAGCTGCTTGAGTATTCCTAGCACAACACTGCGTATTATCCGCAATGAGAACGTTACTGTACGCTACCATGATCACAATGGCATTATCCGCATCATAGATGCACATGGATTCCTCTCTGTTGTTTGCCAACATGAAATTGATCACCTGGATGGTATTTTGATGACACAGCGCCATGCTGAACAGCAGGCTCTGCGAGCACAATACAACATTGATTAGTAAAGTCCATTAGATTTTTGCGCTACGTCTATGAAAACATCAATTGACATTACACGAAAACCGCACTCCCCGCATCATGTGCCCGTACATGCTGCCACGACATCTCATGACACAGCAGAGGATTCTGTGCCTACACCTACAAGTAGCACACCTCCTGCAAAAACCGCACCGCACAAAGCTACTACACCACTGCCTGCATCGCCTACGACACATAATAGTACTGAAGATACCCACCACACCGTAGTGTTTATGGGTACTGGTGTTTTTGCCGCGGAAATTCTCACTGCGCTACTCCATGCGCCGCACTACCATGTGACCCAGATTGTCACCCAACCCGACAAAAAAATCGGGAGAAAAAAGAAATCCACAATTCATCGCACGCTGGCAGCAAATCCCGTACGTGACATTGCGCATGAGCGCAACATCCCCCTCCTCCAACCTATAAAAATTGATCGTGATGCCATTGCAACAATTGCAGCCCAGAAACCTGATCTTCTCATCGTAGCATCATATGGACGTATCTTACCGCAAAAACTCCTTGATGTAGCTCGCATTGCACCAATCAACGTACACGCATCACTGCTCCCCCTACTACGCGGCGCCTCCCCCATTCACAATGCCATTCTGCATGGACATACAGAAACCGGTATCACAATCATGTTGATGGACGCCGGTATGGATACGGGACCAATCCTTGCTCAGGAGCGCACAATGATTACAGCACACGAGAAAACCAACGAACTCTGCGCACGCCTCGCACACATTGGTGGTGCACTCCTCATCACAACACTAGATGCCTTGATTACTGAAAAGATCTCTCCACGACCACAAAACCACATGCGAGCCACGCTATGCCAACTCATCGATCGTGAAGATGGGCATATTCAGTGGACACAGACCACTACAGAAATTTACAATCGCTATCGCGCGCTCTACCCATGGCCAGGTATTTTTAGCTTCTGGGAAATTCATGAGTCCCAACTTCTGCGCATTCATTTTCGCTCTATCCTTCCGTCCACGGAACCACTAGACCGTACTCTCGCACAGCTGATGCCTGGCACTGTTTTTATTGATCATGGACAACTATGTATTAAAACTGGAGATGGCGCCATTATCGTGGAAGCCCTCCAACCAGAATGTAAAGTCGTCATGCCAGTCTATGACTTCCTCAACGGACACAAAAATTTTGAAGGTGCCGTATTAAAGTAATTGCGTAGATCTAGTAAGAGTACGCACTCTCTACTCCATATGAAAAAAACCGATCAATATCTCCTGTGGTGTACTATAATCATCATCATTGCAATTATGGTGTGGACGTTGTCCCGTTTTATAGCAAGTACACAATCACCAGTGCCGCAGCAGCAGCACGCAGAATATCCTGCAGAATCCACAGATCTAGAAACCACATCGCAGGATCGCACAATCCCCACAATCACAATACGAGATTTTTCAATGGCACTACAGGATAAGAGCACGCCAGCAGCCATCTACGACATCCGTCCAACAACAGCTTATGATGAGGGTCATATCCCCGGTAGCTTAACCAGTGAAACGTTTGACGTTGCGCACACTGGACGCCATATTGTCCTCATCACCGAAAATGGTGAAGAAACGGAGCATACACGCGCACTCTTCCGTTCCATCGCTACAAACAATACGATCGCCCTCCTAGAAGGCGGTATCACCGCATGGCGTGCAGCAGGAAAGCCCATCGTCTCCATTGCAGTGCAGCCAGATTTTTTGACATCGGCAAAAGTGCAGTTTATTGAACCGCGCGATCTCTACGCAATGATTACTCAGCAACCTACGCCATCAGCACAGAATATCACGATTATTGACACCCGTCGTTCTGGAAACTTTGCAAATGGACATATTGCCGGCGCTATCAATATCCCTCTCACAGAACTAGAGTTTCGCTATAGAGAAATCCCCCACAACACTCACATCATCATCTACGGCGCAACAGACATCAGCAGCTTTCAATCTGGCGTCGTACTCTATGATGTGAATATCCTAACCGCTAAAACTGTACGTGGTGGATGGGAAGCGTGGGAAAAATATGGCTATCCTGTAGCACAGGAGTAGCTACACTGCCAACAGCATAGCACCTCATCCACGATGCTAAAAGTATTTGCCGTATTTCTCCAAGTCGTAGTAGCAGTGCGGATTAGGGTATTCATCGGGATCCAAGCAACACTCCATGTCCATGTGCTTCTTCTTATTCTTTTTACTCTTCCTTGGCTTATCATTTTTTTTAGCACAAACCTTGCGTCCCAGCGCATCAACCTTGTACCACGCCGGATGCGGTGCATCTATAACAGGAGGTGCAACCGGCTTTGGCTTTGGTCGCACAATGTCAGTATTGCGAAACTGTGATACGGCCGAGAAGTACTCTGGTACGCGATTGGTAACCGCAACCATCAGGTCTTCTTGCGTCACATCATCTTCATCTGTGCCAGTAATAACAGGTACAATGGTATAGATATAGCGCCCATCCACGAGCATAAAGAACAGCGTAGGCTCATAGCACGGATCATCAGGTCCTACGTAAAACTCTTCTGCAGGATAATCACCTGTTTCATAGAGACGCCCTGCAATATCGTGACACGCTGCACGATCTGCTCCTGTGCGCAAACGTGGATACTCATCGGTATTCATGATTTGTGGCGTATCCCGCAGATCATATACCGCAACCTCAAACCCCCTACGATCCTGCATATGTCCTTCTCCATCATCAGACTGCTCTGGTGTAAAAAAGCCCATGCGATATACCGCCTTACTCTTCTCATGTGTTTTATAGATCTGTCGGACACGCCAATCTGCAGGGTGCATCATCGCAAAACCGTACCACGCACTGTGATAGGTCTTCCAGGTTGACGTATCAATACGATCTTGTATAGCTGCGATATCACGCATGTGTTGCTGTTCAATCGCCTCTTCTTTTTCCGCTGCACGCATCAGTGTAGTACTGCGAAGATGCGCCTCGTGCCACCGCCCACCTGCATATGCTCCAAGAATCATTGCAACAACAACGTACACAGTCGCCACAGAAAAGAGACCGTGAATTACACGATGCGCAGCATTGCTGTGATGTCTGTGACGTACACGATTTTTGACTGTCGTGAAAACACCTTGCACGGCACAGGCGCCTTGCACACACACTCTGCGCAATGACGCTAGACGATTAGTTATTTTTTTTCTCCATAGTGTGGATGTGTTCGGGTCTTTTTCTGTAGAAAGAACGTCTTTTACGTGCTTTTTGGAAGAGGGACGCTTCTTTTTCTTATGCATAAGATCTCTTTACGCCAACAAAATATGCCCCGTATTGTAATACAGATCAAGGAAACGGTCAACTACCGCAAAATGACCTTATCGTTCCAAATAGCGCCGAATGCCAATGGCGCTACTCACAAAGCCGAGGAAAACACCTAGCAGCAACACACTGCCCATCATGATCACGAGGACACCACCATACATTGCTGACAGATCTACGCCTGTTAAAATGCGCTGCGCAAACGGATCAACGCCATAAACTGTTGCCACGAGTGCAAGAATTGCAATCAGTGCACTTGCCGCACCGTAGAGAATACCCTCTACAAGGGTTGGCACCTTCACATAGAGATGTGACGCCCCCACAAGACGCATGACATCAAATTCTGCTCTATGCGCATAGAGGCTCATTCGCACGGTATTCAATGTCACTAAAACTGCAATCACCACAAAAATAACACCGAGCGCCAGACCAATGTTGCGTACGAAGATAATGACTTTCTGGATGTCCTGCACCACTTTTTTATTGCGATCAAAACTAGTATTCATAATACGATCACCGTATTCCTGATGCATATACGTATTGATATCTTCATATGAAGCTGCGTCATATGCTGTAATGACCAGTGATGCCGGAAGAGGATTCTCATTGGCAATCTTAAGGGCTTCTTGGATTTCTTTACTATCTCCTTCACGTGCCATAAAATCCTGCATTGCCTGCTCACGCGATACATACCGTATAGATGCAATCTGCTGAATGCGCTTATCCTCCAATGTTTTTTTAATATCCTCAATCTCCTCTGCCGGTACAGTGAGATCAAAATAAACGCTAATATTAATCCGATCCTCTACGGCATCAATAGCATGCATCACGCCATAGCCAAGCAAAAGACCAATGCCAATTAAATAGAGCGCCAACGACATAATCACGACTGTCGCTAATGTTAACCACTTATCGCGATAGAAATTGCGTACACCCTCACGCAAAACGCGTGCCAACTTAATCGTTTTCATAGCGCGCATGTTCCCTTAATGATATACCCACTCTGTGCAGTATCGCCAACAATACGACCACGATCCATGGCGATCACGCGACGGCGAATTTTATCCACAATGGTTGTATCGTGTGTTGCTAAAATGACTGTTGTGCCAAACGTATTGATCTTGTATAACAATCGTGCAATATCATCTGCGGAAACAGGATCAAGATTGCCCGTCGGCTCATCAGCGATAAGTACACGCGGTCGGTGAATGATTGCACGTGCTACAGCAACCCGTTGCTGCTCCCCACCACTAATCTGATGTGGATACTTATGCGCATGGTCTACCATATTAATCACATGCAACATCTGCGTCACTTCGTCATAAATCTGTGCATCAGATTTGCCATGAAGTTCTAGTGTATATGCAATATTCTCAAAAACCGTCTTCTGTGGTAAAAGTTTAAAATCTTGGAACACCGTACCAAAGTTGCGCCGAAAATACGGCAACAGCCGCCGCTTCGTAGATAAGATATCACGTCCCCCAAAAAATACCGATCCCTCGGTAGGAAATTCGTCAGCATAGATCATCTTGAGCAACGTGGACTTCCCCGCACCGCTCGCACCCACAACAGACACGAACTCCCCGTGATCAATAGCACACGTCACTTCGCGCAGCGCCACAAAGCCATCCGGATATTCTTTAGAAACACCTTCTACGTGAATCAGTTTCGGCGACTGCTGTGCAGTGCGCGACATATCCTGTTCCATGTGTATTTTTTCTAAACGATTGTGTAGTACATCCCCATCATTATAACATAATAATTCTGAAAATGTCACATCTGCTATGCTACGTGCAGATATACGCAGAGCTACCACGACTGAAACTATTGCCCTTGCGCCATCATCATCAAGTATGCTGTCATAAACGCCTCAAGGTCACCATCCAAAACCGCATCAACGTGTGCAGTCTCATGCTTCGTGCGATGATCCTTAACCATTTTATACGGATGTACAACATACGATCGAATTTGACTGCCCCACTGCGCATCTTTCACCTCGCCACGCAACGCATTTTGCTCCATCGCCTGCTCAGCAAGGCGGCGTTGGAGTAATTGTGCACGCAGTAATCGCAATGCCGCTTCCTTATTTTGCCCCTGTGATCGCTCATTTTGACACTGCGCCTGCAAGCCTGTCGGAAGGTGAGTGATACGCACGGCGCTATCAGTCGTATTGACATGCTGTCCACCAGCACCAGACGCGCGATACGTATCAATACGCAGATCTTCTGGTGCAAGGTGCACATCTAGATCATTGTGCACAACGGGAAGCACCTCCACACGCGCAAAAGATGTCTGGCGAAGATTGTCTGCATTGAACGGCGACAAACGCACCAAGCGATGCACCCCCGCATCGGCACGCGCCCAACCATACGCCCATCGTCCGCGCACCTCTATTGTCATGCTCTTAATGCCAGCCTCTGCACCATCCACGCGGTCAAGGATGACTGCACGATAATTCTTACGCTCCGCCCATCGCAGATACATCCGCCCCAGCATATCCGCCCAGTCCTGCGCATCCACACCACCAGCACCAGCAACAATAGTAATAATAGCGTCATGAGCATCATATGTGCCAGAAAAATATGTATACAGTGTCAGTTTCCGCAAGTCTTCTTCCAACTGCCGTACCAATGCGGCCACATCTGCCTTCTCTACATCAGTTGTTGCCAAATCCTGTAAAATCGCAATGTCATCCAGAGTAGTGCGCAACGTATCAAAGCGCTCCACGTCACTACGTGCATCTTCCAGTTCACGCATAATACGTGTAGCACGTTCGTTATCATGCCAAAAATGCACATCTGCTGTGCGCGCTTCATGTTCTGCAATTACTGCACGCTTACTCGCAATGTCAAAGGGAGTCCTGCAGACGCAGGAGTTGTGATGTGAGAGTGGAATGTGACGGCACGCGATCAGACATAGGACACTATACACTATGAGATGAATTTCTCTGAGCCATCCATCGGGATTGAACCGATGACCTGCACGTTACGAATGTGCCGCTCTACCAACTGAGCTAGGATGGCAAATACGTCACTAAGTATACACGGCGCAGAAAGAAATAGCAAGATACTTCACACAGGTATGCTCCGCGGTGGAAACCAATGATTTTTTTCAAAACTAGCAAAAAGTGCATTTGTCACAACACATGTAAACAACGCGCTTTACACACGTGATTGACGCGAGATATTGAGTAAAATACCAACAGCAGCAAGTGAAAAAATAATCGATGTGCCACCATAACTGATAAATGGCAACGGAATACCCGTCAAGGGGATAAGTGATGTAATGGCAGCAATATTCATCATTGCCTGACCGGTAATCCAAATCGTGATTCCACCGGCAACAAGTTTACCAAAAAGATCTGGGGCATGTGTTGCAATCATCATTCCGCGCCAAGCAAAGACAATAAAGAGTGCAAGAAGCATCAGTGCACCAATAAACCCAACTTCTTCAGCAATAATCGCAAAAATGGAATCCCCTACTGGCTCTGGAAGATACAATCCCTTCTGCTTACTATGCCCTAGACCAACGCCAAACGGTCCACCACTACCAATAGCAATGAGCGCTTGTTGAATTTGATAACCGGACCCCTGTGGGTCCGCCATTGGATCAATAAAGGACTTGAAGCGTTCCATGCGATAGGGTGCAATGAGAACTAGCAGGAGTACACCGATTATACCAATACTCATGAGACCGCCGAGGTGTTTCAGCGAAGCGCCGGCAAGATAAAAGATGCCCACAGAAATAAAAGCGAGAATAATCATTGTACCAAGATTTGGCTGCATATATACAAGAATACACGGCGTAATAATAATACCTAAAAACGGCAAGACGCCGTTGTGAAAATCACTGATCAGTTTTGTTCCCTTACCACTACACCATGCCGCCACATATAATACCAGTGCAAGCTTCATTGCTTCCGACGGCTGAAATGTCGGCAGCGGTCCAAGGTTGATCCACCGACTTGCACCATAGGATGTGATACCAACACCAGGGATGAGCACAATGATCAGCAAAGCAAGCCCCATCACGTAGATGAGAAGTGCCCACCGACGATAGATATGGTAGTCAATCCGACTTAGTAAAAAAAGTGCTATAAATCCAAGAATAACACCCACCATCTGCCGCCTAAAAAAGAGATACGGATCGCCAAAGCGCACACTAGCATATACAATACCTGCTGATGCAATCATGAGCACACCACAGAGCACCAAAATGCCCACTGTGCCAAAAAGCACGCGGTCTGGTGCTGCGCTAAAATAGAGCGTATCACGTGAAATTTTATTTTTGTTTTTTCTGCGTCCGGGGTTCATCACCGAACGTCTGCGCTTGATCATTGCTGTGATGATTACTGTGGCGCATGCGCCATGCCTCTATTTTAGCATGATCGCCAGATACAAGCACATCTGGTACGCGCCATCCATTATACACTTCCGGTTTAGTATAGTGTGGGTATTCCATATAGCCTGCAGTAGCATGCGACTCCTCTACAGCGCTTGCCGCATTGCCAAGTACACCTGGCAACAATCGCACTACACTATCGGCAATCGCCAAAGCCCCCAACTCCCCACCAGTAAGCACATAGGGTCCCACGGCAATCTCCTCATTGGCAATATACTGTGCCACACGCTCATCTACACCCTCATAGCGTCCACAAATCAAAATGAGATGCATGTACGTAGCGGCAAGACGTTGCGCATCTTGCTGTGTGTACTGCCGTCCTTTGGCGCTCAAGAGGATGATATGCCGTTTGTCCGGTGGCACCGCTGCCTCTTGTGTCGTGAGATGCGTCACTGCATCATGAATCGGCGCTACTTGCATCACCATGCCCGCACCACCACCGTACGGTGTGTCATCCACACGGCGCCACTTATCCGCACTGAAATCACGTAGATCCGTCACACCAAAAGTCACCGCATCCGCCTGCTGTGCGCGCTTCATCATCGCCGCATCTGTATACGGACGCACTATATCGGGAAAAATTGTCACAATATCAATCTTCATATGCACCATATGGAGTATATCGCACAGAGCGAAAAAGTAAATAAAAAGAGGCCTGCACATTAGTGTAAGCCTCTTCTCCTCTGACTACAATCCCGCAACATAGTACTTTCCCCGCTTCTTCCGCGGAGGGGTACCTTTGTTGTTGTGCGGGCGATGTATGCACCCATCATGATGAACAATGGCATGCAGAACCTGCGCCTCACCGTCAATCATGCACATTTCTCGCATACCACTATCGTTGATCCCACCCCCTTGTAATTGCATCATCAGCACTTTCTTGCGCGCCTGCACGGCGGCAAGACGTTTTTCCGCCTGCTCGCACGTCATGTGTGTGCCAGATCCAACGTCCGTATACACACATGTGCCGGCAATGCACTCAACAACAATGCGTGCATCATCGCTATCAAAGATGACTTCGGCAATGGCGATATGCGGGAAAATCATCACAAAAAAAACGAGAGGATACATAAAATATGCCATATTGACCCCCTACTCCATATATTCTGTAATGGTAAATTTTTCAGGAACAGTATCTTCCAGCCACCCAGACATCTCATCAGTGACAGAGAAAAGCCACTTCAGGACATTCGCATCCAATAGTATGGGGGCAATACTGTATGTCCCCGTTGCAATATGACGCACGATGGAAGCATGATCACCGCGTACACCACTCTCCCGCAACAATTGCAGAAGTCGAGATTCCAACATATCGACATGTGGAACCACATAATCAATATCCGGATATCGTGCACCCTCATGAAACAAAATTGACAGAAAAAGATCAACATCATCTTTTTCAAAATTAGTACATGCACCCGTGTAGGCTTCGTGGAACGGTGAGAACTTAACGAAGCATTGGGAGAAAACATCGTTTGATCGACGAAAATGAATCTCCCATCCATCGCAGAACACTGCTTTTTGCGCAACAGCTGCTGCAAAAACCTTCCGCCCTGCGTCGGCGGCGTTGAACTTATCCACTGCAATCGGAATAATCACATCCCAGTCTTTCATTTCACTCCTCCATTGTTTTGTATTATGAAGTTGACAAAAAACAAACTATGGAAAGTATTATAGCACAATTTCACATCTTTGTCCATCATACGCGGTAATTTTAAAAAGCGTCATTTCGAACCCCTTGTTGATTTAGGTCGAGATACCTGGAGCTAATAGAACGAGTATGTAAAAAAAATAAAACAGGACGTGATTCCGTCCTGTTTGTCCTCCATTTTTCAAAAAAACGCATGATGCATCTGACAGTCCGGACACATGCTGTACAGTTTATCCACAAGCTTTCGCACCGCCCTGTAAATTGGCGACGTCTCTGGAATGTGCGCCATTGTCTCTGCATCACACACCCCTTCAATGGTGATGGCAATGTCGAGCATTTCATCATGACACTCCACACAATAGCGTACATTCGAATAATTAATTTCCTTGATGTAGTACACCGAGAAAATTTTTCCCTTATGCTCAATATTTTCTTAACCGTAACTCACCATATCTTCCCCCTTATATGGCTTTGGCATTTGTTAAAAAACTACACTTTTACAATGTTAACACTTAATCTTATTACACAAAAACACTTGTGTCAATACCAAAAACCGCCCGATTTGGGCGGTTTTTGCGTGCATGCGTTGTTGTTCGCAAACTTATTTGAGGTTGATCGTTGCGCCAGCTTCTTCTAATTTGCCTTTAATAGTCTCCGCCTCTTCCTTGGCAACACCTTCTTTGATCACCTTTGGAGCAGCATCTACCAGATCCTTAGCATCCTTGAGTCCAAGACCCGTAATCTCACGTACTGCCTTAATCACGTTGATTTTTGATGCGCCTGCATCCGCAAGCTCTACATCAAAGGAAGACTGTTCTTCTGCTGCAGCTTCACCTGCACCTGCAACTGGCATTGCCATTGCAACCGGTGCTGCAGCACTCACACCAAATTTGTCCTCTAAAACCGTAATGAGCTCTGAGAGATCTAGGACGCTCATCCCTTCAATCTCCTTGACAATTTTTTCAAACTTCTTGGGAACTGCTACCTCTTTTTTCTCTGCGGTGGCGTCCGCCTTCTTTGCTTCGTCTGTCATAGTGGTTGTGTTAAAAAAATGAATAAATATAATGTGTGACTGTACGCTGAGAACATCTACGCCTCCTTGCTGTCACGCACTGCCGTAAGTGCCTGCACAAACGTGCGTGGCACACCAGCCAATGTGTTGACGAATCCGCTGATCGGAGCTTGCAATTGACCTAAGAGCTGTGCACGTAATTCATCACGCGACGGCAATTTTGCCAATGCATGCACCTCATCAACCGACATAATCTGATCGCCTAAAACGCCACCAAGGATTTTGATGTGCTCATTTGCCTTTGTCGCATCAAAGATGATCTTCGCCGCTGTCACCTCATCGGGTGACACACTGACAGCGATCTGCCCATCTAGCGCCTTGGTATTCATAGTGATGTTATTGTTCTTGAGCGCAATCGCCAAGAGCGTCTTTTTGATCACCTGAAACGTAGATCCGGATTCACGCAGCTGCTTTTTGAGTGCAACCATATCATTGGCACTCACGCCTTTGAAGTCGGCGATGACACATGCCGGCGATTCCTGCATTTGCGCACTCAGTGTATGGACAATCTCTTCTTTCTGTTTCCGTGTGAGCATAGTGCTTATCGTTGATTAGTAGATTTGTTGTAGTATCACCTGCACATACAAAAAGTCTGCGCACGTCATTGGCGCAGAACATAGCAAGAGAAAGCACAGTCGACCTGTGAATTTTCAGTGCTCCTCGCACGGACCTCTGCGCCCCATTGGGGCACTGCCGTGTGTCTGCGGATATGCGTTAGTATGTGTGGTTAAAACCACGTGCCTATAGTGTAGCGGAAACCGAGACAGTTGTCAATTGCTCTGGCATCGTCTAGGGAGCTGGAGGCCTTTTACTGGCGTAGACGCCTCCTCTGTAAAAAACACAACTTGAGTGCTATCCCCAAGCTGTGTTTCTCTATGTAGTATTTTTCTGGCAACACTACTTCTTTTCTTTCGTCGTAGCATCCACTTTCGCATCATCTTTTGCATCTACCGTAGTTTCTGCCTTTGCATTATCTGTGCCATCCGCCGTTGACGCAGCGTCTGCTGCTTTCTCCTGCGTATTGTCCGCTGGGGCCTCTTCTTTCTTTGGTGGCACCTTAACAGCGCGCTTTGCGCCATCAATTAGCCCATTTTTCACTAAAAGGTTATGCACTGTATCTGATGGTTGCGCACCATCGGCGAGGAACTTCTTGATCAAATCCTCCTTGAGCACTGTATGCTTACTGTGTGGATCATAACTCCCCACCACGGCAATGTGCTTTCCCGTCGGCGCTTTGGTTTTTTCCTGCACAACAACGTGGTACTGTGCGTGATTATGTCGTCCCACGCGACTCAATCGTATAACAAGCATAATATTCAAAAATATTTTATGACAACTAACAGCACGCCGGGCATGTACTCCCGCACGTGACTTCGTAGCATGTATGGCATCATTGTACTCGCACTGCGACATTTTGTCAAACAAAAAAAATCGCCCATGCGAACATGAGACGATTTTCGGTCAAGAGAATTAATCATGGAAACGATCTCTCGGTATCTGCCAATATTATTTTTTTAACGCCCTAAACACCACCCGTGCACATATCCCTATTAAAGAATGGGAGGTTTTATTGCTGTACTCGAATCTATTCCATGATCATCCTATAAACGCCCATGAGAATCTGTTTTCTTGTATATAGATTTAAGATCATAGATCACACTGTTTTTTTTGCCAAATGCTTTGATCGCCTTGATACCAAGGCTGGCAAATTGCTTGTGCATTACGGCAATGACAATTGCATCATAGGTATCCTCCTTTGGCTTCTTGATCAGTGAAAAACCGTAGTATTTTTTGACATCATGTGGATCAGCTACAGGGTCATATACATCTACCTTTGCACCGTATTGTTCTAGCGATTCCTTGATATCCAGCGGGCGCGCATTACGAATGTCAGGACAATTTTCTTTGAATGTCGCGCCCAATAGCAACACACGCGACGTCGCAATGTTAATTTTCTTTTTTGCCATCAATTTTACAATTTGCCCAGCAATATAAAAACCCATACTGTCATTCATGGTACGCGTCGCCTTGACGATACCCATATTGTGACCCACCGACTGTGCTTTATGCACCAAGTAATAAGGATCGATGCCGATACAGTGCCCACCGACGAGACCGGGAACGAAAGAGAGTGCATTCCACTTGGTCTTCATCGCCTGCAATACTTCTTTTGTATCAATATCCAATTTATTCATTAAGATCGCCACCTCATTCATAAATCCAATATTAACGTCGCGCTGCGCATTCTCAATAACCTTACATGCCTCCGCAACCTCCAAGCTACTAACAGGAAACGTGCCTGCTGTAATAATTTCCTTGTACACTGCATCAACGAGCTTTGCCGCTTCTTTTGTCGATCCGGACGTTACCTTCACAATATCAGAAACTTTGCTTTTATCTGCTGGTGAAATACGCTCAGGACTATATCCAACAAAAAAATCTTTATTAAAGACGAGACCGGACGTGCGCTCCAAAACCGGTACGCATACTTCACGTGTCGCACCGGGATATACCGTAGATTCATACACCACAACATCACCCTTTGTGAGATGTCTTGCCACGGTCTCACTAGCGCTCACCAACGAATCAAAGTCCGGAACATTAAACTCATTCACGGGTGTCGGTAATGCAAGAATATAAAAATTCGCACACGCTAAATCTTTTTCGTCAGCAGTAAAAACCGCCTGCTGTGCGCTACGTAGTTCTTCCGGTGATATCTCTTTGGTGCGATCATGTCCACGTTGTAATTCTGCTACGCGCTCTGCATTGATGTCATATCCAATCACGGATCGTTTTTTACCAAATGCAATCGCCAGAGGTAGCCCTACATAGCCGAGCCCAATAACAGCGATCTTTACATCCTGAATTTTATGCATAAAAAACACATTACTAAAAACCATCATCTTCGCTTTTACGAAAGCACTGTTATACTACTCCACAATAATGATTACTGCAAATTCTCCAAACCACACGTAAACTTCAAAAAAAGCACACTGTACATGCACCACAATCTCATTGCCGCACAGTGGAAATCATGATACACTTCCCACTAGCAAGCGCATATCTTTCGCGCTGTAATTCGTATCTACTTATCACACTGTATGAAGCGATTGATTGTGAATCTCCCCGCGTTTAACGAAGAAAGGAATATTGGTAAAACCATTGCACGTATCCCTCGCACGATTGCTGGTGTGGATGAAGTGATCATCCAAGTGCAAGATGATGGTTCCACCGATCGCACGATTGCCGTGGCAAAGGAAGCCGGTGCGGACGCCGTCTACACCAACGGCATTAATCGTGGCATTGGCATCACTTTCAAAAATGCGGCAGAGCATGCACTGGATAACGGTGCGGATATTTTTGTCAATATGGACGCCGACGGACAGTTTGATCCCAATGACATCGGAACTCTCATTAAGCCGATTCTGGACAACCAGGCAGACATTGTCAGTGCAAGCCGTTTCGGTGACAAGACAGCAAAAGATATGCCAAAAGTCAAATACTATTTAAATCTCATTGCCGCGCGCATCATCGGGTGGTTTTTAAGCCACCCCATTGATGATCTCACCTGTGGGTATCGCGCCTACAGCCGCGCAGCACTACTGCGCCTCAACATCACGCCGGGTTTTACCTATACACAAGAAACCATCATTGACGCTATTGGCAAAAACTTGCGCTTGCAGTGGATTCCCATCACGGTGACGTATTTCGCCAGCCGTAAATCCCGCGTTGTGAAAAGTGTCACGAACTATGTTGGCAACAGTGGTAAAATTATCCTAGAGACAGTACGTGATATTCGCCCGATGAAATTTTTTGGATTTCCAGCATTCGTCTTGCTGTTTGCTGCACTAATTGGGTTTATCTATTTTCTCATACAGTATATCGGCGACGGTTTCAAAATCACGCCGCACCTCAACGTCCTCCTCATCACCATTGCCCTCCTCATTGTTGGCATCCAGTTCCTCGTTTTTGCGTTCCTTGCTGATATGATTAAGTCGCTACGCAAACTTGTGGAGGATCAAGGACATGCCATGCGCAAGTGGCATTACAGGAAATAATCAGGAAGGAATGTATCTGTATAGGTGAGTGTCGTAATAAGCTCTCTAATATTATCTATGAAAGGACCCCTGCGCATTCTCTTTATCTCCCGCGCCTATCCGCCAGTTTTTGGAGGTATTGAAAACCAAAACTACGGTATTGCAAAGGCGCTCGGGGCCATCACCCCCACCACCGTCATTGCCAATACCAAAGGCAAAAAACTCCTTCCATTTTTTTTGCCATATGCGTTTGTGAAAATGCTCGTGCTACTACCGCGACACGACGCCGTACTTTTTGGTGACGGCGTACTTACCCCGTTGGGACACGTCGCACGATGGTTTTTCCCGCATAAGACCTTTACCTGCATTATCCACGGCTTAGACGTGACCTATGCTACAAAAAAATCCGTGATGGGAAAAATCTACCGCGCGTTTAACCTTCCCGCACTGCGCAACATGCACCTCCTGATTGCCGTCGGCCGTCAAACGATTGAAGAAGCTGTAAAACACGACATTGATCGCAATCGTTGCGTATTTATCCCTAATGGTATTGATCCGGAAGAGTACTACCACCCAATATCCACACGTGCCAATCTAGATGCGTTGCTCGGGATGGATACCTCCGACAAAAAAGTGATCCTGCGCATGGGACGCTTTGTGCCACATAAAGGTCTGGTGTGGTTTATTGAAAACGTCATGCCACTTTTGCCAGAAGAGATCATCCTCGTCGCCATGGGTGGCGCGCCAGCAAAAACTACTGCCGGCGATAACAGCATCCTTGCCGTCGCACGGCGTGCCGCACAAAAACACGGCATCGCCAATCGCGTCATCCTCCTCCCCAACCGTCCTGACAGTGAAAAAATCACCCTATTCAACACTGTTGATCTCGTCGTCTCACCCAACATCCACGTACCGGGATCCATTGAGGGCTTCGGCATCAATGCCATTGAAGTCGCTGCGTGTGAACGCGTCGTTCTCGCTTCCGACTTTCAAGGTCTACCAGACGCCGTGCACGACGGTGAAAATGGATTTCTTTTGCCACGTGAAGACGCCGTGGCGTGGCGCGACAAAATCCTGGAAACGCTCGCTGATGACTTTGATCGCATCGCCTTTGGCAAAAAGGCGCGCGCCTATACTATTACACACTTCGGCTGGCCAGGTATTGCACAGCGGTACTATAATGCCATTACCGTTTCACATACCAAACATCGTAATTAATCTACAAGCATTTCTCATGGACATGACACTTCTCACAGACAGCCTTCTTTTTCTCGTAGTATTAAGCGGTATACTCTTCCTACCCGGCTACATCCTCCTGCGCACCTGTTTTCCCACGCGCGCATTTGCAACGGTAGAACGTGTCATTCTTGCCCCAGCGCTCTCATTTATTATAATGACACTTATTTTGATTGTTGCCGATCGCTGTGCTATACCACTTGATCGCATTACCGTCATTCTCATTACGGCATGCACTACAGCACTTCTGTTCACCATCGGTATCATCATGCGACGCATCAAACCACACATCTACAGAACAAAAGCACGGCAGCAGCATGACACAATCTTCTCACGCCTCACACCCCTACACACTGCCATCATCGTCTTACTTATTGTCCTCACCGTCGGTATTAAAGGCTACTACTTGGTCAACACCATCTTCCCTACAGCCACCGATCTCGGACACCACCTCTACTGGGTTGCCAAAGCCATTCATGATCACACACTTCCACACTATACCGCGCAAGAAATTATTACTCATGATACTGGACATTACGGATTTAGCGATCCTGTTGCCATACCAGACTTCATCGTCGGCGAACACGCACTGCTTGCTGCTCTCTTTGTCGTCACAGGACTGCCTCTTGTTAGTGTATTTCCATCACTTTTTCTCTTTGTGATCAACATCTTTACCGTACTTCTGCTCTTTGTGCTTGCACGACGCATGTTTGACCGCACGCACTACGGCACAGCCATCGCCATCCTCACACTTCTGATTGCCGGACCGCTCTGGGCAATCGGCGGCGCACAAGCAAAATTTGTCAGTGGCGGCGTCATCGGTAATATCATCGGCAACCTCCTCATCCCCACAACATTCTACTTCCTTCTGCGCGCCCTGCGCGAAAAGCGCACAGCATTTCTCATCCTCGCGATTATAAGCGGCACAGCACTAGCCTACACGCACCACCTCAGCGCATTCATCTTTGGCTATAGCCTCATTTTTACTATTGCCATCTTTCTCATTCTCAATCCAGTTACCCACCGCTATAGCAACATCCTCCGTCTCATGCTTCATCCTGCTGTAATCGCTGTACTCCTCACTGTCACAGCATGGCTCGTCTGGATTCAGCCCCCACCTTACCTGAACACCGCTACCATTACATCTTCCATTGGCACACCAACCAAATCCACGCGCATTGGCATTCCTGTTGGACAACTACCTACCCTACTTGGTGAAGCGCGCTTTGCTCTCGGCATTGTCGGTGTTGTTCTCATCGGCGTCACACTACTCCTACGCCGCGTCGCACGCTACCGCAACCTACCGCTTCTACCATCTACCTATGCCGGCACCATCCTCCTCGGCTGGAGTACTGCCATCATTGCCATGAGTGTTGTACCGCACCTCCTCCACGTCAATATCCTTTCCGCGCGCATCATCACCTATGCTGCATTCCCCCTATCCATCGCCGCCGCCTATGCCATCACGTGGGCAGTTGCCGCCGCACTGCGCGATGATGCCACACTGCGCGTGCCGCGCTATGCACTGTCACTGCTACTTGCCGTGTGCATCACCTATCTCTTTGCTTCCGGTATGAAAGACAACGCCAATGCTATGCGCCCCGTACCACGCACCAACAGCGCCCTGCAAACATTCCACGCCGGCGCCTATGCCGCCGACACCTTTGCTGTGCATGCCGAGCACGGGGACTTCTGGATGCTCAAAGACCACAACTACATCACTGCCGACACATGGCTCAAAATTTTCTTTGCCTACGATTATGCTTATCCACTCTCCCGCGCCTACTTCGCGCGCTACGAATCCAACCCCGACCGCGAAACGTGTACACTAGACATGATTACCGACCCCGTATCTGACCACGCACGTACCTGCTTTGCCGACCTGCACGTACGCGTTGTCCTCGTTGCCACAGAACAGGATGCAGCGCAATTCCTCACTGACCCTGTATTCTCACGCATCTACCACAACAACACCCTTAGCATGTTCATACGCAATACTTATGAAAAATAATACAATCATCATCACGGCAATTTTTGGCAGCATCATCCTCAGTGTCTTCATGCTTTCCTACGTAGAAAATCGCCAGGTGCGCAACGGCGAAAACTTCTGGAGTGTCGCTTTTGTTGATCCGTTGGGCGCCACCAACAACATCGCAATTGACAATCGCACCCGCACCGACACCGTCTTTCACTACACCATCCGCGACGCCGCCGGCGCTATACTCATGGAATCAGACATCACCATCCCCACCCGCACAACACAAACCGTCGCCATCCCCCATCCCGCACCACTCACCGTTACTGTCACTGCGGACGATACAACGCTTACCGTAGAAAAATAAAAAACCGTAACACACTAGTGTATGTTACGGCTTCTGTGAAAAAGCGGTCTTTCTACTCTACTTCATCAACCACTCCTTCACATCTTCCACCATCGCCCGCCGTTTACTGCGGCGATGGTTTTGTTGCACCTCTTTTATGATGCTGGAGGTGTAGTTAATGACCCCCCCAGCAATGGAATTGCGTGCTTGATTTTCACGTTCAGTATGCCAACGCGCAACAGAACAACGTTGCCACTCGCCCAGAAAAAGAGCAAGGAGACTCATGCCTCCAAAGAGCACAACGCCGACGAGGCATACCAGGGCATACTCAAAAAATTTTGCCATGATAATTGTTTCCATGTCCACCATAGCACCCTCCACAAAGTTGCAAAAATCCCCTCCCTCCGGGAATTTTTTAGTTTTGTTAAATCAACGACGAATTTGTATTATATCATCTTTTTACAAAAAAGTCAATAGTTCATTTTCCGCATCAATATGCGCTTTTTTCACTTTTCCAAAAAAAATGCACTGCGGATAATGCAGTGCAACTTCATCATTTTTCATATGGAGCTAACACTCATCCAGATGATCGCTCCAAATAGGAAGAGTGTGATTACCATAGCAGAAACTCCAATCATGGCTTTTTCCCATAGAGAAAATGGATATTTTTTCATGGTGTCCTCCTCGCCCAATGGGTTAGTATATGATAGGATGCTAATGAACAATGTTTTCAGTATATCCACTATGTCTACAAAACACAAGATTCTCTTTGTCACGCGACCCCTTGCACCGCCGTGGGATGAGGCGAGTAAAAACTTTGCATATGATTTGGCGGTGCATGCTACTGCCGGCGACATCACCATTCTCACAAACGCGCCTGTGCCCGGACTGCCGTCACACATCACACAAAAGCGCATCTACACTGCCAACCGTTTTTCCCTGTGGCAAAAAATACGTCTTGTGTGGTGGCTCACACGTCACGCTAAACACTACGACATCGCTCACCTCTTGTTCACGCCCACCCCATTCAATAGTGCTATTTTGCGATGTATCCTGCATCGCGCCCGCCTCACCGTCGTGCAAACTATCGCCACCGTACGCGACGATCTGTACACACCCCGCCAACTGCGCGCACTGTTTTTCGGCGATGCGTTAGTCGTCTATTCGCAGTGGGGCGCAAACAAGCTCCGCGCACTAGAATTCACAAACGTGCACCACATCTATCCGGGCATTGACACAGCCCGCTTCCGCCCCGCACCAAAAGACCCACTCCTGCTCCAAAAGTGGAATATTGCGCCCGATGCCACTGTCGTTACATATCCGGGAGAATTTGTGCGCTTGGGCGCCACAGATATGATCATTGACGCCTTTGCACAGATTTGGCGCAATGGCGCTAACCGCGAGATCATCTATCTGTGCGCATGCCGTATCAAAAATGCCGCTGACGCGGCAAAAAAGCGCGACGTCATGGAACGCCTTACGCAATTGGGCATTGCCGACCGCGTGCGCTTCACCGACACCTACAACAACATGAATGCCGTGTATAATCTCTCTGACATTATTATCTTTCCCGTCGCTGACATGCGCGGAAAATTTGACGTACCGTTGGCAATGGTAGAGCCCTACCTATGTGAAAAGCCAGTCATTGCATCTCATCTTCCACAGCTAGCGGAGTTTTCAAGCCCCGCAATTAATGTTATACTTCCCACATTAAGTGCCAATGCGTTGGCTGGTGCTATTGTGCGCCTTGCACATGACCCCGCCGCACGTGCACACCTCGGCAAAAACGCCTCCACATTTGCCCGTTCTACATTTACTATCCCCATGATTGCCCACGCCTATGAAGACCTCTACAACAAATTTTAGCGCACACATCACCGAACAATCGCCGCACCGCTTCACTTTCAAAACACCGGGAATGGACGTGCCGGCAACATTTTTCATGAGTCGCGATTTGTTACCAGATGCGGAGACATTTGCCAAAGTGGAAGACATCGCGTCTAATAAAGACACGTTATTCCGCTATACCGTCGCCATGCCCGATGTCAGCTCCAAGCCAGGACGTAAAAACGCTTCCGGAACAACAATTGTGTCCGAAAAATACATTCTCCCACAGGTGAACGATTCCGACCCCAACTGTGGCATGCGCCTTGTTGCTACATCATTGAGTGACGCCAATACTACCCCCGAAGAATTAGACCGCCTGTTCCAAGAACTCACCACCGTCGTGCCTACTAAAAAATTCATCGGCACTTATGCGCCGTTTCGCACAATCGTAGACATTTGCCGTCGTGGCACCATTGCCGCCATAGAACACTTTGGTATTACCACTGCCGATGAGCTGCGCAATACACAGAGCGGCGGTAATTTCTTTGATCGCGAAATGACGCGGCAAGACATCTTTGATGCCATCCCCCGCCTATACATGCATTTTGCACAACTGCGGCTGGGCGTAATCGGCGCAGCTGGCAATCACTTCCTGGATCTCATGAAAGTCACCGACATCGTCGATCACGAAAAGGCTAAGTTGCTGGGCATCACAAAGGGGCAGTATTTGTTCATGATCCACACGGGATCCGGCATCTTGGGACAATACACCATGTACACGCATACAGCGAAAAAACCCGAACACCTCTCACAGGCACTGATGGTGGCACTGGGGCGACTGACATTTCGCACTACTAAAAAGGCCGTCTACAAAAAAATGCAAGAGAAAATTACGCGCCACATGCACGATGATCATCGCTTGCTAACCTATGATGGCGACGGCCCCGATGGCGAGCTCTATATGCGCGCCCGCGCAGCAGCGTCCAATTTCGGCACAGCAAACCGCGCCGTCATCACGCACAACATTGCCACTACTGTACGCAACGTCCTCAAACGTAATGCACAAATGCGCCTTATCTACGACATGCCGCATATCTCCATCACGCGCGAACACCACTTTGGTGCAGATGTGTGGGTACATCGATCCAACACATCACGTGCATTTGGTCCGTCACAGATGCAGCACCACCCCATCTTTGCCAAAACAGGTGAGCCGGCATTTATCCCCTCATCCATGAGCACTGATGCATACATCTGTGTCGGCACAGACCACAATCACGATAGTTTCTTTTCCGCACCGCACGGCACTGGTAAAGGTATTAACACCGATGAGCAGTCCATAACTACGAAAGAGGAGCTCTTTGCAAAGATGAAAGAAAAAGGTGTTGCACTACACAACGCCAAGTCATCTATCGTCATCAATCAAGATTCCGCTCGCTATAAGAATATCGCGCGCGTCATTGAAGGTGTGGAAGCTAATAGCATCGCACACGTCGTCGCGACCATGCGCCCCGTGCATGTAATCATGTATTAACATAGTAATTTTCTTAGTACCACGGACCCTATGAACGTCGTCACACTCAAAGAATACATCATTACCACATTGCATCTGAATGATCTAGATCAGCCTCGTAAGGATAAAATCGCCCAAGACCTCGTCATGCTAGCAACAGAGAAAACGTTTGATGACCTATTAGAAAATATGAGCAGTGCAGATTTGGACAGTCTGCAACAATATGCCGATGTGCAATCAGATCATCTTCCTGCAATGCTACAGGAAACTGACAAGCATCTTCAGCAATTCTCTCTTATCTTTAACAAACACCTTCATGAACTCCTTCGAAAATCCCAAGCAGTAGCCGGAGCATCACAGTGAAAAAAATCATACGCCAGAGACAGACAGTGCCGCCGTGCGTGAAAAAACTCCTGCAGAAAATCGAGCTGCACATGTTGAAAACATCCTTACTGCGGAATTAGATCAATATCACGATGCACGAGAAGATGTAAAACTTGGAGATGTGCAGGACTGTCGTGTATTTTTAGAAGTCATTGGAAGTGATAGTGTGGGAAATCTCGCAGAAACGCTGGTGAATCTGCCTATGCATGAAACACCGAAAGAACAGCTTTATAAGGAGTCGTGGGCCCAAAGAGCACAATAGCTCACCGTACTACGGCATTATGATTCATGGAACTTTTTAAGAAAAGTAACAAAGAGTATATGCAATCTTTTGAGCACCAAATCCTGCAAAAAAAGAATGAGGAAGAAAATGTACCACCTGCTGAACAAGAACGCCACCTGCCGGAAGATGCCGTAGAACAACATCGCGTTGAAGAGCACGCGAAGAGGATTGACGAATTTCTTGCCCAAGAAAAAATCACACGTGACGAACGCGCACAAGAAACCACACTGCACAAAGTCATCGGACGTAGAGTTATAGCAGCTGCGGCAGCTGGTCTTTTTCTCTTTGGCGCAGCAGAACGTACACATGGTGCACAAGAACCGCACCCCGCTACTACAGTACAAAAAGAATGGACGACACATGACGATGAGCAGGACACTCTCAGGCCTCTCAAAGAAGTGTTACCAGAGCCACCAACACTACGCAGTGAATTGGCGCAGATAGCAAAGGACCTTGAAAATCTCAAAAATGACGAACACCGCAACCCTCTTGAGGACATGCTCTCCGTGTCTCTGCCAGCAGACATCTCTTTCACATTGACAGTGGATCAGATAGAAGTATTATCTGCACAGATCACAGATGCGCGCGTCAAAGCAGCTCATCAATTGTTTAATCCCAGCGGCACCACAGAACACCCCGAAAAAGCATATCGTCGTACCACCACCGAATCTGCAGAAAAAACACCAGTAATACCACCCGTCGAAGAACGTATTGCTGATATCAAAAGTACATTGCGCGAGCAGATCCATAGCCTCCTCCCTGAAAAAACCATACGTGCTGTATCGCCCAAGTCTCTCGCAGATTTTCTAGAAGATATGTCAGATATTGAAGATATGTCAGATATTGCAGAAGAACTCTCCCACTACGACTGGAACCGTCAATACCCCTTAGAAAAGGAGCAGCGGGGCTCCATTGTTGCAAGCATTGGAACATTGCCGTACAATCTCGATACCGCACCACAGGAAACTTACGACGCCACTTCTAATATAGGCTCAGACGAAGCAGGAACTCTTCTTGGTATACATATCTCTGGCGACCTTAATAATCTTCCTTCGGATGCACTCAGTGAGGCATTCAATAAAGAAATAAATCTTATTAAGAAAAATCCCCTAGGAAAAGTCGCTGCTGAGTTACTAGGCTGGACAATCACACGCTAGTATAATCACGGCATACACTATCCATAGTTGCGGTGTGTACATTTTTTCTATGGTTTTTGTGCACATGCCAATGTTAATAATTTTATCATCAAACGTTTTTGTGACAGTCCGCTTGCTTCCCAGAGTTTTGGGTACATGCTGATTGCCGTGAAGCCGGGAATCGTGTTGATCTCGTTGACATAAATCTCATTTTTTATCGTCACAAAAAAATCCACGCGCGCCATACCGTCGCAGCATAGTGTTTCCATGACTTTTGCTGCCATCGTTTGCACAGCACGCGCTGTACTAACGGGAATACGCGCCGGAATTGCCATTGTAGCTCCATGGTCATCATTGTACTTTGCATCGTAGGAGTAAAAATCATGCGTAGGCACAATTTCACCCGGCACTGATACGGTAAGTGCACTACTACTGCCAAGCACTGCACACTCAACCTCCTTACCATCGATATACTGCTCTACGAGAATCTTCTCATCGTGACGAAATGCATCTGCTAGCGCCGCCGCAAACTCACCCTGCTTGGCTACCTTGTGCACACCAACTGATGATCCAGCGTTTGCCGGTTTTACAAAAAACGGCACGCCAAGCGCACGCGCAACACGCCCATAGGTGATTGTTTTTTTCTCTGCACGCGTAAATACCAAAAAATCTGCAATCGGTAGGTCTGCATCGCGAAGAAGACGCTTTGCCACATCCTTATCCATGCCCACCGCCGATCCCAAGACACTAGGGCCGACGCACGGCACGCCGTACATCTGACACAGCCCTTGCAACGATCCATCCTCGCCGTTGCGTCCATGCAGCACAGGAAACACGGCACTAATTTTTGTAGTGCGATCACCTTTGCGCAACACACATACACTTTTTTCATAGTCCACCACCACATGCGCCCGCCCGTCATGTACATCAATCGCGCCACGCTGTAAATCACGTCGTCGCCCCTCCCACCAATGCCCATCACGATCAATCGCCACCAAAACAACGCGATACTTTTTCTCATCAATCGCCGCTACAACATTTTTTGCCGACATGAGTGATATGTCATGCTCCGATGATTTACCACCATAGAGCACTGCTATGGTGATTTTTTTTGTCCGGCGCGCACGTTTTTTCATAGAAGATATCCATTACCGTATAACAATTACCTCCTCCATCTTTCAGTGTACAGTATCCCCACTTTTTAGGGAAATAGACCAACATTTCCCTACGCAAAAAATTACGCGTCACATACATTTATTTTCCAGTATACCCACGACCAAATGACACCCATATCCCCAACGCCATGGTGTTGCAATATATGGCACACCAAAGGCGCGTATGACGACATATGAGACATTGCCGATGACGACACCATTCATCCGATTGATGATACACAAACGGAACTGCTGATCTACACGCCGCCGATCTGCAGACGATCCGCCGTTCCAGTATACATAATCACCATCATAGTACTAACAGTAATTATAACTTTTTTTTATCTGCATACAATCATCGGCTATGTTACAGATCTTCCTCACTGACAACGGAAATACCGTGCTTTTTGAGCAGCTCCGTCGTTACGCCATCGCCGCGCACCACATGCCCTGCAAACGTCCCATCATACACCTGCCCGCATCCGCACGAAGGGCTACGTTGCTTAAGGATCGCGCCTATCACATCGTACTGTTTGGCAATGCGCAAAGTCTCTTCGGCGCCGCGCGTAAACTGCACTGTCACATCATTCCCGTCTTTCGTCACCACACGATCACCGCGACGCTCGGCTTCCGTGCGAGGTGTCGGCAAACCACCTAATTGCTCGGGACACACAGGAATCAACATTTCTTTTTGTGCAATCTTCAGCACACGATCATTAGCCTTTGATTGCCCATCATATCGACACCGCACACCGAGCAAACATGCACTACAAAGTCGTGCCATAAACTATATAATGATGCTATTTCTTTATAACCATGTTACCATACTACTGTTCACAATACCATCATACCATACACATATAACAGCCCTAGGGTGTAGGACTTTTTTTGTCACCCACTTTGAAAAAAAGCCATTTCCCTCTACAATAGTAGTATATGCAGATTATCACCATTTCCGGTCTGGACGGTTCGGGAAAATCTACACAGGCACGATTGATGCAGCACTGCCTCCGTCGCCACGGCGCGCACGTGCGCTATTTCAACGCGACGCAGTTTTCCATCGCGCGCGTTCTCACCACCGGGCAAAAACGTAGTGCCGACGGCAAAACCCGCGACGTCACACAGGCGACGCCGTTTGCCATTTGGTTGCGAACAGTGGCACTTTTTGTAGACGTAGTGCGTTTTCGCATCTGGATCTCGTGGCTTGGCAGGATGCACGGTGTCACACACATCATCTCCGACCGCTACTTCTACGACAGTATTGTCAACATCGCCTACCTCTCCAAACAAACCTACATGCCGTGGTTTCGGTCGCTTATTGTGCCACCGACTTATGCTTTTCTTTTATCCGTTCCACCCGATACCATCATGACACGTAGCACTCCACCGGCGCAAGGCACGGACTACCTCATCCACAAAGACATCCTCTACCGCGACTATGCGCCCACGTTTACTCTACGCCGTATTGATGGTAATCGTTCACAAGAAGTTATTGCGGCGGATTTCTGCGCCATCATCACCTCTCACAAAACCCTATGAAACATTTTTCCCGCTCACTGATCTGGCTAACGATCTCCGAAGTGATTTTCAATGTCGCTGGCTACATCATTCACTCCGCTCTCGGTCGTATTCTTACGCCAAGTGACTACGGGCGCTACAGTCTTGTCATTACCCTCACCACCATGATCATTGTCCTGATTGGCAATGGTATTCCCACAGCAATGGCAAAATACCTGAGCGAGATTATTAGCAAGAATCCACAGAACATTCAGCCAATCAAGCGCAAAGCTATACGTATGCAAGCGACACTCATGCTTGGTGTAACAGCAGTATTTTTCTTTGCCGCACCATTCATTGCCCGCCTCTTGGGCGACCCTACACTCACGCCGCTTTTCCGCTTCTCCACACTCATCATCCCAGCATTTGCTGCCGCATCGTTCTACTTTTCCTTTTTCACTGGATTGCACTTCTTCCGCCTACAAGCAACCCTTAAAACCGTCCGTGCACTTGGACGTGTTGTTTTCATTATCACATTGGCATATTTTTTTGGCGTGCCTGGTGCCATTGGTGGCTACATTGCCGCGCCCCTCGTAGTATTTGCCGTCGCCGTTGTGCTCGACATCTTCTATACCGGCAAAGTTTATCCCGCTGTGCGTGCAAAAAAATCCATTACACTCAACTCCGCATTCTCCACGCGCGCCATTATCGCATTTGCGTGGCCGCTTACACTCTTCCTCCTCTTCTACCAACTCATTTCCAGTGTTGACCTCTACCTCGTCAAAGCCTTATTACACGACGATCACCTCACTGGACTCTACAATGCCGTCATCACATCCGGTGGCATCCCCTACTTCCTCTTCTATGCACTCACCATCATCCTCTTACCCGCTATTTCCAAAACAACCGCAGAACGTAATACTGCAGAAACTACCAGACTTCTCACAAAATCCCTGCGCCTCATGATTTTTCTTCTCGTGCCGCTCGTGACACTGCTTGCGCTCTACAGCGCGCAAACACTGCACCTCATCTACGGCAACGCCTACAGTGTCGCCGCTGACTCAATGCGCATCTACACAATCGGCATCGGCATGCTCACCGTGTTCTACGTCCTCAGTTTTGCCCTCAATGGTGCTGGATTTGTCAAGATACCGATGCGCATCGCCCTTGTTGGATTGATCATCAACAGTGTCATCAACATCTTCCTCATCCCACGCTACAATTTAACTGGTGCTGCTGTTGCTGAGTGCGTTACAGGACTCTTTCTGATGATTGCTGCACTATGGAGTGTACATCGCCGCTTTACTGTTTGCATTCCGCTGCGCCTGTGGTGGGCAGCAGCGCTCGGTATTGTCACCATGCTCCTGATCGCACGTATCCTTCCGCAACATGCGCTCTGGTTCATCTTCTCTAGTAGCGTTCTGACTGCACTCTATTTTCTTGTTCTGCGTTTTTGCGGCGCTCTCACCAATGCCGATATCCGCATGTTTTTACCGCGTACAAAATCTCGCACATCAACGCCATAAAAACTGCGACAGGTATTTCTACCTGCCGCATATCACGTGTAGATCGTGATCGAGATCCGCTTACCGAATCGTAAACGTCACATGCACTCTGGTTACAAGATTATTCTCACCTGTAGGAATCACTGCTGCTGCACTTTCTTTTACTTCATCCATCGCACGCATACCGGCGGCATAGAGTGGTCGCGGCACATCGCCACTGCGATCTTCGTTAAAACTCACGACGTTGCCCAGTTGCACATCCAAATCCTTAGCAATCTCCTTGGCCTTACGTCGCGCATCGGCAATAGCATCGGTACGCAACTGTTCACGTACAGCATCTTCATCATCCACAAAAAAGGTAAGCTGAGATACATCATCCACACCCGCACTATTCACAAGATCTAGAACTGCCGACACTGTATCTAGATCGCGAATGGTAATTTCCACGCGCTGTGAAACCCGATAACCATCAAAACGCTGTGCATTGTCTGTATAAGTGTATTCTGGTGACAGTGTATAAGAGATCGTTTTAACATCCTTCTTCTCCACACCTGTTTTTTCCAGTGCGTCTACAAGGTTTTGCATACGCTCATTAACTGACTGCGTCGCAACCGTCGTGCTGCGATTTTTTGCCGTTACACCAAATGATACCTTCGCCGTATCCGGCACAACAAACGCCTCTGCCATACCATCCACAGTAATCACCTGGTCTGCCGTCATCGTATTAGTGTGCACAGTAATCTCGCGATTGACAAAAACCCCGTACACCACAAGTACAAATGTGGCGATAATGCATCCATAGACAATCATATGTACTACTCCATGGTCACGTTGCTGTTGTTCGTTCATAGTGTTCTATGTTAAAAATACTACACAATTTAATTTATTATGCGCTTGCGATCACTCGTAGTGCGTCGTCGACGCACAGCACGCCACAGACCACGTGCAGCTATAACGACAAGCCACAGTAACACGCCGTACATCACTAGCATCGGCACGATACGCACGATCAGTATAATGAGAAGGTTGACAAAGCCCTGCATATCTACAAAAAGTCCATGCACACCTTCTTTCACAATTTGTAGCGGGCGCCACTGGTCCGATAGTGTCACCGTGCGATCTTCACTCAGCGTAACAGTAATGCGCGCGTAATCTGTTTGTGATGCCATAAACGTCAATTGCGCCTGCATCCGTTCAATATCTCCTCGCACGCGCTGCACCTGACGCGTCACTTCCAAAATATCAGAAATTTTTTTCGCCTGATCCAGTACCTTAATATACGCCTGCTCCTCTGCCATGGCATTGGCAATACGTTTCTCCAAATCACGATATGCGAGTGTCACATCTTCACTGCCCGTAGATTCCTGTGTAACAACCGTTGCCACTTTTTTGATCGCCGTAAATGCATCCGCGAATTGTGCTACAGGCACATGTACTGTTACTGTACCGCTCTTCACATCATCTGTGCGACGCGTAAAAGAAGTTGTAACGACACTGCCGCCATATTGTTCGGCGATAGCTGTAATGGCCGCCACAGCGTTATCCACTCTGTCCACACGCATGTATATCTGCCCATCTTTGATTTCTTTTTTGTCCTGCGCCACTTCCGCATTGTTCACATCTGCATCCATTGATACGTCCATGGTCGCATCAATACTATTCATCGGCATCTCACGAGATGCCATGCCCGCACCTTTTGTAGACGATTGCAGTGCCAAAGATGTCTTGCCATGTGTATCGTATATATCCTCACTCCATGGTGCCACATGTCCATGATACGCACGCAACCCAATTACTACTATGACGAACAGCACGATGACGCCTGCAATACCTGCAAGAACTATCCCGGCAATTATTTTTCCCATATGCCTCTTTTCTGCGTGCATATTTTTATGTTATCTACTTACCTTTATGCTGTAAGTATACCACAGAAAGCTATATACTGTGAAAAGCTATGCCACCTCATCACCATCGTCACTCCTCTGTCCACACCTGTCGCCAGAGATAGCGAATCTGCACACCGCTGGCGAAAACAGGATCGCGTTGTGACGGTGCAAAGATTTTTTCTTCCTCTGTGACAGCCTCTGGCTTAGCCCGTAAGTAATATGCTGTTAACGTGCCGAATGCCTTTCGCTCTACAATATCCAGACCCGGCATAAATTTCGCTAAAAATGCCTCCTGATCGGATTGTGCACGAACTACAACAAAATAGTTCCCCTTACGGTACAGAGGTGAAAGATCCAGGGCAATCGGATCACGTGGAATACCTCGTACATCAATACGCTCCCACAGTGCGCGCTTATACTCTGGCTGCGCATGCACAAACACTGCTTCACCATTACTCATATGTATCTCCTCTATCCAATCTACAATCGCCATCATTTGTCCGAATGTGACGCGTACACGCTCTTTGAGCACGCGATCACGGTGCATAATCTCCGCAGTTGGATCAGTAGCTGCTGCACGCAACTCGCCAAAATACCGCAACACAAAAAACATATTACACGCAATACACAGAAGCACGATTGTCACACCAAGAGTATATCCGCCGCGCGGTAACCACAGACGTACACCACTCACCACAAATCCTACGACAAGAATTGCCACCGGCGCCACAAGCAAGAAAAATCGCGGCGCAATGTCATAGGCAAGCGGCGTGAAGAAGAGAAAAACCACACCGACCCATAATACAATCATGCGCAGAAAATCACGCTCCTGATTAAGCGATGTATAACGATAGAATTGCCACAGCGCACTCAATGCCGCGACAAGACACCCTAAAGCAATCATGCCGCGTCCAAAACCATGGCGACAGTCGTAGTCACAGCGAATATCCATACCGGAAAGCGTTGGCATACCTGCAAGTTGATCCCCTGTAGCAATCATCCAGTAGTATTGCACGTGCAGACCTGTATTTGTCACGATCTTTTCAATTACTGTATGCTTTGCCGTGTCTTTTCCTTCGCCTTCTTCATCGCTGTCATCCACACCGCCCCGCGCAAGCAGTGTCTGCATAAATGCCTGCGCATTATCACCACCTGTTTTGATATCATTCACAATTAGTGGTGTATTTAATATGACAAAAACACCTATAGCACCAACCCAATAGCGCCAATTGATCCTCGTCCGCGTCCACATGAGGTAGAGCACCGCCACAAGTGGCATCGTAACAAATGCCACAAAATGCATACTCATAAGAAATGCTAAGGCTGCTGCCGCCACAACCAGCCACCAACCCCGCCGTGCGTCTTCTGTGTCACTTGTGCGCAACAATGCATAAATAAAAAGGAGTGTAAACGGCGTCAAGAGGTTCGGATTCCATCCAAAGCGACTATAGGATATCAGAAAAAGTGACGTAGCAAAAATCGTACTAAGCCCCAACGATAGACGTGGACCAAAGAACCGTCGCGACAATGCAAAAAACAGCCCAATCGCGGCAATATTGAGAAGTGCAATGATCATAACACTGCCAGCCGGTGTATTACCAAAGATCAGTGCACTAACATACTCCACATAGTACAACCACGGCCCGAGCCGTAAAAATGATCCCGCAGCACGAGGACCCTGCAACGGCAATTCTCCTGGACCATATTCCATTGCTGCATACACTACCCGAAAATCCCGTGCCTGATCCAGCTGATAGTGCATCCAATCTTCAAAGTGATACAGGCGCAAGAATGCACCAACAGCAATAACCACACTTAGTGCATAGATCCAGCGATGACGCAGGATGTGTTCTTTCATAATACATCGATCCATAAAACCTTCTTATAACGGATGAAAACGTGCCACGATAATACTACCTATTTAGTGCCCCCATGTAAGTCCCAGTGATACACCGTCACCTTACCACGCACGAGATCAGAGTCCGTGACCGCTGTGGCATGCTGTGCCAGATAAGCACGTGCCGCCTTTTCCACAAACACATTATCATTGTCAGCCAGCACTACCCAGCCGCGCGGATGCTGTACCATGATCTCCTGCACATACACCGCCGTGATCTTTTTGACTTTACCCTCTTTTGCCAACAGCGACTCGTCGCGCTCCGAACCGAAATCAAATACCGGAATGCCCATGCCGCGCCAATAGAAGTTGCGAAAATTACGCGTGATCATCACATCGCCGGGCTTCGCATTGTCGCGCACATAGGTGAATACTTTGCGATAGTTTGCGCGATCTGCCGTCATAGTGATGTGGTAGGTGGTATTTTTCTGAAAGAAGTAGCCGTAGTACGGTAGCAGCAGTGCGGCAACAAGTAGCGTACCAATAAATGCTGCACGCCTACGCGTTGCCCGCGCCATCCACCGCGCCGCCGCCACAACACCCGCCGCTGCCACCATCATGGCAAGCGGTTGTAGGAAAAAGATATATTGCGCACCCACATTGCGATCCCACAGAAAAATCGCTGCTGTAAGTCCCACGATAAATGTACTCACCAACCACGCACCTGCAGGCGCTACATCACGAAACCGCACCAGAGCAACGCTCCCGCCAACCAGCGCCGCCGCCGCAATCAACGGATGCCAATACGAACGCGCAAGATGTGCAAGGTATCCCCAGTGATCATCAAAAAATACCATACCACTCGCCAACTGTACCCACACCGACGGAAGAAAAACGGCACACGCCACTGCACCAGCCGCACACACGCCAAGATACACAACATAGCGCCAGCGCATCAGTGGCGCGCGCGACACCACCGCCATCCAGAAAAAATACCCTACAACCATCAATGCAAGATTGCCCGCCAGCGGATGAAGATGTAAGGCAAGTACCGCCATCACTACAACTACAATAGCATACGCCCAATTGACATGCAGCGCTGCAGAAACCACACGGCGCAACGTCACACGGTCCGCGGGATGTATAGTAAGACGCGGCACATGCTCCACAAACCGAAACGCACTCCACCACAACATCAAAAACACCGGCGCAAACATACTGTACATACGTACTGCGCGATTGATCTCAATTGCTGGTACAGACACTGCCCACAAGAATGCCGCCACAACACCAATGGCACGCGAACGCAATAAACTTACCGTGACTCCATAGATTAAAACCGTCGTGATAATGCCCCACAGTGCACTTACCACGCGCGCCGTAGATTCGGCAAGCGGCAATACGCGATACATCTGTGCCACCTGCCACCGATACAGCCATGCGCGTTCATCACTCGCCTTGTTGTCGCGCACACTTGGTGCGTCGTGATTGAAGTCCCACGCCTGCCAAACACCTGTCTTGTAGTAACCATAGGTTGCATTCACGTCCAGAAATTCATCGGCATTGAGCGGGACATTGCCCAACTGCCATAGTCGCAAACCCGCCGCCAGCGCTACCACTACCACAAGAATCCACGTCACATCCCGCCGCGACCACGATCGTTCTAAAAAATTTTTGATCATACTGTCTTAGTCACTGGTAATTAAGATTTAAAAAAATTACGCCTTCTCTTAATTATAAACAACTATTGATTTTTTGGCAGATTGACAATATTTTTAATATATGCTGTAATCTATAATTTATAATGTGGAACTAGCCATCTACGCCAATCAGACATGTAGTCTGTGCATACGTATTGTGTCATGAAAATGATGAGAAAATATCGCCCCTGTTTTTTTGTGATACGCACTCGCAAAGTAAGAATCAAACAAAGATTGAAAAAATGCCCACTGCCTAGTATTCTTTTACATTATATCCATTTTTCGCTATACTGAAGCCATGCATACATCTCCGGACGACAAAAAACCTGCACTACCACACCTGATGCGTACGCGCACCTTTGTGGCGACAATGCTGTGCGCAACCATCTGTGCCCTTCTCTTTATTGTCCAAAAAACCGACGCCTTGGACCACATGCGCCTTTTGGCGTCCGCCACGCCACTATATGGCATATTTCTGGTACTCTTTGGATGGGCACTGTGGTGGGCGTGGCGTCACAGCACCAAATACATAGACCGCGCACTACTGATTGCTGGTATCTTCTTACCAGCATCACTACTCATCACCCTTGCACCTTTTTTTGCCACTACACATATTACCGCCACCATCACGGCACTTACGGGATTTCATATTTGCATCTATGGCATCCTCGCCATCTCCTACTACATACGTACTACACAATCAAACGATTGGCAAAAACCCGTCACTACACGCATTGCCCTGTGGCAGTGGGCGCTTTTAGGAGCTGTGATGATCATCTACAGCTGGTTTGCCTTTCATCATCTCGGCAATGCGTTTTATGTGGATGAAAAGCTCTGGGTCTATGAACGCATTGAAAACTATTGGGACAATCTCCGTGAGCGCGATTGGCTTAATACGCGTCCTAGTGACAAGCCCGGTATTACCACCGCCCTTGTCACTGGTCCCGGACTCCTCTTCCACGATCCCAGCGATTTCAAAAAAGGCAAGCTACACAAAGAGCTTTTGCCGGATATGTTTTTTGCCCTTCGCGCACCACAGGTTATCGCCATTCTCCTGATGATCATCGCTGCATTCTTCCTCACACGCCACATCATCGGCACACGCACAGCGCTGATGTATAGTATTTTCCTCACACTGTCTCCACTTTTACTCGGCATCTCGCGCATCATCAATCCAGATGCACTCTTATGGATTTTCTTTATTCTCGGATTCCTGTGGATCATACGCTATCTGCAACACGAAAGACCCTCCGCGATCATTACCGCCGGAGTTTTCGTGGGACTCGCACTGTTGACAAAGTACATTGCCAACATCTTCATTCTTTTTTTCCTCCTCATTCTTTTTATAGACCTTGCATTGCGTGACCATGACAATACTGATGCCGCATTACGCACACAGCGTTTACGAAAACGCGCCATCCACGCTGCTGCAATGGTGTGGATCGCACTCAGTGTTTTCTATGCACTCTATCCTGGCGCATGGGTGAAACACGATCGAATGCTCCTTGCTACCATTCACTCCGAAGCATTCCTCTCCACATGGAAATTTTTTGCTATCATCGTCGCCTTTTTTGTTGCTGATCTTTGTTTGTGGCATGCGCGTATCACGCGTGCCTTACTCACAGCTGTATACCGCACACGCACATGGCTTGCACGTGGCGTCTATGGTGTCTTTGGTATTGCCGTCATCATCGTTTTTTTTAATGTTCTCACAGATATGTCGCTCTATAATTTTACCGCCATTATTGAGTCACCAAAATCGTCTTACACTTCAACGTCACCGATTGCTTTTTTCCTCGCATCTTTCTATCCTCTCCTCTTTGGCGTCACCCCACTTGTACTCATCGGCGCGCTCATTGCCTATGCACGCCGTGCCTATCGCCCACAGTGGCACATCACTGACCGCATCGTATTGTACGGCGCGCTCTTCATCCTCATCTACTATACTGCTTCACTCATGAACCATGTTGCACCGATTATCCGCTACCAAATTATCATCTACCCACTCTTCATTCTCACTGCTGCCATCGGCTGGAACGACATTCTACGTGCACGACACCTACAGCGTACAGCCGCAATAACGATATTCATCGTATTCCTCTGCATCGGCAGCTTGCAACTTGCAACGATTGCGCCATTTTACTTTTCCTATAACAGCCCACTCCTGCCTCAACAGTTCATTATTAATACCAAAGACATGGGCGACGGTAACTACGAAATTGCACAATGGCTCAACGCACGCCCAGCTGCTGCAGATATGGTTGTATGGACTGATAAGGCCGGTGTCTGCCAATTTTTCATCGGGACATGCATTACAATGACGCGCGGTGACGCTCTCTTGACCTACGCACCACGTATTGACTACTACATTGTCTCCCAAAACCGACGTGGCTTTTTCCAGCGCACGGCTGCCGCATACCGTGCCGCAGATCCCACTTATCCCATCCACCTCGACAGACTCTACGACCCCGAGCTCCCCACAGTATATACACTCCACCCAAGCGGACGGCAAGAAAACTTCATGCGTATCATTGACAGCAATGCTGTCTCCATTACATCCAACAATCATATCCATTAACACTACAGCCCTATGCCTCTCTTCACACGTACAAATGTCCCATCACTCATCGGTATCACTTGTGCCGTAATAATATTTGGTATAGCCGGATTCTTCCATCTTGGACAATTTGAAACTGCCGACGAGCATCTATGGAAATATGATCGTGTTCCACAATACTGGCAGGCACTTGCAGCCCGTGATTGGGCGAAAACGTACATCAACGACAAGCCTGGTGTTACCGTGGCACTATTTTCCGGTATTGGCTTACTATATGAACCCAACCCAAACGCCACACAATTCGCACCACACCCACACAGCACATCCGACGATGCGCCATCGTTCAAAAAATACGACACAATCAAATCGGAAGCTGTCAATGTCGCATTTCGTGCCCCCATCATTATTCTCGGAATGCTCACCATCATTGGGATCTTCCTCCTGTTGCGCATTGCCTTTGACACACGCGTTGCAGCGCTTGCTGCGCTTCTCATCGGCACCAACCCTATCCTCATCGGCATGTCACAGATCATCAATCCGGACGCATTTTTTTGGATGTTTGGCGCATTAGGTATTGCCGCCTATTTGGCGCTAGTGCGCACTAGCGCCACACGCTATGTGCTATTGACTGGTATTTTCACAGGATTTGCCCTGCTCTCCAAATACACGTCATTCACCCTCTTTGTATTTTACATCCTCATCAGCATCAGTGCCCTCCTTTTTGACAAACCGCTTAAAAAAACAACTATTGCGACATACGTCACGACATTCACGATCCGGCTTTCTGCTATTGCGGCTATTGCCTTTAGCACATTCATCATCTTTCTTCCCGCGTCTATTGCAAGACCGGAAATCATTCTGCGTGGCATTGGACAGTTTTTACCAGAAGGAAGAGCAGTGCCAGTAGTCCTTGCTCTTATGGCAGTAATTATTGGCGCATGGTACATACTCACACGCTATGGCGAACGCATATTACACACTCTACGTACCTATGCCATGCACAGTGCCGTTGTTGTAAGCATGCTCTTCCTTGGCACAATTGGTTTCGCTCTGCTCAACACCTGGACCGGACAACGCATCATTCCATTTGACAATCTCCGTGGTGCCGTCTATGCCAATGAGCCAGCACGATTTAACTTCAAGCCCTACATTCACTCTACTGCAAAAAAAGAAAAGCGCGTTAAAGCCTACTTCACCAACGCTTACCCCCTCACGTTCTCCCTCACACCGATCATCTTTTTTTCTGCCATACTTGGCGGCGCGTGGTTCACACTACATCGACGTCACGCTAATCAGCGCATTCGGATATTCTTTGTCACCCTTGCCACATTCACGCTCATCTATCTCCTCCTTACTGTGAAGGCAAAGGTGATTATTAATGTGCGCTATACCATTCTCCTCTATCCACTTTTTGCCATCCTTGCGGCACTAGTCATCGATCACCTCGTCACACGCTATAGTGCAAGAATACACCATGCTACATCATGGACCCTTGCCATCCTCCTACTCATTGGTGCTGGCACGCTCTGGCACATTGCGCCATTCTACTTTAGCTACGCCACAAATCTCTTGCCACGCGCATTTTCCATTCATGACTCGTGGGGGCATGGTGGTTATGAAGCAGCGCAGTACCTCAACAACCTCCCCAATGCACAAGATCTCATCATCTACTCCAACAGCAGCGCTCCCTGTCGCTTCTTTGTTGGCACGTGCCTCACAAGCCGTAAAATTGACCTTGCTGTCGTTACGCCGGATTACTTTGTCATGAACAAGCGTGATATCCTTAAAGAGCGCAATCGCATCATCCTCCTCAACAATCCCGAGCCAGAAAAAGACGCCAACTACTATATTGATAACCTCTCAACCAAAGCCATCTGGCGCCTAGACATCCTCAATCGACCAACAAACTTCGTTTCCATTATTCCTTATGAGCGTCCCCACTAATACACCTACAACATCACCACGCTTCCGTGCACAGTCACTATTTGTACTGGCGCTACTTGCTGTAATTGTTTGTGGATCCTTCCTACGTCTTGACGATTTTCACGATCGTATACGCTTCAATAACGATCAAGTACGCGACACCGGTATCGTGATAGACATGCTGACAACGGGCACTATGCCCCTCCTGGGTCCAAAGGCTGGCGGCACAACGTTTCAGCTCGGCCCCGCCTTCTACTACATCCTTGCTTTTTCCGGTGCCGTCTTTGGCGCCACACCGGAAGGCATTGCGTTCATCGTCCCACTTCTCTCCATTGCGACACTTCCACTCCTCTTTCTCTTTCTGCGTCGCTGCTTTGCTACGCGCATCGCACTACCACTCACGCTCCTCGCCGCTACATCGTTTTTTCTCATTAAATACAGCCGCTTTGTGTGGAATCCCAATGTGATTCCCTTTTTCCTCCTCGCATTCCTTCTGACGCTTCTGCGTACCATGGACCTCCCCGCTACAAAGCACACGTCGCTGTGGTGGTGGATCCTCCTCGGCGTCGTCACCGGCATCAGTATGCAGTTGCACACCACACTCCTCATCATCATGCCACTTACCATCCTCATCATGCATATCGCCCGTCGCTTTTTACACGCCCAGCCCCTTCCCATTGCGCGACTTCTCTTGACCTTTGCCATCATTGTACTCCTCTTGTCTCCCATGATCATTTTTGACGTACGTAACAATGGTGCCAACAGCGCTGCATTTTTTGCTGGATCCGCCAAAAAAACATCCCTCGGATCTACCGTCAACAATGCCATTCATGTTGCACAATTCTTTGGACAAGGCAGTATCTATGTCCTCACTGGCACGGAACCCACACGTGACTGGACGGCACCGCGCAAACTCATTGCTCACCCATTTCAACTTCTACTCGCTGGATGTGGCATCATGCTATGCACCGTGGGCACCATTGTCACATTCTTCGCCATGCGTCACAGCGGCAATACCCGACGCACACATGCGCTCGCCGCCACCCTCTGCATCAGTGCCTTGCACATCCTCATCCTCTTCCCCATCGGCGATACCCTGCAAACACGCTTTTTCCTTACGCTCTTCTTTGTCCCATTTGTGTGGCTGGGACTGTTCGCCGAACACCTCATTCTTCGCATCCGCGGAACCGTATCTACGCGCATCATCTATAGCACACTCGCTATTGCATACCTCGCACTCATTGCTGGAAACCTCTCCACCTACCGTACTGCATATGCCTTTGATCCAAAAACAAAAAATGCTAGTCTCTACGGTGGTATTAGTCTCGGCGAACTACACGGTATCGTTGATGTCATAACGCAAAACACGAAAACGAACACTCCCGCCTATCTTCTCCCACACGCCTATGGACGCTCCGTGCGCTTTATTGCCACACATCGCGGTGATGTACGCGTGGAAACTGCCGATGCGGAAACCCTCCCTTCCGGCACAATAGCATTTTTCCTCTCCGATAAACCGGATGCCCGCTTATCGGACACTCTTGCAGAAGCGTTCACAGAAAAACACCACGACACCGTAAAACGGTGGCACGTATTTACACTTGAAAAGCGCTAGTGCGTGCCGTCGCTACGTCGCCTGTGACGATATGCTAACCGCGCATATGGGCGCGGCTGTACTACCTCGCACCAATGCCGGTACTGTTGCACAAGACCCCATAAACCAAGTCCGTGCGAATGATAAACGCTGAAGCGCGCATCGCACACAATTGTATAGCCGCGCTCTATCCAGTGACGCGCCCACGCACGATCCTCGCCACCACCAGCATACGCTTCATCAATTGGATACTGCTCCCATAGATCTCGTCGAATCAGCGCATTGGTAAATCCCAAAACACCCATACCAGCGCGATGCACATAGCGAACGCGCCCGCGCGCAATCTGTCGGCGCCCTCTATATTCATTAAACAAGAATTTTTCCCATATGCCAGCATCCTGATGCGCCCACACATTGCCATACACACCGGCAATGCTTTGATGCGTAAAATGCGCAATGCCATCAGCAAGCCATGTTGCAGATATTGGTATGCTGTGTCCGCTTAAAATAAGGAAATACGTTGTCGCTCGCGCCGCACGACACCCGACGTTGATGGCATGCGGATACGTGAATGATTCTGGCGCAATGTGCACAATGCGTGCGCCATGCACCCGCGCAATCTCCAGCGTGGCATCTGTGGAGCCCGAGTCCACTACAAGCACCTCAAAATCGCGATCCGTCTGTTGCGCCAACATCTCCATCACGTGCGGCAATTTCTGCGCTTCATTTTTTGTGCGAATGATGATGCTTGTACGAGCCATAACACTTCTTTACTTCACCACCTCCTCAAACACCTCTGCCGTTGTGCGCTTCTTGAACACGCTCATGATAGTGATGATGAGAATCGCCACACCAAACGCCACCCACCCGGCATAAGTAATGTACTTCTCAATTTGCACATACATGTATCCAAAAAAGTATCCCAATACCACAAGCGCACTACTCCACGCAATGCCTCCCAAAAAGGAAAACCACACAAAACGCCATAACGGCATTTTCACTACACCGGCCGTCACAAATGCCGCCCAGCACAACCCCGTCGTCGCCTTGACCATGATAATTGTCTTGCCGCCGTGTTGTTCGAAAAATTTCTCCAAACGAAAGATGAGGAGGTGCGTCATGCCAATATACTTGCCCACCGTCGTCACAAACCGCATCCCCCACCGATAGCCCATGCCATACAGCACCACGTCGCCAATAATATCGCCCGCAATGGACAGCACCAGCACTACCCACACATTCAGCATACCAATAGACGCCAAAAACGCGCCGATGAGTGTCACAATCGGCCCCTCAATGATCATCAGCGGCAGCAATATCGCATAGCCGTATGTACTCACATACGTCGCAATAACTTGTTCCGTCATAAAACTCAATCAATTACTGCCTCTACAGCAAGTATAGAGAATAACACACTCTTGTGCAAGAACTCTACAATAAAAAACATCCCTATCTGCGCACAGATAGGGGTTTTGCTTATACATTCGTTTACTTCCGGTGCTCACAACATTATATTTCCCCCATCCCTTTGGAGCGGGTTTACATATGATAGTGTGAGTGCCGCAATAAATATATGTGTCATCTTTAGAAGCAGTGGTAACTGCTGTTCTTCCGGCAACTGTGATGGTTTTATGCAGAATAATGCGCGGTATCTTGCCATTTTCATCTGGTGTATAATAATTTTTTGTAATATCAAACCAGTCCGTTGTGCGGATACTCACAGATGAATTTCAACGCGGATTTTCACGTTCTTTTATGATAACAACAAACCGTCGCAGCGTATCTATTTCTACTTGTCGCTGCCGCCTGTACTATTTTTTCTGGTCCGATCTTGCAGATCGGATCATGTGTTCACATCAGTGGACCCTGCTCCGACAAAAATCCGGTCCGAAAAAGCATATGTTCTATATGGCAGTGGACATCATTGTGCCACAATATAAAACACCGCATGTAACGTGCGGTGTTTTTTTGGTGTGTAAGATTATTTTTTGCCAAACGCTTTCTGTGCAGCCGTGGTCGCCTTCACCGTTTCTGTGTCAATGGTGAGCTTCTTGGTCAGCTTTCCCGTGGCAACCACCTTCACACCGTGACGCGCCGTCTTGGTGCGCACGAGACCTTTGTCAAGTAGTGTGGCAAGTGATACCGTTTCGCCGTCGCTGTAGGCGCGATCAATGTGCGCCAATGTGATCACATTCATCTTGGGATGCGGTGATGCAAAACCACGAATTTTTTTCATCGTGTCCACAAGACTGGTGCGACCGCCTTCAAAGAGTGGATTCACATTGCCACCACTACGCGCTTTTTGCCCTTTGCAGCCGCGTCCGCTATATGTGCCGCGCTTACCGCCACGTCCGATGGTTTTCTTTGTCTTGCGTGCGGGCGCTGTGACTTCATGAATTTGCATATCGTTTACGCTTTACGAGTTGATGTGGTGCGCTTAGTTGTCACCTTCTTTACTGATGATTTTTTAGTAGATACTTTTTTTGCTGGTGCTTTTTTCTTTGACTCTGATGCACTTACAGCTTTTTTTGTAACTTTTTTTGCAGCCATCTTCTTCCCCTTGACTGCCTGTGTACGCTGCGATTTCACTTCTTCTACGCCATCGGCACTGTCCAATGTTTTGAGTGCCTCCACTGTTGCACGCGCCACATTGAGCTTATTGGAACAACCAAGTGATTTCGATACAACATCGCGAATGCCCACAAGGTCCATCACCGCGCGAATTGCACCACCAGCGATCACACCACGCCCCTCTTTATTTGGTTTAAGAATCACGCGGGCACTTCCAAGTTTTGCAGACGTTTCATAAGGAATTGTCGTACCAGAGAGAGGGACGGTAATCATATTTTTTTTAGCATCTGCAGTCGCCTTCTGCATTGCTGTTGAAACATCAGCACCCTTTGCCACACCAACACCAACCTTGCCTTTGCGATTACCTACAACAACCGTTGCACGAAAGCGAAAACGACGACCGCCCTTCACCACACGCGTCACGCGCGCGAGGTCAAGCATCTGCGTATCAAATTCTGATTTTGGTCGGCGACCGGGTCTTCCTGATTTTTTGTGATCTTTCTTAAATGCCATAGAGTGTTAATTTAGTATGCAAATATGCAAAAATTAAAATTGCAACCCACCTTTGCGTGCGGCTTCTGCAAGTGCTTTGACTTTACCATGATATTTATAGCCAGCGCGATCAAATACGACGGTAGTAATATGATGGTCTTTTGCTTTCTTGGCAATGAGTGCACCAAGCTGCGCTGCGCCATCTACAGTATGACGTGCACCTTTCACTTCTGCCAGATGCGCACTCACAAGCGTTGTCTGCGTTGTATCATCAATAATTTGCGCTGATAGAGAACGTAGAGAACGGAAAACGCGCAAACGCGGCCGTTCTGGTGTGCCTGTCACTGTTGCGCGTGCACGTCGTGCACGGTGGAGTCTTTTACTGTTGCGAGTCATAATGTTCATACGTATATACTACTAGAGACGAGAATAAATAAATGGAACTAGGCTGCGGACGCTTTTTTACCCTCCTTACGCCGCACCTGCTCATCGACATACTTGAAGCCCTTGCCTTTATAGGGCTCCATTTTTTTCAACGCGCGAATGTCAGCAGCAAATTGCCCAACATGTTGCTTATCAATACCGGCAATCGTCATCACATGCCCTTCAATCGTCACGGTAAGATCATCCGGAATTGGCACAACAACTGGATGAGAAAACCCTAAGGCTAAATCTACTGTCTTACCCTTCACTGCCATACGGTATCCCACACCACTCAGCTCTAGCTGCTTTGTAAAACCTTCTGTCACACCGACAATCATGTTCTCAATGATGCGCGCCATTGTGCCCCACATTGCCTGTGCAATTTGCGCATTATGCTTTTTTTCCACGATTACACCATCATCCGTCACTTTTACAGTAACAGCATTGTGCACCGGCGCAGAAAGTGTGCCTTTCGTACCTTTTACTTCCACTGTAGTTGGTGTAGCCGTCACGGTCACACCACTCGGGATTGCAATTGTTCTTTGTCCAATACGACTCATACGCTTATACGTTGTACTTTTGAATTACCACAACTCACAAATCAACTCGCCACCCAATCCGCGCTTACGCGCTTCTTTGCCACTCATCACACCCTGCGATGTCGATACCACTGCGAGTCCGTAACCACTACGCACCTGATGCAGGTCTGTTTTTTTGACATACCTACGCTGTCCCTGACGGCTAACTTGTCGTAAGCCCTCAATACCCGGGCGACGACGCGTTGCGCTGACTTGCTCATACTTCAATGTGATGCGAATCATCTCACGACCAGCAGTTGTCTCATCACAAACTACGTCTACGTTTTCCACAAAGCCCTCTTTTGCAAAGACCGTGGCAACGGCAAGTTTCAGTTTTGACTTCGGCACAAGAACCGTCGCATGCCCTGCAGCGTGCGCGTTACGGATTCGTGTCAACATGTCGCTAATTGCATCGATCATAACCTTCGTATCATTAAACAAATATCATTGCGTATTACCAACTACTTTTCTTTACGCCTGGCAATTCGCCTTTGCTCGCCAACTCACGGAAGCAAATCCGGCAGATCCCAAAATAGCGAAGATAGCCTTGCTTGCGGCCGCACTTCCAACAGCGCCGCACCTCCCGTGTGGAGAATTTCGGTTTCTTTTTTGCGCGAGCTTTGACTGATGTTTTTGCCATACGTCGTATACTAAATATCTAATAAATTATTTCTTTTGCGTGAGAGGAAATCCCAACGCGCGAAAGAGTTTTTCCGCATCTTCCTTGGATTGTGCAGAAGTGACAATTGTTATCTGCATACCAAATGGATTTCGCACGTGCTCTGCAACAATTTCTGGAAAAATCGTGTGCTCTTTAATACCGATATTGAGATTGCCGCCCTGATCCACCGCTGTTGATGCAATACCCTGAAAATCACGAACACGTGGCAGTGCAGCGCCAACCAACCGATCCAGAAAATGCCACATACGCGCACCACGCAATGTCACTTTCATGCCAACATCCTGCCCCTCGCGAATTTTAAACCCTGCAATAGACTTCGCTGCCTTGGTATACACGGCCTTCTGTCCCGTAATTGCTGCGAGCGCTTCCTCCACCTCATCTAATCCTTCTGTATTTTTAAGAAATTTCCCAACACCAGTATTAATGACAACTTTACGAATCTTCGGCACAAGCATCACATTCGCAAGACCGAGATCCTTTTGCAGATCCTTTTGGACATCATGATAGTGTTGTTTGATGGGTTTTACCATACTCATACTCATGTATTAGTCAATTTCTTTACCACTCTTTTTGGAAATACGCACCTTTGTGCCGTTCTTTACAACAAAACCTACGCGCGTCGGCTTGTCCGTATGCGGACACACCAGTGCAACATTGGATAGATCTAATGCAGACTCTGCTGTAATACGCTCACCTTTCGTCATATTCTTGCGTGCCTTCATGTGTCGCACTGCCATATTGACGCCTTTAACGACAACTCTGCCGCTACGAGCATCCACAGCCAGTACCTCACCACGTTTTCCCTTATCTTTTCCGGCAATCACATGCACTGTATCGCCTTTCTTAATTTTATACATAACTATTCTTAACTACGCGATTACAATACCTCCGGCGCCAGCGATATAATCTTCCCGAATCCCTTTTCACGCAATTCACGTGCAACCGGTCCAAAAATACGCGTTGCACGCGGCTCTTTGGTATTAGGGTCTACGATCACCGCAGCATTTTCATCAAAACGAATGTAGGAACCATCTTTCCGGCGCAGTGCTTTTTTTTGACGCACAATCACAGCTTTCACCACATCACCAGATTTCACATTACCACGCGGCTCCGCTGACTTCACTGAAGCAACAATGATGTCACCGATCTGTGCATAGCGGCGCTTTGATCCACCAAGCACCTTAAAGCACTCAATGCTTTTCGCTCCCGAATTGTCGGCTACTGTGAGCCATGTTTCCGCCTGAATCATACAAACTGTGATTTACCTTAAAATTACTTTGACACAACGACGAATCTCTTCTCTTTGCTTAATGGTCGGCATGCTGCAATCGTTACCACGTCACCTACTGCACAAGCATTATCCTCATCATGCGCCTTGTACTTTTTAGTAGAGACGTATTTCTTCAAATACTTCGGATGCGTCTTAAAAGTATCCACAGCGACCACAACTGTTTTGTCCATTGCCGTGGACACCACTGTTCCCTTAAATGTCACTTTTTTTACTTCCTGTGTCATACGTGATTCGTAATTATCTAAAACGTTACTTCGTGCGCTTCTCGTGCAAAACCGTCAGAACGCGCGCCAAATCCTTTTTGCGTGTACCAATGTGCGCATGTTCACCGCGGCTCTGCGCATCCAACACCATCTGTGCCATATCCTTTTTGATGTGGTCACTCATGATGTGGAGTTCTTCTATTGACTTGTCGCGTAATTCTGATACGTTCATAGTTTCTTTTCTTTACCTTCAACATTAAATACTACGTTATTGCTTTGCCACAAAGCGTGTGCGCACAGAAAGTTTATGTCCTGCTAACCGAAATGCTTCACGCGCTGTTTTCTCATCAATACCATCTACTTCAAAAAGAATCTTACCAGCACGCACCTTAGCAACATAGTAATCCACAGAACCCTTTCCCTTTCCCATTGGCGTTTCATCACCTTTCTTCGTCATTGGATGGTCCGGAAAAATGCGAATCCAATACTTTCCTGATCGCTGCATATAGCGCGTAATCGTCCGCCGTGCAGATTCGATTTGTCGCGCTGTCACTAATCCCGAGGTTTCCGCCTTGAGACCAAAATTACCGTAACTGACAATCGTGCCGCGCGTAGCATTGCCTTTTAGCTTTCCGCCGCGGTGCATTTTGCGATGTTTGACTTTTCGTGGCATTAACATATGCGTTCCTCACTAAAATTTCAATTATGCGGTGCGTTCGCTACGAGCAAACTTTTCACCTTTATACACCCATACCTTCACACCAATCGCACCATATGTCGTACGTGCCGTATCACGCGCAAAATCAATATCTGCACGCAGTGTGTGCAATGGAATTGTTCCCTCAGATAACCACTCTACACGCGACATCTCCGCGCCATTCAAGCGACCACCCACCTGCACCTTAATCCCTTTCACGTTGCGATTCTTCATTGCCGATTCAATTGTCATCTTCAACACACGGCGAAATGACATGCGTTTCTCTAGTTGCTCTGCAACATTCTGTGCAATAATTGCTGCACTCTCCTCTGATTGCTTGATCTCCTTCACCTCTACCTTAATATCCATCTTGCGTCCTGGAAAAATTGTCTCACGAATAAAGCGCGTCAGGTCTTCAATACCGCTACCGCCACGTCCGATCAACATACCTGGGCGTGCTGTCCGCACAATAACAGTAATAGATTTCTCATTACGCTCCACTTCAACATCGGCAATTGCCGCATGGCGATATTTCTTCATTACGGCGCGTCGCAAAAACACATCCTGTTCTAGGATTTCTGCATAGTTATTGCCACCAAACCACCGCGAACGCCAGTCTGTTGTAATACCTAATCTGAGACTTTTTGGATTGACTTTGTGACCCATAGTAATGAATGTTATTTAGCTTTGCGTGTAACAGTTTTCTTTTTCGTAATCTTTACTGCTGCCTTCTTTGTTGCTCGTGCCGCCTTCTTCGTAGATGCTTTTTGCGCCGGTGCTGCAACATCCTCTGGCGCAACCAGCGTTACCCGAATTGTTGCTGTACGCTTGAGAATTTGTGTCGCACGCCCCTGCGCGCGTGGCATCCATCGCTTGAGGACTGGTCCACTGCTCACGGTAATATCCTCAATCGTGAGACGATCCTGACTAATCTGGTGATTGTGCTGCGCATTTGCCACAGCGCTCTGCAGAAGCTTACGCAACGGCGCTGCCGCCGCACGCACATCAAACTGTAAGACACTGATGGCCTCTGCTGCCGATTTTCCACGAACTGTCCGCGTCACCAAACGCACCTTCTGCGGTGACATACGAAAATTGGTGAGTTGTGCTGTTACTTTTGTCATAGATCGTTACTAAAATTGCCTTGTCTGATTATTTTGTTGCTGGTGTTGCGGATTTCTTAGCAGAGTCCACTTCACGCTGTTTTGCGGCCTGCTCTAACTCTTTCTGCATTTTACCACCATGACGTGAAAACTTTCGTGTTGGTGCAAACTCTCCAAGCTTATGTCCAACCATTTCCTCTGTGACAAATACATTATGAAAATCCTTACCGGTATGCACAGAAAAGGTAAATCCGATCATCTCTGGTGCAATCGTACACGCGCGCGACCACGTCTTAATCACACCTGCCTGCTGCGGCGTCTTTCCTGCAATTTTCTTTAACACACGTTCATCAACGTATAGTCCTTTTTTTACTGATCGGCTCATGTTCGTTGCATCAAAACAAATTATTTCTTATGGCGTGATTTGACAATGTATTTCGTACTTGGCTTCGTCGCTTTACGCGTACGCACGCCCAGGGCTGGCTGCCCCCATGGTGTTTTAGGGTACTTCAATCCAATTGGCTGACGCCCTTCACCACCACCATGTGGGTGATCCACAGGATTCATCGCTGATCCACGTACCGCTGGACGCTTGCCCATGTGACGTGCACGCCCTGCCTTACCGATTTTCACTGCATTATGCTCAAAATTACTCACCTGCCCAATCGTCGCATAGCATTCCTTGTCAATCAGACGAATCTCTCCTGATGGCATTTTTATCTGTGCGTAACGCTCATCCACACCCATTACCGTTGCACTACTGCCGGCACTACGTACAATTTGCCCACCTTTGCCACGACGCATCTCAATATTACTAACTGCTGTTCCTGCAATAATCCGCTTGAGTGGTGTCCGATTGCCCTCATCCATTGGAACATTCGGGCCTGCTACAATTGTCATGCCAACACGCATATGCTCCGTTGCAAGAATATAGCGCTTCTCCCCATCTGCGTACACAACCAATGCAATCAATGCACTCCGAAAGGGATCCTTTTCAATTGCTACAATTTTTCCGACAATATCATATTTATTTTGCTTGAAATCAATCAGGCGATACAATTTCTTACTCCCCGCACTTCTGTGGCGAACAGAAATCTTGCCCCAGCTACGCCCGGCCTTTTGGTGGATTGCTCGCAGTAGCGACTTCTCCGGCTTTGTCTTTGTCACTGCTGCCGGCTTAATCATAGTCATATTGCGCCGCGCTGCATGATTTCTTTTATATACTTTGATTGCCATACGTTTCGGTTAGTAATGCAAATGGGAATTACGATGCGTGAAATAAGTCAATTGACTGTCCTTTGGCAAGTGTTACAATTGCCTTTTTATATTTCTTTTGATAGCCACGATCATACTTCATCGTGCGCCGCTTTGGTTTCACAACAATGATACGCACTGCCTCTACCGTAACACCATAGGTGTGTGCAATCGCAGTTTTGATAGCGCGCGACGATGCAGTTGTGGCTACGCGAAAAACATACTGCCCATTACTGCTCAGGAGGTGTGATTTTTCCGTCACAATCGGTGCAAGGAGAACGCCATAAGTCTGTGCTGTCGCTGTAAATGTGCTATCCGCAGCCTTCTTCTTTGCTGTCGTTGTCTTTTCTGATGCACCAGTGCTTTCACTTGCCTGCGCCGCAGTATCCTTGTTATCACTTTTTTTACTAAAAATTCCCATAATATATCGTATTATATAGTGCTACACGCGCTATCCCACGTATTTTGCATCAAGCTGCTTCAGTGCATCAAGACTTAACACAAGATATTGCGCATTCATCACATCGTACACATTGAGCTTTTCTGCCTCCATCGGCACAACACGTGCAATATTGCGCACTGCCTTATAACTCTCTGTTTCTTGTGGGGCTAGGGCTACAACAGCACTAGCGTCTACACCCATAGCGCGCAAGAGCGCTGCCATCGGTTTGGTTTTGACATCCTCCATCACAAGGCTTTCTACGACGCGAATCTTGTCAGCCTGTGCTTTTTTTGTCAACGCAAGTGCAATCGCCTTTTTCTTCACCTTACTATTAATATCTTGTGTGTAATTCTTGTCCTTTGTTGGCCCAAAAATAACACCGCCGCCCTTCCACAACGGATTACGAATGGATCCCGTACGTGCATTACCCGTGCCCTTCTGTCGCCATGGCTTTCTACCACCACCGCGCACTTCTGAACGAATTTTCGTGTGTGCATGTCCACTTCTACGATTCGCCGCTTGCGCAACATATACATGGTGGATGATCGCATCACTGCCCTGCACATCAAACACTGCAGCATTCAGATCAGTCGTCGCCACTTTTTTGCCTTCCAGGTTGTATACATCAATTTTTTTCATACGTATCAGATTAGGCAAGACTTACAATTTCCACAATGCGCCCAGCTACACCAGGCACACTGCCTTTTACAGCAATGGTCCCTGCCTGCGCATCTACATGAACAACGCGCAGCCCACGTGATGTCGCGCGCACGCCACCCATACGACCAGCCATGCGCTTACCCTTCATCACGTGCTGAGGAAACGCACTTCCAATAGATCCCGCTTGGCGCAGTACATGACGATGTCCGTGTGACTTCGGTCCACCACCAAATCCATGGCGCTTAACAACACCCTGAAAGCCCTTTGCTTTTGTGATGCCGCTAACACGAACAATATCACCAACAGAGAAAACATCCGCACCAATCGCTGTATCCGTAGTGTACGCAGATGTATCACCTACACGAAATTCTCTGTGACAGGACTTCTTTGCCGTACGCGGTGTCGTAACACGTACAGCGCTATAGCCATCTTTTTCTGCCGTACGCAACACATCCACCGTATTTGGCGTAATGGCAATCAACGTCACATTCTGCGCACCCGCATCGTCGTAGATTGTTGTCATGCCCAATTTTTTTCCCAGTGCGAATTTCATACAATTTTATAGAGATTATGCCACTGCGGCATCCCATCGCTCAGATTATATGTCAAATAAAAAACGGCTTATCGCAAGCCAGATGATTTTCTTATAGAATCTTATAGAAAAATCACATGTTTGTCAAGATCGAACATGTCGACCGTAACAAACACCCTCGCTCGCTGAGTATCCCCATCTCATGCAAGATTTGCATACCATGCAATATCTGGATCCTGGGACTTTAACGAAACTGTGTTGATACACACACGAGACGCTGCAACACTGCGAGACGCCTCCTATCTGTGAATATACTACATGAAAATTTGCAAACGCGCAAGTGTGCTCTGAAGAAGCACGGTGCACACGCACCTTTACATCTTCACCTCGATGCTTACGCCTGCCGGCAAATCAAGGTTCGTCAAATCCTCAATCGTCTTCTGTGACGGATTGATGATGTCAATGAGACGCTTATGGATACGCATCTCAAACTGCTCTCGTGCATCCTTGTGGACAAACGTGGAGCGATTGACTGTGACTTTCTTGATCTGCGTCGGAAGCGGTACCGGACCGGTCACCTGTGACCCTGTACGGACTGCCGCCTCAACAATTTGTCGTGCAGATTTGTCAATGACCTTGCTGTCGTACGCTTTAATTTTAATGCGTACGCGCGTTGACACTTCTTCTTTCTTCGCCATGGCGAACTGACTCCTGCGTTACAAATTACATGTTTCCCTAATGATTTTAGAGGGAAAGGAGAACGTCACAGAATACGCTGCAACGCTCCACCTTTGCTTCCAAAGGCTCTATTTTACAATCTTTGTTACCACACCAGCGCCAACAGTACGACCGCCCTCGCGAATTGCAAAACGCATACCATCTTCCATCGCTACTGCCGCACCAAGTTTCACGGAAAGTGACACAGTGTCACCAGGCATCACCATTTCTGTGCCCTCCGGCAAAATTACCTCACCGGTAACATCCGTCGTACGCACGTAGAACTGTGGCTTATACCCCTTGAAAAACGGTGTGTGACGTCCACCCTCTTCCTTTGTCAAAACATAAACTTCAGATTCAAACTCCGTATGTGGAGTAATGGAGCCTGGTTTTGCCAATACCTGTCCGCGCTCAACATCTTCTTTTTTCACGCTGCGCAAGAGGAGACCAGCATTGTCACCAGCCTCACCATGATCAAGTGACTTATTGAACATCTCAATACCCGTTACAGCTGTTTTTGTGGTCGGGCGCAAACCAACGATTTCTACTTCCTCGTTGATGTTGATTTGTCCGCGCTCAATACGTCCTGTAACAACAGTACCACGACCCTCAATTGAGAAAATATCCTCAATCGGCATCAAAAATGGCTTATCCGTGTCACGCTCTGGCTGTGGAATCTTTGCATCAAGAGCAGCAACGAGATCGATAATCGGCTTTGCGCTCTCATCATCTGCCGTTTTTGCCTCAAGTGCCTTGAGTGCGCTACCACGAATCACCGCAGCATTATCACCATTAAACTCGTACTTCGTCAAAAGTTCACGCACTTCTGCCTCGACAAGTTCGATCAGCTCCGGATCATCAACCATATCAACCTTATTGATGAACACAACGATCTCTGGTACACCAACCTGACGCGCCAAAAGAATGTGCTCACGTGTCTGCGGCATCGGACCGTCTGTTGCAGAAACTACAAGAATTGCACCATCCATCTGTGCAGCACCTGTGATCATGTTTTTGATATAATCAGCATGTCCTGGGCAGTCAACGTGTGCATAGTGACGCGCATCAGACTCATACTCACAGTGAGATGTTGCAATGGTAATACCGCGCTCGCGCTCCTCAGGTGCCTTGTCGATGTCATCGACATTGCGCCCCTTTGCGAAACCCTTCATTGACAACACGTGCAATAGTGCAGCGGTTGTCGTTGTCTTGCCATGGTCCACATGACCAATGGTGCCCACATTTACGTGTGGCTTGCTCCGATCGAATGCTTCTGCCATATCTTTTATTTTGCACGCAACGTCCGGTCATTGATTGTGCGACCGTCCGTCCGTACGCATATGGTGATTATTTAATTAAAACAATAAAATACACGAACACCGACACACGGGGCACGAAAGACTGTTCGCATGCCACATGTGTCTGAACCTGCAACAGGAAAACATCCCAAAATACAGTATTGCAACTGTAGCACGGCATTTTTTTCTTGTCAAATTTTTTGAAACAAGTACTGTTGCGCAAAAAATCACTTATTCCAAAATGCCGTCCAGGTTCACATCATACAGGATTTGCTCTCCTACCAAACGATAGTTTATGATATCCTTTTGATCAAACCAGATGCCAATCTCGCGCCGTGCCTCATCCGGCGCATCGGAACAGTGAATGAGATTACGCACAGCACGCCCATCAATACCAGAGAGATCGTAGGAGTCTACTGTATAATCACCACGAATCGTCCCAACGTCGGATGTTAGTGGCTCCGTACCACCAACAATTTTCTTTACCACGCCAACCGCTTCATTTCCTTCCCAGATCATCATGACGACAGGGCCTGACATCATAAATGCTACTAACTGCTGAATAATGTCACGCCCATACTCTACTGCTTCCTTTTCTATCGGTAACCCAGCATCTTTGCGTCCTGCCACAATACGCGTGCCCTTTTCCAAAAACCACTGCTCATCTTTATTATAATGCTCCCAGCATTTTTTTTCCTCCATCATGCAAAATTTCATAGCCGCTAACTTGAGTCCTGTGCGCTCAAAACGATGAATAATTTCACCCACCAATGCCCGCTGCACACCATCCGGCTTTACAATGACAAATGATTGTTCACGCTGTACCTGTGTCATAAAAAATATTCTTTAATAAAAAACTAAATATAGGACCTGCACTATATTTATGTAGGTAAAGTATAGCCTATCTTTGCGTTTATGCCAAGACCACGCTGTGTGGTATTCCATCTTTACAGGAGATGCAAAAATTGCCAGAATGTCTATAAGTAGTATCATTGCCATACAATGACACACCAACTTCCACAATCTTTTTTTGCACGCAGTGCAGAAACCGTGGCGCGTGATCTCCTCGGCACGATCGTGACACGACGTAGTGACACCGCGCCACTGCGTAGCGGCATCATCGTAGAAACAGAAGCATACGTTAGCGCTGATGATATGGCATCACACGCCTACCGCGGACGCACACCGCGCACAGAGGTGATGTTTGGTCCGGCAGGTATATGGTACATCTACCTCATCTACGGCATACACCACCAACTGAATATTGTGACGGATCTGCCGGGTACACCAGCTGGCGTACTGATTCGTGCCATTGAACCCATAGAGGGTATTGCCACCATGCGTACCCTGCGCACAGCTGCACGCACCGACCACGACCTCACAAACGGTCCCGGTAAACTCTGTCAAGCACTTTCTATTGACCGTTCCCTCAACGGCACATCAGCAGTCGATCGCACAGCACGTATTGTTATTCGCAGCGGTACCCAGCACATCCCGTCATCACACATCATCGCCACACCACGCATCGGCATCCCCTATGCCGGTGCATGGAAAAATCGTCTCTTGCGCTTCTATCTCAAGGATAATCCTTTCGTGTCTGATCAATAGATCATCTGTAGATGTTATTCTTCCACGACAAGTGCTTGCGTGCCATCAATGCTCTTCAGTGCAAAAATAGTATCGCGTGTGAAGTCGATTTTTTTGGTATACGTCATACCATCTGCGCTAATCACCGTTACCGTCAGCGGGATCGTGCCAATGCCGGATTGCTTTTGTATTTTCAATGTATAACCCTCTTCTGTGATATGGTGTGGTAATGTATACTGCAGCATCGTTGGGATTTTCTGCCCAAGCAGTACATCAACCTTATAACTATACGCCTGCTTGTCACCAAAGACATTTTTCTCCACACTCGGCGGCTCAAACCACTCACGCACATACCACGTGCTACCCTGCGGCACATAGAGACGTGTATACGCGTGATAGTCACTATTAAAATAACTTGGTTCCGTCGCCGTGTTCTCATAAGTCATCCGCATTGTGGCAAGTGGCGCCGTAGTACGAAATGTACCTGCCGCCACACGCGCCTTCACATCGTCAGTGAGGTAACGCACCATGCGCCCAGCCGCTGCGTCATTTACCTCTGCACTTCTTCCCGTAAAGTCCACCGTATATTCCATTGATCGTCGCATATAGAAGTCTGACTTCAGCGCACCAACATTAGCATCGGATACCATCACATAATCACCTGTCCACGCCTGATCCACTTCGCCTGCCCACTGCTCCTCTGTCGCTATGCTCTGCAGTCGCTCATCTTTAAACCACAGCTGGATATCTTTGCGCGTTAAGCTTTCCGTGAGCATTGTGATTAGTGGCTCAATATTGTCAATCTTTGCTAGTTGCGGCACGAGATTCTTTGCAAGCACGTGAATAATTTTCTTGCGATCCGCCTCCTCACCATGATCCATTAATTTCATCTTCTTTCCCTCCGCATCATACTGGCATGCCTTCCACCGTGGATCATCTTCTGGCACCTTTGCCGTCCGCAAGGACTTCTCACACTTCTTGCGCTCCTCGCTACGAAAAACTGGCTCCTCTACAATTTTCTGTAACTTCATCAATCCACCATCAGCGTGGAATGCACCGTATTTTTCAAAGTCACGGAACGTCACTGTGACCGGTCCCGTGATTCGCAAGAGATCTTCAAAAACAGACGCATTCACGGCAATGACGCCGTCAAAATTGGCATCTTGATTTGCAAGTTGATAGAAATAGAGTGCATTTTGTACATTATCTGGAAAGTGCGGTGAGTGATTACTGTCACGGAACTTCATTTTTTTGGTATCGCTAAGATATTTTTGTAGTGCAGGTGGGAGTGGACGATCTGACTTATACGTACCATCCAACACATTGGCATCTTCCACCACGAAATCAAGAACCTCACCATTTCGCATCTTAACAACGCCATACTGCCCCAAAAAACCACCGCCAGGGCGTAACTCTAAATTGTTTTGTAGTAGTATAAGATAGCGTCGCGTCACGCCATCTTGCACGAGAATGGCATTAGCGAGATCCTGAATGGCGCCAAATTGCGCACGCGTAGAGGGATCAAGCTGCTTAAACGACGGCAGTGCATCGAGAGAGCTAATGGTTTTTTGTAGCACGGCACCCTTATGCCGCACAGCATACCATAGAAGACCGCCTATAACTGCAAGACTGATGGCGCAGATTATTGCCACCGTACGCCATAATTTTCCTGTACGCACATAGCGTGATGTGCTGTGTGGTGCTGTTCTCATACGCATGATCGATCAGTGAAATGGTATTTATCGCGCTGCTAAAACCGCAGCAATGATTGGCAGAAGTACGAAATAAAAATAGTGTTCCGTAAAAAGTGTATAGATATCTTTCGTAATAATGACATCTGGCAGTGCGCGTAGTGCAACAAGCATACATACTGTCGCTGCAACAAAAAAGGCGAAACAGATACTGAAGAAAAAAACACGTGGACTAAAGCGCTCTGCGTGCCAATGATCTGCATCAAAAAATCGCCACTGATGCGCTGCCAAAAAAAACACCGTGATCGCCGCAAATATAAGCACCGGTCCGTACGTGCCAAGCGTCCACTGCTCCGGCAGCACAAAGACGATCAAGAGCGCGATCAGTGACGCAATAAATGTTCGCATCAGCCACACCGATTGTACAATCGGCGCTATCAATGTACCAATGCCAATAATTGCTGCGAGAATAAGTAGCGATGCCACAGAAATCATCATGTGTGTATATTACAAATTGCCTTCTCCAGTATACACTACTCAGCAATTGATTTGTAGTGCCGCATACGCTATAATGCGTGATGACACCGTAAAATCCTAGCATATTGTATGAAAACACCCCTACCCCGACGCCTCTTCTTCTGGACGCTGGTTGCGTCATACATCTGTATGACGACACTGGTTTTACTCTACGTCTTCGGTTATCACCGAGATTTTGCCGCAAAAATTTTTGTCTACACAGGATCTATTAGCATTAAAACCAATCCATCCAACACCACGATTCTCATCGATGGTCACAGCCCGCGCTCCCGCCTCATAAACATCATCAACAACACCTATCACATCCGCAACTTACGTGCACGTAAATACACCGTTACCGTCACAGCTGATGGCTACAAGCCGTGGTATAAAGAGGCAATTGTCCACAGTGGTGTAGCAACAGAATTCTGGAATGTGATTTTGGTACGTGATACCTATGAACGCACATACTATAACCTCGATCACGTTGACACTTTTTTCCCGGCACCGAAAGAACACCTCTTTGCCGCAACACGCCAGGTTAATAACTTACATACCGTACGTATTTTTAACGTTGATACTGACACAACAACACATACGTTTCTCTTTAGTGATATGCGCTTCACAAGCGATCCGCGCGCAAATATTGAGTGGTCTCCGGATAGTCGCGCTATCGCCATTCCACTGGAAAAAACGGCAGATGGTACTTCAGATTACGCTGTTGCATTTATGGAAAACAACACGACACACCTTCTCTCACAGATTCTGCCGCACCCCACGATCCGCGCAGTACGGTGGGATCCCAAGGAAAAGAATTCTCTCTACTATATCGCTGATACCACACTGTACCGCACAGCTCTCAACACAGCACAACAACCAGCTATCACAGCACCGACTACTGTCGCTACTGACGTTCTCGCATACGACTTCACGGATGACGGTATCTATATCCTCACGACTACACACACACTTCTCCACGATCGCGATGTGCGTGGCACGAACACAAAAGAGCTCACAACCTTTGATCTTCCACCGACAGCACGTGACGTACGCTTAGATGCCTATGACAATACGCGCATCATCGTTCTCAATGATACCGATCACGAACTCTTCCTCTACAATCGCGGCGCATACAACATCTATAAGAAAAAACTTTCTCACAATATTGTAGGCGCGCACTTCTCCGATGATGGGAAAAAACTCCTCTACTACTCACCCTTCGAAATCTTCATCTACTACACACGTGATTGGGACGCACAGCCGCAGCCAAAGGAAGACACTGTGCAGCCTATCATTCGCTACAGCCAAGTGTTAGATAATATCAACTTCTCCAAAGACTATGCGCACGTCCTCTATACTGTTGGCACAGATCTCAAGATTACAGAACTAGATAATCGCGCCGGCACAACAACAGAAACCATCCTCACAACGCACACTGCGCAAACAAAAATGATCAATCGTCATAAGCAAAACCTACTCTACATCATTGACCGTGATGACGATATGCCACGGCGACTACAATCCATCGTATTCCCTGAAAAGCAGTTTTTGCAATTCTAGCACAAGTCATCATCCACAATCAAAAACAGGAATGGACCACTGCCAATCCTGTTTTTTACTGCTACTGCCGTGGGCGATCGAAGACTTGAACTTCGGACCTCGTCATTATCAGTGACGCGCTCTAACCACCTGAGCTAATCGCCCAAAACACCCTCACGTTATCACAGCCTGCCATTGTGGACCGAACAGGACTTGAACCCGCTACCTCCTCGGTGCAAACGAGGCGCTCTACCAGATGAGCTATCGGCCCAAAAAATTTAATACAAGGCTTATTATATCAAAAACAGAAAATAACGCAAGAGTCCTAGCATGCCTCATTGCACAACATATACCTTGTGTCGCGAGGTGTGCCCACGCACAATACACACCCTGCTTTTCGCCACCTGTAAATGTGCAGCAAGCAAAGCGGCAACAGCGGTATTAGCCTTGCCATCGGTTGGCGTAGCAGTGGTACGTACCACATACGTCCCGTCTGGCGCAGCTGTCACGCTACTCTCCTTGCTACGCGGCACAACCTTCACATGTACTTTTCTTCCCTCACTTTTTCGTGTGCGCATGATGTCGTATTGTATTACTCTTTCATCATCTCCGCAATGACACGCTGGAAGCTGTCCGCACTGCCGATGGACTTGTACACACTGGCAAAGCGAATAAACGCCACGTCATCCACGTCGCGCAGCTTGTCCATAATGATCTTGCCAATCGTGCGACTTTTGATTTCGCGCTTCTCCTTGGCTTGGATAGCATATTCAATATCCGTGATCAGTTTCTGGATACGCTCCTCCGACACAGGACGCTTCTCTAGCGCCTTGCGCAGTCCGCCTTCAATCTTGTCGCGGTCATATTCTTCCACGGCGCCATCGCGCTTGATCACACGCAAACGCAAAATCTCTACTTCCTCATATGTCGTAAATCGCTGCGCACATTTCAAACACTCACGTCGCCGACGCACCGCACGTCCGCGCTTTACCATCCGTGAATCCAACACCTTCGTTCCGTATGGCTTTTTACAAAAAATACACTGCATACTGTGGCATTGATACTACCTTACCACAACAAGTATACATGATACTGAATATGATTGCAAAAATATACCACCTGTTGTAGAATAATGGCAATCAAAACGTTACTTTAACATCAAGACTACCTGGGAGACCTGTCATGAAAACGAAATTCCCTGCAACAGTGGAGATGCACAAGCACGTTAAAAAGTATAGTCCTGCAACGGCACAGAGGCTACGCAATTTAATCGCAGCACTACACCGTCCACTAGCACCCCTATCAACGTACAGTACCACAACAGATGAAGTGGTGCAGACTGTTACAGATCTCTATCTTAGTTCAGCCGAAAACTACAATGGGGATTTGGTTTTTCAGTTCCGTAGAGAAATCTACGGACTGCATGACATGTACATCATGCAGCGCAGCAATTGATATATAGGTATATCTACCCTACCGCCATCATGCACACATGAGGCGGTTTTTTATTTTTCCCGTAGATACTTTTTCCCCACAAGCTCTTCCGGTAAAAATGTCTGTACCGCATTCTCCTCTTCCGTCGCCAGCGGCGTATACTTATAATCCTTGCCGTAGTCAAGATCTTTCATGAGTTTCGTCGGCGCATTGCGGATGTGCAACGGCACGGGGAGATTGCCACGTTCGCGTACATCCGACGTGGCAGCGTTATATCCTTCGTACACGGCAATACTCTTCTTGCTCTTCGCCATATACACCACCGCCTGCGCAAGATTTACCCCACACTCCGGCATCCCAATAAAGCGACATGCATCATATGCCGCAACCGCCTGCGGCAAGGCAAAGGAATTCGCCATGCCGATGTCCTCCGATGCGAAGCGGATGATGCGCCGCGCGATATAGAGTGGATCCTCCCCGCCAACAAGCATGCGCGCAAGATAGTAGAGTGCCGCATCCGCATCACCGCCACGCATAGACTTGTGCAAGGCGGAAATAACATTGTAGTGCTCCTCTCCGTTTTTATCATAGAGCAGATGCGCCTGCTGCATCGCCTGTTCAATATGCGCCTTTGTCACTGTGACCTTTTTTGGATTGTGCACATGTGCAAGATGCACGGCAACCTCCAGCGCATTGAGCAGCGATCGCGCGTCACCGTTTGCCATCATCGCTGCATAGGCGCGCACCGATTGTGCCATTGTCACTCGCGACACACCAAGTAGCTCGTCCGACCGTTGCAGCACGGTTGCAAGAATGCGCTCCAGCGCCTCCGGCGTTAGCGCGTGCAACGTGAACACACGCGCACGCGACAGTAGCGCGTTATTGACATTAAAACTGGGATTCTCCGTCGTTGCCCCAATAAAAATAATCGTACCATTTTCCACGCTTGGCAAAAACGCATCCTGTTGCGCCTTGTTGAAGCGATGAACCTCATCAATAAACAGGATCGTCCGCGTCCCCAGCCGCGCATAGCTCGCAGCGTCATCAATTGCCGCACGTACATCCTTGACGCCAGCATTGATGGCAGAAAGCTGCACGAAATGTGCCGCCGTGACGCGGGCAATAATTCGCGCCAGCGTAGTCTTACCCGTACCGGGCGGTCCCCATAAAATCAGTGACGGAATTGAGTCAGAGGCGATCAGTGTACGCAACACACCATCATCCCCCACAAGGTGATCTTGCCCATAAAAATCGTCTAATGTTGTCGGTCGCATGCGCTCAGCAAGCGGCACCGTATGCTGCACCATAGTACGTGTATTATGCCACATCATCGCCAAAAATGCGACGCTTGTCAAAGTGCACATGAAAACGTATAGTGAAAGTATAATGCATCTTGTCATTTTACTGCACCTATGCCCCTCCTCACAAAATCATCTACTCCAATTACGCAACTAGAAGATGTCTTCACAGCATTCAAAACACCGCCAAGTAGCGATGCGCGCAAATTGATTGCGCGCGCCTATGAGTTTGCGGCAATCGCACATGCCGATCAAAAGCGCGCCAACGGCGATCCCTACATCACGCACTGCCTTGCTACCGGTGCAATTTTAGCGCGAATCGGCATGGACGCACGTACTGTTGCCGCCGGTATCATGCATGATGTCCCAGAAGACACATCCGTTACACTTGCAGAGATTAAAGAAAAGTTTGGTCCAGATATCGCACAAATGATTGAAGGCATCACAAAACTCGGACGCATAAAATTGCGCGGTACAAAAGAAGAATACAAACTAGAAAACTGGCGTCGCATGTTCCTCGCCATGGGATCTGATATTCGCACCGTGATCATCAAACTTGCCGATCGTACGCACAACATGCACACCTTGGGCAATCTCCGTCCTGATAAACAAAAACGTATTGCGCATGAAACCATGGAGATCTACGTTCCTATCGCTAGCCGCCTCGGCATCGGCGAAATTCGCGGTGAACTTACTGACCTGTGCTTTATGTATCTCATGCCAGAAGAATACACCAAAACAAAACTTCTGAGCGACACGAAGATCAAAGAGAAGGAGCGTTACGTAGACACGGCAATCACAGAAATCGGTATTGCCCTCAAGAATGAAGGTGTCACAGCCATCGATATTCATGGGCGTGCAAAAAATATCTATAGCCTCTACGTCAAATTACAACGCTACGATATGGATATTAACCGAATCTATGATCTGGTCGCACTGCGTATTATCGTTGGCAGTGTTGCTGACTGCTATGAGACACTCGGTATTGTCCATAAGAAATACCACCCCATGATCGGTCGCATCAAAGACTACATCTCTCTTCCTAAGCCCAATGGCTATCAATCACTACACACCACTGTCTTTGGTCCGGACGGCCGACTCCTAGAAGTACAGATCCGCACGCAGAAAATGCATGATGAGGCGGAATTTGGAATTGCTGCACATTGGCTCTACGAATCGCGTAAAAAAACCGGATGGAAAAATTATTTCCTTCCGAAGAAAGATGACGTGTCCACCAAAGAAGTTGAGTGGGTCAAGCAGCTGCAGGAGTGGCAGAAAGAGTTGGGCAATAATCCCGAAGAGTTCATGGCAGGTCTCAAAATGGACTTCCTCAAAGACCATATTTTTGCCTTCACACCACACGGTGATATCATTGAACTACCAGAAGACGCTAGTATGGTGGATTTCGCTTATGCCATCCACTCCGATATTGGTGCATCGGCCATCGGTGCGCGTGCCGACGGTAAAATGGTCGCTCTGGATACCGTCGTCAAAAATGGACAAATTATTGAAATCCTTACAGATAAAAATCGCACTACACCAAATGCTGATTGGCTCGCCTTTGTTAAAACATCTATGGCACGCAGCGCCATCCGCCGCTCCATCAAGCGTGCACAGAAAAGCCAAGAAGATGCCGCACGACACTCCTAAAATAGGCAAAGCAACATCGTGAACCCAGATCTGCCAGCAGACAGGCTGCAGTGGCACAGAAAACCTCTCACGGATTCACCGTCACCTGATAAGTTACTATACCACTGTAGATGCCGGCTTGT
>JAXGYI010000008.1:0-58398 GCA_040772365.1 Candidatus Moraniibacteriota bacterium
CTTGAAAATGACACTGCTGATTGCTGTGATGTTGGTGGTGCCGGCGTTTGTGCTGTCTTTGGGTAGGTCACGATAGTAGTAGATAGTACCACGATCAAAGCACACCGTGATTAGGGTGTGCTTTTTGATGTATGCCAAGTACCATGAGTGTAGTGATGATCCAAAAGAGGTGTCCACGATCAATGCCCCACAATGACGTATCTGTACACCCAGTGATGATGATAAGAAAGAGGGTGAGTGCCGGAGAGAGGATGTGTTTCTGGTGACGGTGTACAAAACCAAGGAAAAAGATGCGCGAAAAAAGTATCATGTACGTAGTTAGTGCAAGAATACCACCGGAAAAAAGCAGTGTCAGTGCGAGATTGTGTGGTGTTGGCACGGCCCAATCATTATACGGTGGAAAAAATGGCTGCACAGCAAGGTATGCGGATTGAAAACTGTCAATCTCATGACCAATAAGGGTATTATTGTGCAAAAGAAATTGTGTAGTGTCCCATATCATCAAACGGGATGTGATTGATGAGTGTGTGTAAAACATGGGACTATTAATGGCCTTGATACTAACTACACTAACAAAGAGTAAGATGAGTAACGTGCCACCAATGAAGTATGTGCGCCACTGATATGAGTGAGTTGTGATATACCACAGTGTTACTGTTATTGTGAGGGCAAGGAGACTGGAAAGAGACTGTGTGAGAACTAATATGCCACCTGTACAAGCCAGGAGGGGAATGACGAGGTATCTACGGCTACGAAATATTGCACGAGAGGAGAGCATGAAGAAAAAAATTGGTGCAAGGAGCATGGCAAGTTGATTGGGAGATGTGTAGAAACTTCCCTGTACGCGGTGATCAAAGGTAATGGCGCCTGTAAAAACAGTGATGCACGCGTCAGTAATAAGGAGGATAAGGAGGAATAGAAGAGCTGTGGTAATAGTGTGAGATGTTTTTTTCGGATGAGGTGAGTAGTGAGAAATGCAAAAGGCAGTGCAGAGAGGAAGAAAAAGCCATTCAATGACGACGCCATAAGCATGTGAGGAGGGATTGTAGAGAAGCGTGGGAATAAAGGCAATGATGCACAGTACACCATAATACCACAGTAAATTTTCTCGTGGAGGAGTAATAGGTGTATGCCGCCAAAATGCGTAGAGTGGCAATGTTATACACACAAGGATAGCAAAGAGCGACACGATGCTGATTGACGTGGTTGCAAAGGGAATGCGTAGAGAGAAAAACGGTAGTGAAAGAATGTATAGCGTAATGAGTGTTGCAGGGAGTACGTTACTGTGCAACCGAAGGATTTTCATAAGATGATGCCAATGCACACAGGAGTAATAGGAGAGGGAAAACATGCACAGAAAAGAGCGGTGTATCAAATAGTGCATGTGTACAGAATATACTCAATGCTATTATACCAGAAAAAGCTAGAGGATCTTTGCGATGGCGCACAAAAATGATGCATACAGAGAAAATGATTGCGCAAAAAAAACATAATCCCACAAAACCTGTTTCTACGGCAATATCTAGGTACGTGTTGTGAGCGTAAATTGGCGTGCGGTAGTCAGCTGTTGGGTCAACATGATGTGCGTAGGCTCCAAGACCGCTTCCGAATAAGGGTTTTTGCAGAGTGAAGTTCCATGCATCGCGCCAGAGCTCAATACGGTGCGTACTTGAAAAATCACCAGCATGAAATGAGGAGAGAAAACGCTCAGTAACAATGTTTTGTGGGAGGAGGAATATACCAATGATCGTAATGGCGGCACACGCCGTGAGAGCGCGTAGATGTGATGGCACAGTGTGCCACAGTAGTACAAGAGCGACAATACCACCAATACACAGCCCCATATAGCCACCACGGGAAAATGTAAGGAGGTTGGCCAATGTGATCATCAGCGCAATTGTGAGGTGTAGCGGACGACGCGATTGCACAAAGAGCATCCATGAAAAAGGCAGTGTAATGCCGGTATAAAATGCAAGGATGTGTGGGTCGGGGAAAAATGCTACAGTGCGCATGAGGTCCATGGAGGCAACATGGACAAGCCAACTATTATAGGTAACGACGGCTTCGCCAAAATTTGTGCCAAGAAAAAAATGTGCAAGTGTACCCCACAGAGTAATTGTTGTAGGAAGAGAAATAATAAATTGTAGTAAAAATTGTACTAATGCAACAAATGCAGCACATCCCGTGCCATAGATCCACGCAGTAACAATCGTTGCACGATGGCTTGGTGTATGAACAATAAGATCAGTAATGAAAAAAAACAATGGCGCAAAGAGCGTAAAAAAGAGAAACTTGCGCATGGTCCACAGAGGAACATCACTGACGAAAAATGACGTACCGATCCACATGAAAAAGAGTGCCATGCTTACCACAACAGTTCCACGGGGGATGAAAAACCGTCGCACTACGAGATTATGTATACATAACCATAGACCGAGCATCAGAGCGGCTAACCGTGCAAGAGAGAGATCAATTGATCCAACACTTAGAGCAAACTGAAATGGTAGGAGTGCAAAGAAGAGGCTGATGGTGGTGTGACGTGTCATGTGTGCGGGTGGAGCACGCGCAGGATGCGTAGGATGCGTGCCTGCAGTGATCCGCGATGTTTACGGATAAAAAGGTCTTGTGACGTATAATAGCACGTTTTTTGAAATGCGCGATTACCAGCCGTACTTACTCCACTGCTGTGGAGTAGTGTGTATGATGGATCACGTATGATACGCCCACCAGAGGCATGGACACGCTCACAGAGATCGGCGTCTTCAAAGTACAAAAAAAACTCTTCATCAAAACCACCAAGCTGACGTAAAAATGCTGTAGAGCCACAGAGTGCAGCGCCACTAATCCAGCGAGGCATGTGTTGTGTAGTGCTATGCCAGGGCTTGGGGGAGATGTGGATATTGTTGGCAATGATCGAGGGAAGAGTAATAGTGTTGCCGCATGACCATGCTTGCGGAGTACCATCAATATTATATATGGCGGGCGCAGCAAGTGTGGCGTTGTCGGAGCAGAGTGTTGTTAGAGATAAGAGATTTGCGCTAAAGGAATGCGTATCAGGGTTGAGAAAGAGCGTGTAGTGTTTAGTGGCATGAGTGAGGCCATGGTTGCACGCCGCGCCAAAACCGATATTGCGATTGATTTCTATGATGCGCAAAGGTATTTGCGCTGTTAGAGAGAGGGGTGCTACATCATTATTGACGACAATTACCTCAGTATCTGCGGTGTGGGCAATACGTGTAAGATCGGCTACACATCGGCGTAAAGCCTCGGTGCTATGGTAGTTGACGATAATGATAGAGACACTATTAACGTGTATGTGAGACATAGTCGCGAAAAGCATGATAAACAGGTTGTGCAAGTGGTGTCTGGCGCATGCGATCGAGGGTATTTTTGATACGTCGGAGGAAGAAAGAGACGTGGAACCACACCTTGTTTAAACCATAGAGATGCTTGTGGAAAAAAAACAGTCCAGAAAGTACGAGGAAGTAGGTTTTTTGTGTCGGATCATGTTCGCTAACTTCTGTGTGAAGTGCCTTTGCAGCGGTAATAATACCTAAGGATAAACCTGCTTTTTGTGCGCGTACGGAGAGGTCGGCGTCTTCATAGTAGAGGAAGAACTGTTCATCAAAAAAGCCAATAGTGTCACATACATGTCGGTCAATTGTCATAACACATCCAGTGATATAGTCTGTTTCTGTGATAATGGTGTTTTGAGGAATGACTGCGATGGGTGTGTGTACTGCACGGAAACGCCACCAGTGAATTGTACCACCAGCAAACCATGGGGATGTGTAGTGAGTATCACGATAAATTACGGGAGAGGCAATGTGAATGGCGTGCGCTTGCATGGCGGTATAAATCTGATGCATGCACTCTGGATCAAGAAGAGCATCCGGATTACAGAGCGTCATTGTTGTAGCGCCGCGCTCATAAGCGTAGCGCATACCAAGGTTTGCTGCAGCACCAAATCCAATATTATGGGTGTTGTGGATATATGCGAGCGTTGGGAATGCTTGCTTGCACAGACTGAGAGAGTGGTCTGTAGAAGCATTGTCAACAACGATAATATGTGGCGTGATGGATTTGCTTGCGAAAATACTACGAATACACGCAACACTATCTGTGCCAGAGTTGTAATTTACAATAACAAAAAAATGGCGAGGATGATGCGAGGGCATAGAAGTAGGCTAGCGGGATACTAATTGTAGTATATCATTGCGCGTGATGACGCGAAAGACAAAGAGAGCTATGACGTAGGCAGCTGTTGCTGCGATGGTCGTTGGAATAAGGGCAAAAGGTGAAAGCAGTAGCAGTGCAAGCATGAGTGCACCGGCGAGTAAAATAAAACCAATACGTAGCGATGCAAAAAGAAATGGTGTTGCAGTGCGTATGAGTAGGAGTGCTGCTACAGCGACGAAGAACTCTGTGGCAATGGATGTGTAAGCAGCACCAATGTATGAAAAAAAAGTAATAAATACAAAATTTGCAAGGATGTTGCCAATGGCAGCGGCGCACTGAATATACATTAATTTTTTTTGTTGTGATGCCACAATGGCAATACTTGTAAACAGTTGTCCAAAGAAAATAAAAATAAGCGTGAAGGAGAGGATGCGTAATACGGGTACAGATGCTGTAAATTCTGTGCCACCAACGATGCGTATAATGGGATCAGCAAGTGCAATCAGGGCAATAACAATTGGAATGAGAATGATGATAAAAATTTTAAGAATGGTATTTGCAATAATATTGAACATCTGTGTGTTGGTAAAGACATAGCGTGACAGCAATGGAAACACCAGTCCAATGATCATGGCGGGGAAAAAGATGATCGTCTCGATGATTTTGTAGGCGGCACCATAAATACCAACATCGTGTTGATTTTGTAAAAAAGAAAGAAGAATCGTATCACACTTAAAGTAGAGAAAGGTCACGATGGCTGTGATACCGATTGGAGCAGATTCTTTGAGGAAAGAGCGCCAGAAAGGAAAATCAATGGTTACAGTAAGGTGCACCCAGCGTCGTGCCATCCAAAATACGAGCAGGAAACTCCACAATGTTGTTACAAGAAGGCTAGATGCAACAAAAACAAATGATAGCTGTGCGGTGATGGCGTACATAATGATACCAACCTGGAGGATTTTACCACTTAACTCTGCAAGTGCCACGCGATCCATGGCGATGTGCTTTTGAAAAAGACCATTTAAAAGACCATAGCTGGAAGAGAAGATGAAGGCAACCGCAGCAATAAGAATACTGATCCGTACATCGTTTTCATAGGGGAGAAACCACACGCCAACACCAACACCTGCAGTGATGAGGAGAGAAATACTTGTACGTAGTGTAAAAATACGACTCAAAATGTAGGACTCATCAGCACCTTCGCGTGAGATTTCCCGCGTGGCAATGGTATACAATCCAAAATCACCAATTGCACCAAAGAATGCAAAAAACGCCAACATCGTTGTATATTTACCAAAGCCATCTGTGCCAAGATAGCGTGTAAGCATGCCAATAGCAATAAGGGCCAAGGCAATGGAAGCGACCTTGGCCAGGCTATTCACGATCACATTATAGGTGATTTTTTTGGCAATCATAGCGCATCCATGATGCTTTGGGGCTTGATAACAACTTTACGATCTAGGCCCTCACCAATACTCTCTGAGCTTACGCGCTCATCTGATCCGGCAACAGTATGGACAATGCGACGCTCATAGGCATTCATGGGTCGCAGAACAATAGGTTTTTTTTCACGATGCGCTTGATTTGCAGCATCTTTTGCAATAGCAGTAATCATGCGATCCTTATCGTCTTTATAGTCGTTAATATCGACATGGACGCGTTGTGTAATGCCTTTTTTATATGCGATAGAGCGAATAAGGTGTTCAAAGGCATAGAGATTTGCACCGTGCTGACCGATGAGAAGACGAGAGTATTCTCGCGGGGTTTTAATAGTGCAATGAAACACAGTTTTTTGACTACGGGTATCAATGTGTTCTTTTACGGAGCAGCTGCCTTCAAACCCCATGACATCAATCAGTGTTTGAATAATGCGCTCCAATGCATCATACGGATTTTCCATAGAGTGTATACAGATTACAGAGATTAGAGAATAAAACAATGATATGTACTACGGTGTTCATGCGGTGTCTTCTCGCATGGTCCACCACTGCTGCACGATCATGAAAGCTGTCGATGCGAACCAGTACAGGAGAAGCCCGGAGGGGAATTTTATACCAATGAACAGTGTCATAAGTGGTACGAAAAAGAGCATTTGTTTTTGCATGATGCTGGCAAAGTCAGGCATGTCTGATTTATCTGTCTCGCGCTTCTGTGTAGATTTTTCTTCAGGACTAGTCTTTGGTTGCATCATTTTCATCTGGTAGAATTGTGCTGCAGCTGTAATGATGGCTAAAAGAATATTGGGCTCAGCAAGTGGCATGATGCCGATAAAAAGAGGGTCGATGGTTTGGGGAAATGCAACAAAGGAATAGAGGTGGTTTGGGTCTACGGAAATAGTATGATCGTAGGATGAGTTCATAATGACACGATAGAGAGTGATGAGGAGTGTCATTTGCACGATGAGCGGTAGGCAGCCGGCAGCTGGATTAATGCGGTGTTTTTTGTATAGTGCAAGTGTTTCTCGAGAGAGTTTTTCCTTATCATCCTTGTATTTCTTTTGCAGTTCTTTGATTTTTGGTTGGATCTCCTGCATCTCTTTTTGTGATCGAATCTGTGTACGAGACAGAGGGATTAGGAGTACTTTGACAATAATAGTAAGCACGATAAGCGCAATACCGAAATCGCCAAGGATATTATAGAGTGCAACAAGGGCGTTATAGACAGGTTGATAGATTGTAAGGAAAAGAAGTTCCATAGGTGTTTAATGTAATAAGAGATTAGCGCGGAGAAATAATGCGTTTAAAATTTTTACAGCCTCTCTATATGGTAGCACGTCGGTGCGATTTGTATAGATGATAATAAGATCTACAGAAGGGCGTATAGAGGGGTATAGTGCACGGCATGCAGCCTGAAGAATACGTCGTTGCCGATTACGCGCCACGGCAGATGGGCACGTCTTCTTACTGATAACACAGGATATACGTGTGTGGCGATGTGTGGTAGGAAGCCAAAATAACAACACGCCACTGCTATAGTGGCGCGTCCCCATTGTATAAACACGGTGAAAATCAGATGTGGTGTGTAGACGCGCGATGGAGGGTAGCATGTGCGTTGAAAAAACGCGTATTAGGCACTAATGCGGACACGCCCTTTGCTACGACGACGCTTCAAGACAGCTTGCCCAGCTTTTGTGCGCATGCGAGAAAGGAAACCATGGACGCGTTTGCGGCGCCGATTTTTTGGTTGATGGGTCTGCTTCATAATCACTAATACAGTACGGAAATAACCCCCATAGAATAGCACATGATTGCATAAGAGTCAATAAATACTAGGATTGTATGCATCATGTGTAGTACATCAGTGACGCTTCCTCACAGAAGTGAGTGAAAGTGGAGAAGAGGTTTATCCACAGGTTATAAACAAACTGGGGATAAATATGCGCATTTGGCGGAACAAGTAACGGTTGCTATAATGCTAAATACGTAATGGTTCAAATAAGTACACACATGTGTGCATATTATGTGTATAAGTGATATGCTGTGTGTATAAACATAGCGGAAAGATAGTTGGGGGCACGTCTTTTCGTAGCCTATACAGGAAAGTAATGATCTATACTATGTCAATAAGTGATTACGAGCAGCTGTGGAGCTCTGCCCTTGGAACAATCGAGCTTTCTATTTCTAAGGCAAATTTTAGTACGTGGTTCAAAAGCACAAAGATTCTCTCCATGGAAAATAATCATGTTGTGATTGGTGTGCCAAATGGGTTTGCTAAGGAGTGGCTAGAAAATAAATATCAGTCATATATCCTACAAGCATTGCGTCGCGAGCGTCCAGAAGTATATAGCATGAGCTGTGCAGTTTATAATCCACAAGAGTTGGATCAGCAGGCTATGCAAGCGACGAAGCAAGAGTCATTGCGTGCAGCACCATCTATGCATCGTACACACATGGAGAGCGTTGCTACGCCACATGTAGCGTCGGCGGTGTCTGTGCAGGTGCCACATCAAGAAAACAGCCTGCTGACCACAAATATTGTCAGCCTCAATAATCGATATACGTTTGATAATTTTATTGTGGGAGAGCATAATGAGCTTGCTAAGGCGGCGTGTCATGCAGTATGTGAGAATTTGGGACGTATTTATAATCCGCTTTTTATTTATGGCAAGGTTGGTCTTGGAAAAACACATCTCCTGCAAGCCATTGGCAACCACGTTCGCGAACATGATGCAAAAAAACGTATTGTTTATACAACATCAGAGCGCTTTACAGCAGATTTGGTTAGTGCAATCAAAAATAATAAGGCGGATAAATTTAAAGATGAATATCAAAAAGTTGACCTGTTAATCATTGATGATGTGCAGTTTTTGGCAGGAAAAGAAAAAACACAGCAAGAATTCTTCCATATCTTTAACGTGCTGTATAATTTAAATAAACAAATCGTCATTTCTAGCGATCGTCCACCAAAGGCAATTAGCACACTTGAAGAACGACTGCGATCACGTTTTGAAGGAGGAATGATTGTTGATGTCAGTCAGCCAGATTTGGAGACGCGCATCGCTATTTTGCGTGCAAAAGCGATGGAAAAAGGGTTTTATCTGACAGATGAGGTATTGCGTTTTATGTCAGAGAATATTAAGAATAACATTCGCGAACTAGAAGGCGCGTTGAATCGAGTGATTGCAATCTGTGATTTACGTAAACAAGAACCCACGAGAGAGTTAGTGGAGCAGGCGCTGGGGGAGATTATTCAAAGCAGCAAGAAGAAATGTGTACAGAATAAAGAGGTCGTGGATGTGATTGCAGAATTTTATGAAGTTAGTCGTGAGGACTTGATGCGGAAGGGACGTAAAAAGGAAATTGTCTATCCACGGCAAATTGCTATGTATCTTTTACGTAAAGAACTGAACATGTCCTATCCAGGCATTGGTAAGTACTTTAATGGTCGCGATCATACAACAGCACTGCATGCTTATGAAAAAATTAGCAAGGAGCTCAATAACAATGATCGCCTTAAGGAAGAAATTAGTTTTATTCGTGAAAGGCTGTATTCAATGTAGATACGATAATTATAAATCTCTATTTTTTAACATAGCACAATTTTATGCAGGCAACATGTACATACGAAAATCTCAAAAACGCTCTTCACGTCACAGAGGTTGCTACAAGCAAGGGTGTAACGCTCTCTATTCTTCACAACATACTCATTGAGACGGATGGTAGCCAACTAAGTCTCTCCGCGACAAATTTAGAGATCGGTATTATTAAAAAAATTCAAGCGAAAATTGATGCTCCAGGAAAGATTGTTGTGCCGGCAAGTTTACTGAGTAGTTTTTTAACAGCATTACGTGGAACAGATCATGTGTCATTACATGTGGATGGGCGCATCTTAACAGTAGAAAGTGGTGCACATAAGGCAAGAATTAACGGTTTTGACGTTGATGAGTTTCCTATTATTCCACAAGGCACAGCGCGTAATGCTATGGAGATGACGTTGGCGCCATTGAAAAGCAGCATTGCTAAAGTAGCACACTTTACATCAAAGAGTGAAACGCGGATTGAATTGACGGGTGTGTGTATGATGCTTGGAGAAGATGTGATTTCTTTAGCGGCAACGGATAGTTTTCGCTTAGGAGAAATACGCTTACCAGCTAAAGACGTAGCACGTGATAGTGTGGCGTACCGTAATATTGCAGCTGCATCACCACAGATGATTTTACCGCAGCAGCTATGTGCATACATTGCCAAATTATCGGATGAGTATGTCGTAACACAGTTTTCTGTAGAAGATAACCACCTCTTTTTGAATTGTGGTGATTTAGTTATCACAGCGCGCCTGATTGATGGGGCATATCCGGATTATGTGCAAATTATTCCACAGAATATTACCACAGAGGTTATGATGAGTAAGGAGGTTTTGCTGGAAGCAATGAAGGTGACAACAGTTTTTACAGGACGCGAAAGTGGCGAGATCCGTTTTGTTGTCAAAAAAGACACCCTAACAATCACAACACGTCAACAGGAGATTGGAGAAAATATGACAGAGCTTCCGGTAAAAGTTAGCGGTCCCGAACAAGAACTAGTGCTTAATCCACGATACGTTATTGATGGTGTTGGGAGAATCGATCAAGAAGATGTGTCTATGGGCATTAACGGCAATGCTGCACCAGTGGTTTTTCGTGGCAGTGATTCTGGTACAAAAGTGGATACCTATACCTATATCGTCATGCCCGTCAAAAGTGTGTAAGCTATGAAAACAATCGGATCCTACATTACAAAAAAACAAAAAACACCACGTACACGCACAATTGACGCGCCAACAATTATGCATCTCTTCTCTCGTGCTGTACGCATGGAATATGGTCGACAGGGCGAGCAGAACATTCTTCCACATTTACTGAAAAATGATGTGCTTTTTGTTAAGATTGAAAACTCACTATGGGCGCAAGAGTTATGGATGCGACGAACATTTTTTGTGGAGCACATCAACACTACTGTCGGCACCACAGTAATTACGGATATTAAAATCGCCACGTAGGTGTGGCGATTTTGTGCAGAGCTTATTCACTAAAGTGTACGGCAATACTTTTTGCAGCGCTGGCGGTCTTTCCAGAGGAGTCTACTACAGTAACCTCCATGCGTAGCGCTGTACCATTTGCATCGCTGGGGATCGCATAGGTATATGATGTGTCCGTTGTCTCTGCAACGACAGTGCCATCCACGCTGTAAGTAATCTTTGTGATATCGTAGGGTGTGACAGGTTTTGCCTTAAATGTGATTGTGTGATCTTTTGCTGTGTCTGGCATGTCAAGAGACACGGTTAGCGTGTATTTCGCAAAATCTTTCTCTTCACATGCTCGTGGTTTTTCCCCGAAGATGTGGTCCTTACTTTTATCGCTATAGTACTTTTCCACACCCTTCTCCCAATTTCTATACTGTGGATCATCTTTTGGATTACGAGGCTCTTCCCCAAGAGGATCATCTCTATCTACATAGTACAAAATAGTGTGTGCATCAATAAAGGAACGCTTTTTACGCTTACTGCTTGGACAGTGGTCATTTGCAACACAGTAGGCATCTTTATCAGGAATTTCGCACACATCAATCTTTTCATCACTAGGGGCCTTTCCATCCAAAATAGGCTTTCCTGTCTTATAGTCGTCTTTATCATATTTGGAAAATTCCTTTCCAGATGGGTTGGGGTATGCGCGAAGAATAAAGTCACGAAAAATTGGTGCAGCAACATAGGACCCGTCACCACGTGCTGTCATGGAAGAATTATCGTTATTGCCAGCCCACACACCAACAGCAATATCTGGTGTGTAGCCCATTGCCCATCCATCACGATTATCGTTTGTTGTACCGGTTTTAATAGCAACAGGCCGATCATCAAATCGCAGAGCACTATTTTCTCCAAAAACAGGTGCGCGGTACTTATTTGAAGAAAGCGCATGAGATAGCATTGCGATGTATTTTTCCTCAATAATGCGTTCATCATCCGTATCTTCCGCAGTATAGAGTTCTGTACCATCTCCAGTTGTAATGCGTAGAAGTGCGCGCTTCTCATGCTTAATACCATTATTAGCAAAAACGGCAAAGGCGGCAGTGTGATCGACAAGCTTGACTTCGCCACCACCCAATACCAGTGACAGACCATAGCGCTTTGGTTCATTGAGCGTTGTAATACCTAATTGCTTGACGAACGTGATAACATCTGTTGCTCCTGCAAGATACAGTGCTTTTACAGCAGGAATATTGAGAGACATGGCAAGCGCTTCTTTCATAGAAACAGGGCCGGTAAATGTTCCAGAGTAGTTGCGGGGCATGTACTCTGTTGTTTTGTCTGTGCCAAACTGGGTTTCAACATCATAGAGAATTGTTTCTGGTGTATAGCCTTTTTTGAATGCATATAAGTAAGCATAGGGCTTGAATGAGGATCCTGGTTGGCGATCACGTATAGCAACATTCACCTGGCCATCTATTTCTGTATCAAAATAATTACGTGATCCGACCATCGTGACAATGTCGCCATTTGCAGGATCAACAGCAACGAGTGCAGCATTTTCTGCGTTGTATTTATGTGTATTTTCCAAAGCACGATCCTGAACGATTTTTTCGGCAATTTGCTGCTTCTCCCAATCCAGTGTTGTAATAACGTGAAGCCCCTTCTTTTCTAAAGCCTCAGCACCATATTGCTCTTCTAGAATATCGCGCACATACATGACAAAGTGCGGTGCCTTGATATTCTCGGTGTTTTTAGAAATCTTTGCAAAAATATCAACTTTTTTTGCATCTTCTGCAGCATGCTGTGAAATATAGCCAAGATTTACCATCTCATTCAAAGCGTGCTCTTGACGTATCTTAAGGCGTTCCGTATGTGACCCATATGGTGAGTAGCGTGACGGTGCCTGGGGAAGAGAGGCAAGTAATGCTGCCTCATCCAAAACCAAATCCTTGGCATTTTTATTGAAAAAGGTTTGCGCTGCAGCTTCAATACCATAAGCATTCGATCCATAAGGAATCTCATTAAGATACATTCCTAAAATTTCATCCTTAGAGAAACGCAGTTCAATCTCTACTGCCAAAATTAACTCCTTGATCTTACGTGTCAAACTACGCTCATTGGTAAGGAGGGAGTTTTTTACAAATTGTTGTGTAATAGTAGATCCACCGCGCCCACTACCAACATGAAAGATATTGGAAATAATGGCATTTGCAACACCCTTCAAATCAAAGCCAATATGCTTGTAGAAGTTATGATCCTCCAATGCAATTGTTGCCTGCTTGACAACAAGGGGGATGTCTTGCTCTGGAATAATGGTGCGTTTTTCTTCTCCATGGATATCGTATAACAGTACCGTGCCTGTGCGATCATAGATTTTGGTACTCTCAGCAATCGTGCGTGTATTGACTTTACCAGGCTCTGGCAAGTCTTTTGCAAAATAGGCAAATACGGCGGCAATGCCTATTATACCGATGAGCGCGGCAATACCAGCAATCTTTGCTGCAACAATACCATACTTCTTCCATCGTGCTTTTTTATTGCGTGATGTGCGTGGATTTCGAGAAGATGTTGTGCGTTTTCTTGCCATAAGTCGTGAGAATAATGATGATGCTGTTTTATCTGGACGCGCGGGTTTCTGTAAAGGTGTAGTGGGAACTTCTGACGTAGGGGCTTTTTGAGCACCTCTATTGCTGTGGATACTTGTAGTGTATCCACGTCTGATGGCCGCAGTAAATTCCGCTATACCATCCCCAACACGTCGAAAAACACCGCGTTTTTCTGAGGGGATCGTGTGAAAAACTCGCCTGTGCGCCTGTTCGGCACGTTTTTTACGTAGATATTCCATGCTATCCATATATACGTATTGTACATGGTTTTGATACAAATACCACCATCATTGGATAGCAAGCAGTAGTTGCACACCTCTTAAAGTTATACCCTACGTGCTGTAAAGTGTTTTTTAATCGAAGCAATTGTCTGACGGTGATCATCTCCGCAAATCACAACAACCACATCCCCGCTGCGCGCTCGATGCGCGGCGGCACAAATAGCATCGTCTTCCACGATGATGTTTTCAACAGAATTTTTTGTAGATTTTTTGATTGCGCGATAAAGTAATTGGGATACCTCTCCAGTACGGCGCTGTATGCCAGCTAATCCTGAAAACTTTTTTCTGACTATACCGTCAATTTTATCAAAGATGATAAAGTGATCAAAATAGGGCGCAATAAATTCACCGGTAGATTGAATGACGGCATCAGTGCGATCAGGTGCCAGTCGAATACACCAATTGCCTTGTTCTGCTGTGCTAGGGATTTTGCTAAGAGACCAATGTGTTTAAGAGATTGTTTCTCATGTGCATAATCTGCAATAATGGTGACGTTTCTACTGTTGCGAAAAATAACCAACCTGCCCCCATGGAGATCTAATTGATATGCGTAAAATGCTTTCGCAAACTTACAGGGAATTTTTTCAAATAGAGAAAAAATCACCGCTGTAATCGCGAGAACATTATAAATAGATGGCAGGTACTTTCCATTAAATGTCCAGTAAATTTTACGAAGGTCTAGAATTTTTTTATAATCGGTATGCTGTATTAGATACACGAAATCGCCCTTGGTTGTAAGAACTGTTCTCCCCTCAGCGGCGTATCTCTTGATTTTTTCAGGAGGCATCTCAACGCCGTAAAGCACGGTTTGTTTTTTTGGTACGTTACCATAGCGATCAAGGGCTTCCATGGCAAGATCGTCATCGGCATTGCATATACAAGTTCCATCCTTTGTGATATTTTCAAAAACAAAGCGTTTTGCATAAGCAATATCTTTTTGACTACGAATGCGATGACCAGCAATATGCTCCTCGTAGACGTTCAGGAAAATACCAATGTTATGAAAATTACACCCAATGCCGGGTGACGCACTGCTCCCAATCGATGTTTCCAAAATTGCAATATAGTCTTCCCGATCTTTTTTATTGACAAGTGCCGTAAGGTATTTTCCAGGACAAACTGTCGGCACAATATTGAATGTGTCTAAGGATTCTTTGAGAGTGCTTTTTTGCTTACCGTTCACGAAATGTCCGTCGGTGTCTACGCGCAGTGTTTTTTGGCGCAAGAATCGACAGATGTGATCAACGGCGCGCGTCACAGTTGTTTTGCCCTTTGATCCCGTAATAATAACGATCTTCATAAGCTAGTTTTCAGATAGTCTTTTTAGAGATGCTATAATGCTGTGTAAAAAATGCACCCTACTGTGCATGACTTCGCTTGGAAAGCCAATTTGATCATTAAGCTCAAATACGTATGCCTTTTTATCCATGATGCCAAAGTCTATAGAATACAGAGGTTTATTGTATTTACTATCTACTATGCTTTGTATTTTGTGCACAGATTCCATAATATAGTGCGGAATCGCGTTTAGTGAAACCTCATGCAGCGAACCCCCTTGTGCGACATTTGCTAATAAAGACCCCTCTCGAGGCGTGCGCACATGGGCGAGGATAGCATCTCCTTCAACAATAACAATGCGTAGGTCATGGGGACCATTGATGATACCATCAATTCCTCCCGATGTGTCAATAAATTCCTGCAGTACATAAGAACGTGTTATCGAAATACCGTGTAGCTTTTCTGGGTAATCAATAAAGATTCCTTTACCCCCAAAGTCATTTTCTGGTTTTAATACGGCCAATGCATTTGGAGGAAATGTGCTCAATGCTTCTCTCATTTCGTCAGAAGTGCGCACCTGTAAACTTTTTGGCATAAAAGCACTAAGGATAGCATATGAAGCATTTTTATCAGCACAGAGTTTTTTAAAAGAAGCACCGTTTAGAACTTTATGACTTATATCTTCAGGCGGAAATTCTAGTCCGCCACTTCTGTCGTATACGGCATCTGCTGCTATGGAGCCAGAATGTTTAGTAAAGCTCCCATTTTCAAATTTTAAAAGATTTTCAAAAATAAGATTGCCTTTATAGGCACATCTTCCACTGGAAATATACATCTCCATGCCACTCTTAAGTCCATATTGAAATAATTCATAATAGACTTTGCGCTTAATACCAAAATCATGAAATGGATCGGTGGGATTCTTTTCTTTGCCAAAATAAATAACTATGCTCGGCTTTTTTGTTCGCATAGAGTCAAGTAACTAGTTAATGCGGTAAGTTCTGGCGAATTTTTTTCATCCAATGTAAACTGTGGTGCGGAATTCACCTCCAAAACATATGGCTGATCATCTTTGGCGTCAATGAGGATATCTACACCGGCGATATCAATAACTAGGGCAGTCGCAGCATTTTCTGCCAGTCGGAGAATTTTTTGTGGAACTTCGGCAAGTGGTAGAAATGTTTCTGTTGCACCAAGAGAAACATTGTTGCGAAACTCCCCCTTTTGACGTTTTTTTGTTTCGGCAACTGCTGCAGATCCTCCCAAAACAAGAATCCGATATTCGATGGTATTTTGGATAAACTCTTGCAAGATGATATTTTTTTGAGAATCTCTTGGAATTTTTTGGAAAAAACTATGTAGGTCGTCACGGACTTTTATCAGAGAAACACCCTTGCCTTGAGAAGTATTCAGTTGTTTTGCGATAAGCGGAAAACCGAGCTCTTCTGACGCTCTGTAAAGATGTGTATCGCTCCACATGCCCGCGATTACGGTTTTGGGAAAGGGGATGTTATTTTGTGCGAAAATAGAGTACTGGACCATTTTTGTAGGAAAGGGGACATATGAACGAAATTGGTCAAGGATCCCAATATTGTTTTTTTGTGCATATTGACTGATAACATATGCAAAATCTCTCCAGGCAGCCACTCTGCGAAAGTATAGTGTAGAAAGATTTTTAGGTACTTTTCCACGTACATAAAGACGACAAATGCCTTTCTGTAAGACAATGCAGGTGTCTTCAAGAAATGCAATTGTATGCTCAGTATTTTGTTCGGATAGTTTTTGAGAAAGGAGTGTGAGTGTTTTCTGTGCAGAGGATTCGGGTTTTGGTTCTGCGGATAGTATGAGTAGCATATAAGGATGGTCACAATCTAATTATGGCAAATGAAAGCCGATTGACGTGTGTACTATTAATGGGCAGCTGCAAGGATGCGGTGGTAGTAGAGATTATGACACCATGCTTATTTTTGTGCCTTGTCAAATAATGCGATGAGGCGAGAAAACATCTTCTCTTGTGCATCCTTCTGCTCATCACTGAAAAATAGCCCCGGCTTGTCATTGAGCTCAATCACCCAAGGTGCTCCGTATTCATCAAACATCACATCAATAGCGTATACTTTGTAGCGAAAAATATCAAAGATGTCCTGGATGTCGTGCACAATGGGCAATAGCGACGACGGAACATCACTGTTGCTCATCGGTATAATTGTACCGCCCTGAGAAATGTTTGCAAGGTCAGATCCCTGTGCTGGCACACGTGCATAGGTGTAGATGAGTTCATTTTCAATAAAAACGAGACGTAGATCGTGCGGTCCCGTGATGCATCCGGGAATACCCTTTCTGCTATCAATAAATTCCTGTACGAGTATGGGATAGGTTAACTGGTGCTTTACAACAGCATCAGCTGTGAGTACTTCTACATATTTTCCACCACTACCATGTGATTTTTTAAGCACGATTTTCTTTGTAGGAATTTTTTGCGTAATGGCTAAGAGTTCTTTTTCATTATATACTTTGTAGTGTTTTTTTGAGTGATGCGCAAGAATGAGAGAGGTGTAAAGCTTGTTACTGAGTAGTGTGGAAAACTCTAAATCATTAATAATGGGTGTAAAGGTTTTGAGTTGCTCTAGAACAATACGTGTATGTGGATGCCACACCGCTTTGTTGAAAATAACATCTGGTCGAATATTATGAGACAATATCCACTGTCCATTGGTAAAAGACCATGCGGTGGAAAACATTTTTTGCTCATGATCATACCATTGATACGATGCGCGATACAGAGCGAGGCCGCTTTGTGCTGCAGTGGTGGAGAGGTGTTCGTAAGGAGTGCGATAAATACTGTCTGAGGAGAAGGGCTGATCAGGTACTGTGGGTTTCCCTGTAAGTATGATAATATTTTTCATAATGCACATTTTATTGACTTACATCAACCAAAAAACTCCCGAGATTGCGCCTGCCGATGATCATATGATACTTTAACTCACTACGATCTGTAATGTTTATTTTTGCAGAAATTGATAATCTATCCATGGTAAATTGTGCAGACACAACGGGACGCACGGAGGATCCGCTTGCAGAAAACACAACGGCTACATCTGTGAGGTAGGGGATATCCTTGCCATACTCACGCATGAACTTTGTCTTCACCTCTTTTTCTTTTTCGGGGGTTGATATAAAAGAGGTTGTATCAATTTTGGCAAAAGCATCTAGTGTTGGTCCAAAACCGAGTTCGCGCGCAAGATTAGTGTCAATGGATGTAGAGTAAGCACCAGTATCAATTTTGGCATCCACGATTTTTTTTACGCCATTTTTGCCGATAATTTCTACTTTCTCCACGAAGCCAATCACGCGTTTACCAGAAATACCTTCCAATTCTTCTTCAATTTCACCACCAAAAAGGTTTTTACCAACAGTGACACCACGCTCAATGGATTTGATCTTCAAACCATCTACGCGCTCCAGGCGTCGTTTGAGCCCAGCAAGATTGGCGACCTGGATGGAAAGTCCTGGGCGGGCATTGAGTTCCAATATCATCGGACCACCATCGCGGTCAATGGCGATGTCAGCGCCAAGGTAGCCAAGCTTTGAAGCAAACTGTGCTTTGACGGCGAGGCGGAGAATATCATTCCAATAGGGAATCTTGATACCGGAAAGCAGAAGGCGCGTGCCGGGAAGGTAGTCAATGATGCGCGATTTACCTTGCACGGCAGTTGTCGTAATACCACGCGCCATATCAATACCAACGCCAATACCACCCTGCTGGAGATTTGCTTTACCATCAGACTCTTTAGTTGGGAGGCGTAGCATTGCCATCACAGGGACTCTGTTGTAGACGATAACACGGATATCAGGAATGCCCTTATAGGCATAGGGACGAAACTCCGGTGAGAGTTTAAGACGTTGTTCAAAAAATGCAACATCTGGTGTATTAGATAAAGAGTACTCACCATCCAAAATACGTCGTACGTGCGTGCTAATATCAGTGGCAGTGATCACTTTGCCGTTGGATTTAATCCATGCATCCATATGCCCCTTCTTGCGTCCATAGACAACGATAATTCCTTCACCGCCAAGACCATTATTAGGTTTAACAACAAAACTTGCTGGCAGTGTAGTCCAGTCAAAAGTTTCAAGATCATGCACGGATGTAATTTTTGTGATGAGTTTTGGCACAGCAACTCCAGCACGACGTAACATGCGCTTGGATGCAAGTTTATCATCGGCGAGTCGTTTTGCTTTTTTGAGGTTGTGGGGGCGGATGTAAGTGAGGTTACGGGCGTTCATGCCCAGAACTTTTTTACTTGCCCGTAGTGTTGCAAGCATGGTGCTTATGAGATATTTTTAAACACATCGCGAAAACGCCACAGTTCCGTAAGGCGTAGTCCTGTCCATTTTCCCAAAAAGAGGTTGAGAGGGATGATGAGAAGGATAATGAGAGGGTGCATGAGGATGAATCCGATTACGGTGTTGCCGATTGGTGTCGTCGGTGACATGATGGTGTAACCAATGAGCGCAATAATCAGTGTTTCAATTGCTAGTGTTATAGCTACGCGAGATCCTTTTTCTACCTGCACGGTTACAAATTTCTCTACAAGAGTAATAATGATGAGGATGGGAAAAATTGGTGATGAGGCAAAGCCGGTGCGTGCCATCATACCACTAAGAGCGAGTAGTACGAGAATTGAGAGCGATACAACTGTGAGGTTAATTGCTGTGCGTGGAAGATAGAGGAGGCGTAATGGCTTGAGGACAAAGCGCATGAGCATACCAACACATAGTACAACGATATAGATCATGATTGCGTACTTGATATCTGTCCATCGCTCGCGTCCAATAAAAACAAAAGCAAACGTGATCATGGATGGTGTGTAAATACCAAATGCTTTAATACCGATGATCTGACGTAGTATGACAACAAATGTGGCAATGACAGGAAAGAGAAGGAGTAGAATAATAGTGTCAGGAGAAACATTTTGCTGGAGCAGGAAGGTGATGATGGGGCTGTTGATAATATCGGGATTCATAGTGAGGAGGATTTAATAATAGAACGAAGGCGTCGTGATTGTAGGTGACACAGAGCAACTGCTAATGCATCAGCTGTATCATCCAAATGGGGTGTATGATGTAATTGTAGCATATGTGTGACTGCTGTCTGTATTTGTTTCTTTGTTGCACGTCCATATCCGGTAAGCGCCTGCTTAATCTGCAGAGGTGTATATTCTGCAACTGCAAGGTTGTTGACAGCGCATGCATGCAACAATACACCGCGTGCCTGTGCAACGCCAATCACTGTTTTTGCATTTTTGAAATAGAATAGCTCCTCGATAGCAGCTTCTTTTGGTGTGTATGTTGTGATGACATCTGTAAGGTCTGTATGAATTTCAGTTAATCGGGTGGCAGGTGGTGTTTGTCTTGCGGTTGCAATGTGCCCACAGGCCACAGAGCATGTTGTGTGCGTGTGTTCGTCATATGCTACAACAGCCCACCCAACAATTGCCGTGCCGGGATCAATGCCTAGGATACGTATCATAAAATATCTTCACGAATTTAACATTATACTATGAATTTTCAACATTGTCAAATATCTCGGTCACATCATCATGCGCATCAATGAGGTCATATAGTGTGGTGTAGGCAGATGCATCTTGTGCAGAAAGTTGTACGGTATGTGTTGCGCTATAGATCAGTCGTGCCTCGTGTACCGTAGTAGGTAGCGCAGCAGCAATAGTGTGGAGATCGTGGGGCTTTGTAATGACGGTGAGCGTGTCATCGTCAACGGCAATATCTTCCGCACCGGCATTGATTGCGGCAATTTCTGCAGTGCCCGTTTGGTCATTTGGAAGAGTGATGTAGCCAACATAGTCAAACTGAAATGACACACTTCCATTTGGAACAAATTTCCCGTTGTTTTTCTTGAGAATGGTTTTGATATCGGTGAGTGTGCGATTGGTGTTATCGGTTGCGCATGTGATGATCATCGCTGCGCCACCTGGACCCATGGCCTCATAGACAACTTCTTCAATATGAGCATCCTCGCTACCGCTACCACGTGCAATGGCGCGATCAATATTCTCTTTCGGCATATTTGCTCGACGCGCATGGTCAATGGCGATGCGTAGAGCATTGTTGGTGACGGGATCTGTGTCACCGCTCTGGACGGCAACGGTAATGGCTTTACTGATGCGCGTGAAGACTTTAGAGCGTTTGGCGTCTTGTGCTTCTTTGCGATGCTTGATCCCAGACCATTTATTATGTCCTGCCATAAAACATGACTTACTGTTCAAAGGAATACGATAATACCATCGTCCCATTTTTCCGCTATTTATGCAAATCTCAAGGAACGCACGTTAGGGTAGGACAGTATTTAATGGTGTGTGCAGAGTGTGTAGGTTGTGTGGGGTGGCGTGATGTAGGTATGTGGCACGCACGCAGATGATGTAGGAATGTACGCGTAGAGAGGAAAATCTGAAACAGCAGTGCTGTGTGGCGGCTCTATGAGGACGGTGACAATTTTCGTGAGTGAAGCATTGAGGGTACCAACGATATATGTAATATGCTGTAGCCACAGAGACGCTGTTGCAATGAATCGTTTCTGTAATGCAGGACTGTGAATGAATGTATACACCGCATCGCGATTGATCGTGTGCGTCATGCGAGCATTTTCACGCTCTGCGGCAGCTGCGGCAATGGCATAGGCGCGTGCACGCTTTTGTGCATTAGGTACAATGTGCCACTGCCACACATTATTATGTCGTACGTACAGTGCATCTTCCGGGACATTTTTTCCTGGCGCTGCATAAGACACGGAGTCAATAGTTGTACTATCTGGCATACGTAGCTCTATGACACCAGTGGTATTTGGGAGAGTAATTGCTGCATGTGTGCGTGTAATGTGTATCGTAGCACCTTTTTTGAGGATAATGTGCTCACGTATGAAATGATTTACAATTCTCTTTTTAGTAGTGCCTGTAGCAACACTCCAACCAAAAAGATCGATATTTTTTTTGCTGCGATTTGTCAATGCGATATATTCTACGCCAGTATCACGACCTTCGGGATTGGGAGAGAGTTCAGTAATGGCAATCTTATAGCGAGGAAATGTAGTAATTGTAATGGTAAAAGGAACAGTGATATCTTCACTGCCATCCTGAATACGTACACTGCCGTTGTATGTACCGTTTTTGAGATATTTGTGTCGCGTTTTCCATAAGTAGCTACGTCGCCCATCACCAAAATCCCAGCGTATCTTGAGTTTTTCACCATCCATATCCTTTGCCGTAAGAGAGAATTCCGTGAAGACATTTTTATATCCTGTGGTGGGCAGGGATTTTTTGACAACTATAGGGAGATTGTTGAAGATGTTTGGCGCATTTGGTGTGAGGTGACGACTCCAACGCCACGTGCCTGCTGCGTCATCAAGGTTATATGACACGCCCTTGCGCGCCGATGCGTAAGAGATGGTACTTGTTACTGCACCGCTTGGTGCAAGGAGGGATACAGTATCTCCTGTATTATTCAGTGCGAAAGAGAACGTAGTGCGATAGATGGCAAGAAAGGTGTGCGGTGGGAGTATGGTTTCCGTGCTGAAGGTATAGAGACCTTTTGCGGAAGCATCGCGCAATTGCCAATTTTTAAGATCTATAGCACTATCAGTAGGATTATAAATTTCAATATACTCATTGGTACGGTCATCAGCTTCGGGGTATGGAAGAACTTCTGTAATCTGTAGCTCTGGATAAGTGATTGCGGCGGGGTTGGGCATGTTTTCCATATGCGGCGTTGGATCTGCCCAATACCATGACGCATCTGATGCGTTGTAGGAAAGGCGCGTACGAGCTTTTTCATATGCAACGGTATCCGTTATTGCACAAAGGGGGTTGATGAGAGAAACATATTCCCCTCCTGTGTCATTAAGTGCAAATGTATAGATATCTTTTGAGAATGCATGATAGGCATGTGCTGGTAGTACATCGTCAGCGGTGAAAATATGCATGCCATTTTTAGAGGCGTCACGTATGCGCCATTTTTCCAAGGAAACAGGGAACGGGTGGGGGTTGTGGAGCTCAATAAATTCCTGTGAATACATACAGGTAACATCATCTTCCGCGCAGGGTTTCGGATAGATTTCACTAATAGTGATTTGCGCATTGGCGTTATCCGGAGTAAATTTTCCAGGCTGCGGACAGGAATTTTGTATAAAATCACTGGCGTTGTCATCAGTATCTACATATGCGCCATCTATTTTCCTACGCTCAATACTTTCGTTTTTTATAGGATTCTTCATAGGGTTTTTTTCAAAAACTGTAGCAGCGCCAAATCCAACGCGATCAATAATTTTTTTCTCATTATCATAAAGTGTAATTGTGGAATTTTCTGCAATTGTGAAAGATTTTCCAGAAAAAGGCGCATCAGCGTGAAGCGTGTCTGTAAAATCGGTATGCGCGATTACGAAAAATGATTGTGGTGCAATTGTATAGGCATCAAGGGATTTTGCGGCGGCTAAGTTTGATTCGGTGCCGCTTTTTGTCATCTTCTTGAGTGCGAAACCCTTGAGAGAGATCGGCGTAGTACCATTATTAAAGATTTCTACATACTCCTCTCGTGTACTGGTAGATGTTCCGAGGAGGACCTCTGTAATCATCACTGTTCCTGCAAGAGGGGAGGATGATGGAAGTGCATCATAGTGCTTATCTGGCACTGGCACGGGTGGTAGTGTAGCAGCATCTCGCTGCGGGAGTATATCATCTTTCTGTTGTGGCACCTGGACCTCTGGTGCTATGGATAAGGGAGACTCTACTGGACCAGGCTCTTGTTGCGTAGACCGTGTAGTGTCGTTTGTGGGTAATTCTGGGACATCTTGGGACAAAGAGGGCTGCGGCGATACCGGTAATTGCTGCTGTGTATTGATATGTTCCGGCAAGTCGGGTGGTGGATGTGTTTGTGTTTCTGATGGTATAGCAACAGCGCTGTTTGGTGGGGTGATAATCGATGCTGTGGTGTCGTGTGGCACAGGATCTGGCGATGGTGTATCTAATGTGGTGGGGGGTACAACATCTTTTTCTGGGAGAGGAGAAGTCTCTGTAATAGATTCATCATGTTCTGCGGGAGATGGCGCCAAGGGAACATGTTCATGTGCACCGATGTGGTATGGTGTGATGAGTAGTGCACAGAGGAGGATAAAGAAAAATAGGCAGCGACCTATGTAGTGTGATGCAGAGGCGATAGTGTCACATGCTGAGCAGCGGTAATGTGTGAACATATAGTTTTATGCAAAAGGTGCTTCTGCGACAGGTTGTGATGCGGCCTTGAGGCGTGCACGCTTTTGATTTGTCATAATCTCTGCCTTGATAGTATAGGGATTGCCTACAGATTCAATCAGGAAGCGTGACTGTTCAGCAGCAGTTTGTACGGATAGTGTACCAAAATTCAAAAGTGTTGGAAAAAATCCTTGAACATCTGTTGTGACATCTTGGATAGATTCGTATTTCAGTTCGCTGACTTGACGTGTGAAGAGACCTTTTTGAGAGACATTGACAATGCGGTAGTTTGTCATGATCCAAATGTCTAAGTGGTAATCAAACCATGTGAGAAATCCATAAACCCACATTAACAGCAATGCTAGAGAATTAACAAAAAGAAAAATAGTGCGTTGAATTTCTTGTCCCGGTGCGGAGAGGATATGTGGATAGAGGATGGCGCCAGTAATCATCATAGCAAACAGAAGAAGAATGGGAATGTATTTTAAAAAGAGATTAAACCAGTGCCTATGGACAATATGGAGGATTTTCTCGTCGGGATTTGTCGAGGAAAAATAGTAGTCAAGAGGGCGCATAGTCTAGTAACGATAAAGATTTGATGGGGGACTATTAAAAATGGCATCGTGGGGAATCATAGTAAAGAGTGCAATATTGATGATAACAAGAACTATTGTGACGGTGATATAAACAGCAATCAATGGTTTGGTAAACGTAGGATCTAGAGAGTAAGTGTCTAGGCGTGTGACCATGAAGAAGCTGATGGTGACAATGGTAAGAATAAAGATGGCGTATAGGGCGACGAAAATAGCTGTTGTCATAAAGGGAGGCGATTTTTGCGAATATGGGCGTAGCCGTGGTCGGTGATGACGCGTCCGCGCGGCGATCGTGCAAGAAATCCCAACTGCATCAAAAATGGTTCATAGACATCTTCAATTGTCTGCACTTCTTCGGAGAGCGCATTGGCGATGGTTTGCACACCGACAGGTCCGCCGTCAAACTTGTCAATGATGACTTGCAAAAATGCACGGTCCGTTGGTTCCAGTCCATGCTCGTCAATGGCGAGCATGGCAAGGGCACTATTGGCGACGTCCGCGTCAATTATAGCACGCTCGTGCACGTCCGCCCAATCACGTGCGCGCTTGAGGAGGCGATTGGCAATGCGTGGTGTTTGACGCGCCGCACCAGCCAAGCGTGTGGCGCCGGCGGCGTCAACTGCACATCCCAAAATTGCTGCACTCCGCGATACAATGCGTTCAATGTCGTCATGCGTATAGAATTCCAATCGATGAATTACACCAAAGCGATCGCGCAGCGGTCCCGTGAGATTGCCCATGCGCGTCGTTGCGCCGATTAGCGTAAATTTTGGTAGATCAATTTGCAGTGCCTGCGCGCTAGGTCCCTTGCCCACTACTAAGTCCAGTTTATGGTCTTCCATGGCGGGATAGAGAACTTCTTCCACGGCCTTGTTGAGACGATGAATTTCATCAATGAACAATACATCCCCGTCTTGCATGTTGGTGAGGATGGAACCGAGATCACCAACACGTTCAATGGCAGGACCAGATGTCGTCTTGATGTTGACGTTCATCTCGCGCGCAATGATCGTGGCAAGGGTGGTTTTTCCCAAGCCTGGCGGACCATAGAGGAGAATGTGTTCCAAGGGCTCCTTGCGCTTCTTTGCCGCATCCAGGAAAATGCGCAACTGCTTCTTGATTTTTTCCTGTCCAATGTATTCTTCTAACGTTTGCGGACGCAGTGTGTAGTCAATGGAAAAACGGGCTTCCGGCGCATCGGCGTCTGTGCGGTCTGGTGCGGCGTGGTCGGCGGGATCGGTAATGAGTGTCATGGGATATAGTGGATCAAGGGTTAGAACGGCACAGAAACTGTGGCCAATATCTCCAATATTACCATCTCTTGACAGGAAATCCAAGACATGCTAGGATGGAGAGTCCCGTATGTGGACACATGCACATTGTCGTATTTTCATATCTGTAGGCACTGGTGGGCTGTTCTATCTTTTCGGCTCACCTTGGAAGTTGCTTTGTCCAGATCGGGTTCTTGTGGTTTCGGCTGCGGCTCTCCTCGACGCTTCTTCTCCCCGCGGGCGCCATCGGCCCCGCGGGCTTGCTGCCTACGGTTCTAAAAGGAGGTAGCGCCATGCCTACAGATATGAGAATGACGCAATGCAAAAAAACCACCACACTCTCGTGGTGGTTTTTTGTTTGCCGCGCTACTGTGTCACGCGCATCCACAGTCTTTGTACCACTCAACAAACAACAACCCCACAAATAGCAACCTTGCTGTTTGTGGGATGTGCTGTGGAAATAGCTATGACTACTTCAATGCAAGAGCACTTCATTTCCGCAAAGATTAGCAAAGAGGCGATCGCTTTCAGTGATGGTGCATTTTATGTGAAAAATGCGGGCTACCATCAAAAGCGAGAGATTGCCAAACATCTGAAGCAGGGGGTCTTCCGTAATTCTGTCTCGCGCACTGCCATTGAAACGTAGAATATTGTTCTCAATGTCTTGTATGCCGCCAGCATAGTCAATAACGTTGCCGGATGCGGGGTTGTAAAAAACGGCATTGATGGTGAAATCACGCAGCGCGGCATCATGGGCGGGCACAGGTGTGTCTTGCGGTATCGTCGTCCGATGCCGTTTTAAAAAACGAGATCTCATATTCTTCACTACTGTCAAACGTCACGCGCACCACCTCACTAGACTTGCCGTGTGTGCCAATCTTGCATATGTGCGGCATGTCTTGCAAAATTTCCACAACGCGATGTGCGGGAAGATTGGTCGTAAAATTAAGATCGTGCGGTGTGTGATGCAAGAGTAGATCTCGAACAAAGCCGCCCGCGATGAGCGCGTGGGCGCGCCTGGTGATGGGCGTACCATTCTTGTGTACGGTGACTTCGCTGCTGTGCAGAGCATCCACAATGGACTGTGCGCCGCCAGGTATCGGTATGTTGTGTTGCTGAAAAATATCCTCTAAGCGTCCGACACGCAGGGTGGTGATTTCGTGCGGTTTTTCATGGGCGCCGACGGTGAATGTGCGTTTTTCAAAAGATGGTATGGACTTCATATATACTGAGATAAGCGACTTATGGCTTACATCATATCATAATATGGTAGGCACGTGGTTTTTTCATGTATGGTACGGTATAATAGATATGAGAGTTACCCTGATATATCTTGAGAGACCTATGACATTGGAAACATTGCATCATGCGGACATGGTGCCATCGCGGAAAACCGTTCCTCCCACACACGCCGTGGAAAAACCACAATTATTCGAAGAGGAAGAGATGATGCGAGCGATTGGAGACGCACAAAAGGCTTTGGAAGATCTCGGTTATGTGACACAAGGGGAGGATGTTGCCGTTTTTGATGCGCGAAAATTTCAAGAGGATTTCAGTAAAAAAAACAGTTGTTGCAAACACGGCGCTATATCGTCTATATCGCAAATCACAACAAAGACTGACAAACATGGTATTTCACCTCTTTCGTGGCTACCGTGTCGTTTCTGTAGAAGACTATGCAGATGGTGTGCGTGATCCGAAAGACGTGATCTACGATCCGCGCAGCGCTGATGATGCGTTGACTATTGAAAAAATCCAACAAAGTCGCTTTTATTTCTTGCCACATGAGCTTATAACATTGATCCATTACGCAAAGACGCGCTATGGTGATTTAGAAGATGTAAACTTTCGAGAAGTGACACTGGCGGCCTTGATCTATCACCCGCAGTATGGGGACGCCTACAGGGATGAACAAACGGGGATACTTATGATGAAGGGACCAGACGGAGAATATAGAAAATTTTCTGCGGAACATTTGCGCAGGATGTATGGCGCGTTTGAGGATGTGGAAAAGGGAGGCATTAGTGATGGACGAAAATTCTTTCGCACCGTAACGCCGCAACTTTTGGAAAAGGGGCTAGTGAAAATGAGTGATATCGGCGTACAATCCGTAGAGGCTTCACGCACAGAGACAGATAAACGTATGATTGGGCGCAGAGGCACGGTGATGTTTGACAAGGTGCGTCATACACTGGGATCGCAATATGAAAATCACCTGGCATACAATCTTGGTGAACGATGTGGTGCGGTGGTGGCGCAAGCGGAGGATGGAACGAAAAATGTCGTTGCTACATTTAATATCGTCCCCTATGATCAGGCAAAAACAGATGTTCCGTTACAATCATATAAAATTGCCAATATTAAACAGGCACATCCACAAGCCTTTGATGAGACATATTTTTATCATATGCACGAAGGGGAGGACATTGCACAATACAAAAAGAGGATTGAAACAATAGAGTCATTGCAAATCTTACTGCATTCCGAGAAATACTTGCAAGAGCAGTTAGGGATTTCCTTGGAAAAGTTCTCTTTTGCTGAACAGATGATGATTGCGCGCATGTTGAACAGCGTCAGTGTGTTGCACAAAGAAAAAATAGATCACTTTATTAGGATATTTGGCAACAACGGTCTCAAGTCCTTCCTCTCCCTCGAACACGGCGGTCACGACATGGGCAACAAGATCCTCCGCATCGGCGAAAAGTACGACCAAAACACCGCAGACGCCATCTTTGCTAAATACGCAGAGTTGGCAGATGTCACAGATAACATTGATGCGTATGTGAAAACACAGTTTCAAGAACACGAAGACGTTGATCGCAAGAAAATTGGCGAGAAGCTTCTAGTCGATGCTAAAAATCTCCTGGAGTCCTATGCTGATAGGGAAGACACGGCACGTGGCGAGGAAATCATTGCAGCATTGGAAAAGATCAATGCTCGCGTCGCCCTCACGGCGGAAATCATCCAACAGCTTCCGCGCGAAAGTGTGGCACATCTGGATCTTACCAAGCTCTCTGACGTAGAGCGACACATTGACCTTACGGCACAAAACTTGCACAGCATGCCGGAACTTCTTGCCAAAATGGAAGCGGTGGTGCATGATAAATTCCCCACGGGAGATGCCCAGTCTTTTCGCGAGGATTGTCTCAGCGAACGCAACAACGGTGTGACCGTGACACTTGCTAACGGAGAAATCCTCTCCTTTTTCATGAAAAAGAAGGTGGGAGAACACCTGTCCGAACTGGACTGGTTCAGTGCCAATCCTGATGCGCCGATCAAGGGCATTGGCGAAGCAACGGCACTGCTAGGCTTCAATCACGCGCGCGATAAAGATGAAAACTACTACGCCGTCGCCAAGCCACACATCAAATCACTCAGCACACTTATTGAACTGCAGGGATTCGTCGGATTTGGCGGTATGACAAAGGACGGGGAATACAAGCACCACTATATGCGCACACGTCGTTTGGCACACGAAATGCCTTATCACATCAAACAATTATCACAAAATCACAATAATGCACTCCTCCACGATCTCCAAACAACTTGCGAAAAAAGCAACACCACCTATTCACTACAATACCAAGACCGTACTTACGATGTTGCACGCGTAACATTTTTGGGTGTGACGCACGAACATGATGTCACGGACAAGGATGAGCACGGATGGCTGTATCAAGAAATGCAGAGGCAAACAAGCAAGGGCAGCATCCTTGTGCGCTACATTCCCGCATCAGACGCCAAAGACAACGTCACCTACTATGCCGTTTTTGCACCGGACCATAGCACAGCCGATGAGCGCAGAGAAGTGGAAGACTATGTACGATCTAAAGATGTCCACAGCGCATAAAAGAAGATCGTAAAAAGCTGCACAACACTGCGGCTTGTGATCACGACTGTTATATGCACATCGCTTTCTTGCGACGTGATATAGAGCGTATTGTCACATACAAGCAACTCACCACCTGGAAAATCAAAAGGCACATTCTTGGGAGGGACGATCCGCGTTTCACGCAATTGTGCGGCATCTGTTGCTTGTAACGCTTTGCCGGCGACATCACCAAATGCGATGGTGCGCGTAGAGATACCATGCCGCATACGTTTTGCAACAAAATCTTTAAGAATGGCATGTGTTGCGGCATCCTCGTCACCGGGTAAGACTTTCACGAAAGACAAAATTTCATGACCGTGTGATGCATCGCGCAACAGGCGCGTATACATCTTTTTCATGCCGTCACGACCCTCATAGAATTCAATTCCCGGCTTGTTGTTAGCAATATTGTAGAGGGAAATCAATGATCCGATGTCGCTTTCCAAATGGTGCACGGTGTTTTGCGCATTGCGCACACGACTTTCTGCAAGTCCTTTGAGTACACTCGGATGCTTTGCCGCAAAAACGGCAACAGAACCTGTGCGCTCCTGCTTTTCTACAATACCTAGAACCACTAACTCATCTAAAGTCTTGTAGACGAGTCCGCGCTTCAACGGGGTGTTTTTTGCGATCAACCCTGCTTTTTGCGCACCGTGTGTGAGCAAGGATGTATAGACCACCACTTGATTGTCTGTCAGCCCAAGTTGTTGTAAAAGGGTATTTTCCATATCTTTTCATCAGGGAGTACACAGTAAGTATAGCATGGCGAGTATAAATTGTCAAATAGTTGTGACAAAAAAATGGGATAAAATACACAAAAAATGATAATAATATAGAAGAAATACAGCATTTAAAACAAAAAATGTTCGAAAACTATTGACAAATCTCTACAAACCTGCTATACTACTTTGTTACGATGACATACTAAAAACAACGTAACACAGTACTTTAGAAAAAAACAGCGGCGTAAGAGATCGGATGTGTACAGTTTACTTTCAGACAAGCAATAGCTTGTCGCAAGGAGAGAGTGAATTGCTAGAAGATAGACATCTGACATCTTCCCGCAATCGTTCAACAACGATTGCATGTGATGGATACAAAAAAAGTGAGAGCATAGACGAACAATCTATCCTCCTCCATCATTCGCACACGTGTGAGATGCATTGTGGCAGAGAGAGTCCACGATCCACTCCCGGAAAGCGGCATGACAATCACCCGATACCTTTTTCCAGAGAGATCGGTTGCATCTGACAGACTGAACACCTGTTCGGATGCAAGAATCTCTTTGTAAACAATGCACAGAGAACAGTTTTTTGAAAGTTCAATATTGCACATTATCATTTCCATATTTTGGATCATCCATTTAAGATTGCAACGCATTAACATCCATTGCAGTTTCAAATGGATGATTCAAAAAAAACTCCTGGATACTGTAATAGTGCAGTGTCCGGGGCAAAATTCTTTTCCCGCCAATTGGTGGGGAGGAGGAGAGATGGAGAAAACACAAGAAAATCCATGCCCGCTCTGTGGCGGGTATGGGTTTTGGCACGGGTGGGACGGGCTCGGCTATGCCGCGCCCTGTCCCTGTGAAAAAACCTCTCTCCCGTATACGGAGCGAGGGTACGAAATCGTTCTGGAGTCGCCATGGCTCCAGAGCGATTGGGACACACGCCCCTTTACTTAATAAGTAGAGGGGCGCGTCCCACCCGGTTTATGTGTTCCGGGTAAAAAAGAACACTCCTTTACCAGCTCACCAGGGAGGTTAATGGAGAGCACATTATCCCCAAGCAATTGGGGACGTCCGCTGAAAAACGCGGACACGTTCAAAAGGGCAAGATCAGTTCAATGCTTGCCCCTCTTATCAAAGCTGCAAATAGGTTGTAGTTTTGTGGGAGATGTTCTTTGACGCAACATGTACCACAAACTTCGCAAGATATGTGATGGAAATATTTTTTTCGCCACATACCTTGTGAATTTCACGCAAGAGTCGTGCCGGCGAAACCGGTTGCACATTTGCTCAAGGAGGAAAAAATGAGCGAATTTATGAGAGTACTAGAAGTGCTGTTTTTAGCAGGCGTTATCTTGCTGGTGATAGCACTTGTAGTTGGCTCTGCCTTCCTTTATTGGAAGGTAACCGCGTCACTGCTGTTTGCGGTGGCGTGGGGGCTAGCCTTCCTTCTCAGTTTCTGCATGCTTTTTGGATGCGGTGATTGATAAGGGGCTGCCAGAGCCATAGTCGGAGCCAGCTGTGACCGACGAAAAACAAACTGGCAAAGTAAGAGAGTGTAATAGACCAGGAAAATCACTCTCAGGAGTTCTAGGGAAAACTCCATAAACATTTCCCTCTTCACTAGAGTTTTTATCCACATTACGATAAAAATTCTTAGAAGAGGTGCTCTTTGAAAAAAATACATATTTTCTCCACATGATTTCATTTGTGTGCTTCTGATCAGGCACGCAAAAATCCCCCGCATAGTGCGGGGGAGAAATCATAAATCCCGTCGGAAAGGCGGGGAGGAGAAAAAATATGTATCGTTACGAACTGTTGGATCCACGCCCTCAGGGCATGGAGGCCAATGAAAAAATCTTTGCCGACGCCCCGCAAGGGGTGCTCGGCATCGAAGTCACCATCCCTCAGCTGGTGGAGCAGTGCCAGCTGGGGAATATTGACCCCCAGCACTCTGGGGGGAGGGATGATCTGGCGGCCATTGAGGTCGCCATTTCTCACCCCCTCCCACCTTCTGGGTCCGTGCTCGCCACTGTGTGGGCGGATCTGGATGCTATTGGCTCCATGGCTGTGCTCGCCCTGCGAGCACGTGGGGTCAATCTGACCCCTGCAATGGAGAGGGTATCGGCAGTCGCGGCTGCCGACAAGACAAAAGCAACAAAATGGCAGGGTCCGCGACCCCTGCCAACAGTGGTCTCCCCGTGGGGTAACTCCCCGGAGAAACCACTGGCCGCCATCGCGGCCGCTGTTGGGGACTTCCGGGTTCCCCTCAGCGACCGTCGCCCTGATGGAGCAGTGGCTCCTGACGGGCGAGGAGCCATCCTCATACCGCGAGCGGAGAGGGATGGCGGAGGCTCTTGCCTCCGGCCAGATCCAGATTGAGAAGGTGGGGGAGGTGGCAGTTGTCACCTCTACCCACAGAGCAGCCACAGGGGTGGGCTACATGCTCGCCCCAGTGGTTGTGGCCCTGAACCCGGAGTTTCGGGTTCAGGGTGGGGAGCCTCACCGGAAATTCACGATATGCCAGTTTAGTTCTGGCTACTGTGACATTTCTGGTGCCCTTCAAGAGCTCAGTGAGCTTGAGAAGGGTTGGGGTGGTTCGCCGAGTATCGGCGGGTCTCCTCAGGGAGTATCCTCCACCTTGACGACCGAGCAGGTCGTTGAGGTGATCACCCGTCACCTCCTATAAATACCCTCGGTTTGTGTGTTCCGGATAAAAAAGAACACTCCTCTACTGCTCACCATGGAGGTCAATGGAGAGCACACTGTCCCCAAGTAATTGGGGACGTCCGCTGAAAAACGCGGACACGTTCACGAGGGCAAGGTTTGTTCAATTCTTGCCCCTCTTATCAAAATCGCAAAATAGTTTGTGGTTTTGTGGGAGGTTGTTCTTTTCAATTTAAAAAGGAGGAGAAAATGAAAATAGCCGGAAAAAACTTTTCGTGCTTACAAGGCCTTGCGGTGTCTCATTCTCAAGAAAAGCAAAACGAGGAGGAAAAGGTGAAAATCGATGCCAATCATTATTTGTACAAAAAGGTGAATGGGGAGTTCCCTTGCTCTCAATGTGGCACGGAAATGGTATGGCCGGGACGGGCCGATCAACCAGAGGAGAAGGTTGATGTATACTCCCATGGAGATGCGGAGTTTCGCTGCTCGTGCGGCAGTATCGAGCGCCGAAACGTTTGGCGCCGGATCGAGGTGGAAGGTATTCACTACAAGGTTGTTTCTTGTAGTGGATGCGGAAGAAAGGGGAATGCCTCAGTCCGGTCATCCGGTCCGCATTATTGTGGGGCATGTGCCATGAAAGACTATCTTTCCAATCCGAAGTACTAGGACTGGAAAGAGAAAGAAGGTGGGTAAGGCAGTGAAAATTCATTGCTTTGCCCCTCTTATCAAGACTGCAAAATAGTTTGTGGTTTTGTGGGAGAGGTTCTTTTCAATTTAAAAAGGAGGAGAAAATGAAGAGAGATGGCTTTTTGTTGATAGTTATTTTGTTGGTTGCGGCTGCTCTTCGCCTTTTCCAACTCGCGGCAGCAGCCAGCGAGACGGAAAAGTTGGAGGGATACCTGGCGGAAATCCGTCAGGTAAATGCAGAGTTTCGCCAGCAGATAAAGCAGGCGGAACAAAAGCATTAGCCCGCAGGGTCCAAGTATCGCCAATGTGCGAAAATGGACCCTGTTTTTTGTAGATCATATCACCCATACGTGCTGTGTATTTTTAGAAGAAAGGTGTATCTGTATAAAGTACAACACAGTGGTTCGCACGTCATGTAACTCCTACACACCGCCGCACAATACGCAAAACACTCCTTGCAAAGATCTTTTGCTGTGGTGTGCTCGTAAAAGTGCAACACGTACAAGATATAACTCTCTCCTTTTTGCGGAGAGGTTTTGTGTGCGGCGGTGTGTTGTGGATGCATGATGTGCCCGTAGGTATTGATGCAATGAAAAAAGAGAGCAAGTGCTCTCTTTTTGGTTTTTGTCATGCGGTGCAGATGGCACTGCTATAGTGTCGTCACGCGACGGGCTTCTTCCAGTGTAGTGACACCCTCCAACACTTTAAGGATGGCGTCTTGCTCCATGGTGAGCATGCCGGATTCCACAGCCTTCTTTTTGATCTCACTGATGAGTGCGCCGCGGCTAATGAGCTCGCGCTGATCGTCGTCCATAATGAATACTTCCGATACCACTGTGCGACCCTTGTAGCCGATGCCATTACACGTGGGACAGCCTACGGGGACGAATAGTTTTTCGGTTTGCGGGCGTTGCACTGTGACGAGCGGTGAGATGCTGTCGAGCGTTTTGCCAATCAGAGTTTTTTCTTCTTCTGTTGGATCGTGCTCTTTTTTGCAAGTACAGAGGGTACGCACGAGTCGCTGTGCGATAAACGCATTGACGGCAGTAGTGAGGTCATCTGTACCAACACCAAGACGCAGGAGGCGTTGTACAGCACCAGCGGCATCGTTGGTGTGGAGTGAGGAGAGAAGAAGGTGTCCGGTGAGCGCGGCATTAACGGCTGTTTGTGCGGTTTCCTCGTCGCGGATCTCACCCACGAGCATGACGTCGGGGTCTTGGCGGAGCAGTGATCGCAGCGCCGATGCAAATGTGTAATCGGTTTTTTTATCAATCTGTGTTTGTAGAATGCCATCAAGCTGATATTCAATCGGATCTTCAATCGTGATGATTTTAATGTCAGGGCTGTAAATTTTTCGCAAGATACTGTAGAGTGTTGTAGTTTTACCGGATCCAGTAGGACCGGTATTGAGGACGATGCCGTATGGTTTGGTGACTTGTGACATGATACGCTCCAGATTGTAGTCGCGAATGCCGATTGTATGGATATCAATATTCACAGTTTCTCTGTTGAGGAGGCGTAGTACAACCGTTTCGCCATAACCACCGACAATAATGGATACACGCACGTCGACGTGATTTTCTGTAGAGTCTTCTTTTTCATATATAATACGAAAACGGCTATCCGATACACCTTGGCGAATTGTTGTGGGAATATCACTGACAACTTTAATTTTACTAAGTAATAGTGGATAGCTCAGGAGTGGAAAATTAGCAATAGACTGTAGAACACCGTCCATGCGCATACGTACATCCACGTAGTTTTCTTGGGGTTCAATATGAATATCACTAGATCGAAGTGCTTGCCCATAAGAGAGGATGGTGGGCAGCACATCGCTATCACTTGCAGCGTTGATCAGGGCGTCCATTGCGGCAAAGTCTTGTGTGTGCGCAGCAGCATTTTTTTGGATTTCCTGTGAGACAAAAATACCACGTGAGAGTGATTGCGACATGAGATCTTCATACAGCTGTGTAATAAGCTCGCTTTCCGTTGTGACACGCATCACCTCTTCAATGGTAGTAATGCCATTCAGTGCTTTAATAACGCCATCTTGCGTCATTGTGACAAGACCGTTTTCAATAGCAGCTTTTATGATTTCCGTCTCACTTTCCATATTCATCACCATCTGCTCAATCTGTGGTGTCATGGTGAAGACCTCAAAGATACCGACGCGACCTTTGTAGCCGGTATGATTACAGTGACTACAGCCAACAGCGCGGTAAATCGTAGTGATGTTTTTAGGGATAGTGAGTTTAGCCTTTGGAGAAATCAGTGCTAGCATTTTCATAAAGATCTCTATGGTCTCTTGTGCTGGTTCGTACTGCTCCTTACAGTGAGAGCAGAGTGTGCGCACAAGGCGTTGTGCCATAAAAATATTTGTAGCAGAGGGGATAAGGGTTGGTTTGACACCAAGTTCCATAAGGCGCGGAATAGTGGCAATGGCATTGTTGGTGTGTAGAGTAGAAAGCACTAAATGTCCGGTGAGTGCGGCGTTGACGGCTACATCCGCTGTCTCATCATCACGAATTTCACCAACTAAAATTACATCCGGATCTTGACGCACGATGGCGCGCAAGCCACGGGCAAATGTATAGCCGCGTTCTTTGGAGACCTGTGTCTGTGAAATACCTTCAATTTGATATTCAATAGGATCCTCAATGGTAATAATCTTCGTTTCTTCAGTCTTGATGTGATTGATGAGTGTGTAGAGCGTTGTGGTTTTACCGGATCCAGTAGGTCCAGTGGTGAGAATCATGCCGGCATTTTTGACCATATTGTTCTGCACATCTTCAAATGCCTTACCCATAAGCCCAAGGCCATTAAGACCTACAAGCACGCTGTCACTACGCAGAAGACGCATCACGACACCTTCGGATTCCTTACCAGGAATTGTTGCGACACGCACATCCACATGCGCATTGTCAATATCAAAAAAGAAATGCCCATCCTGTGCCTCATCGCGAATGTTAATTTTCATTTTCCCCATGAGCTTGATGCGGTTGACAATAAGGTGATAGGCATTGTCGGGAATGGAGATGATATTTTGCAGCACACCATCAATGCGGTAGCGCATGGTAATAGCATCACGTTGTGGCTCGAGATGGATATCGCTGGCGCTGAGCTTGATGGCACCGGAGAAAATAATACTGAGGATTTCTGTTGTAGGTAGGGCGTCAATATTATCTTTGAGTTTAAGGAGCTTGCCCAGACTATCCTCAAACTCTTCCAAATCTTTTCCGCTCAGTGTCACGCGCATTGTGTCGATGGCGTCGATGAAATAGGCATTTTTGTATTGGCGCATCAGTTTATTGAAGGAGTCCTCGGAAATAACAAAGAGCTCTACGTCCCACCCTTTAACTTCGCGCAGGTTTTCAATAAAATCTGGTAAGCGTTCATTCATGGGGTCTGTGGTGCCAATTTTGAGAATTTTTCCGGCACTACGAAAGACGGCAACGCCAAATTCTTTTGCCGTTTGCTCGGGAATGATAGACACGTCGTCAGTGGAAATCGGGGTGATGTTCAGGTCGATATAGGGGAGCCCGAGTCTCTTGGCAAGATAGGACGCATACTCTTCTTGGTTTTTTGCGCGTAGCTGTTGTAGTGTACGCGTTGTTTCACGTTCGCGCGGTGTCGCTGCTGGGTGTGTGCTTTTTTGGACAATGACCATAGGGGTAATATGATTTTTCTTTTATCATATCAGCAGTTCCCGTAAAAAGAAAGCGTTCGCTGTACAGGGCGTACTGTATAATGTGAAGATGCCTATTATCCCGTACCTAAAACTTTCAGATATTCTGCAAATGTTTTGCACATCTCATCCTCTGCGTCGTCACGCGTTTTTGCTTTTAAGGTGATTTCATAGGAGTAGGTGTCCAATACAGTGATCTGCGGCAATGTATTGTCAAGGCGCAAATTGGCATTCTTTGTGTCAACCAGGGCAATAAAAACATGATCCTCTTTTTCGTAGAGCAGGACAAAGATTTTTCCAACTGGGTAATTTTCACTCATCTTTTCAACGATGGCATGGATATGATGCTTGTGAGCACTCACGCGTACGATATCACTGTGCGTCAGTGTTGAGATGATAATTTTTGAATGACACTTTGCGGGTGCGAGATTTTTCATTGCGCGTCCCCAGAGCTGCAGCAAGGAAAACGTTTGATTGCGATAGAGGTGCTGAATGATGGTTTGTTGATCGGCGCCAAGTTCAATCAGTGTGCTAGCAAGTGTGAGCGCATGTGGCGTGGTATTGTGTTTTTGAAAGCTATTTGTTGCACTGATGATGCCGGTAAGTAGGCACTGTGCGATGGGGCGTGGGACTTTTTTATGGGCAAGTGTCAGGAGGAGATCGCCCACGATTTCTGCTACAGATGATGCAACGGGTGAGACGATGTTTACTTGTCCAAACTGCTCATTGTTGCTGTTATTATCAATATTAATAATGGGAATTTCATAAAAAATGTCTGGCACCTCTTCGTAGAGTGTACCCATAGATTCCTTATCTACAGCGCCAAGTGTAATGAGGAGATCATAGGGGAACTGTGCCGGCATGAAAGAAAAATCACGTGAATCAATCATGCCCTTCTCTGGTGTGATGCGAATGAGAAAGGCATCATCAGTTTGTTCTGTATGAACGTCCAAAATTTTATTATAAGCAGTTTTGAATGAGAGGATGAGATCACGTGTGCCGGAGATGGAGTGGCGGATGGTGGTGGTGTGTGGTACAGAAAGAAAATGCAGCTGCGTGGTTTCTTCGTATGGATCGGAAAATGCGATTGTGGTGCGAATCGTGCGTGCATCACAGTGGTGTGCAATGGCGAGAGCGGCGCAGTAGACGTCAGCACTAGGGCGCGTTGGCAACAACAGAAGCACATGCGTGCTTTTGTTGATAAGTTTATCTAGCTGCTGTGCTCCGGATGATATCATGCCGTATATACGAAGTTTAATATGAGTGAGTAGTTCAGAGTATCAAGGGCACCGTGCTTTGTCAAACACCCTTTTTACAAGCCTGTGTATTGGCAGGACGTTGGTATTTCTGTTAGTGCTGTAGTAAGTAGACTTCTTGAAGAAAATGGTAAGGTAGCGTAGTGTAGAAGAATATGAAACGTATGATTACAACATCAGTGGAGGAGACCATGGATCTTGCGACACGCTTTGTGCGAAGCTTGCCGCCCACGAGTACCATTGTTGCACTGAGTGGTGACCTTGGTGCAGGTAAGACGACATTTGCGCAAGGTGTTTTGCGTGCATGCGGTGCCACACCGCCTTATACCAGCCCCACATTTACGATTATGAAAGAGTACGTGATACCTGGTGGTGTGTTTGAGCGTGTTATACACTGTGACGCCTATCGCATCACGGCGCAAGATATGCTAGAATTAGGATGGGAGGAGATGATCGCTGCACAAAACACGCTGATTGTAGTAGAGTGGTCGGAGCGCATTGCACATATTATGCCACAGAGCGCTATCCCCATTGCGTGTGCTGTTGTGGACGATACTCGTCGTGCCTATACAATGCGCGAAAAACTGTAAAGCAAATGTAATGATTTTATAAAATACTATGATCTATCCACACACCGTATCGCCCAACCGTGCGATCGTGGTTGGCATTGTTGGTATGCTGTGGCTGTTTGCTGCAGGCTGTCAACAAACTGCTGTTCAGCAACAGCGCAGTGATGTTGCTACACCGCCCACCACAACAGCAGATACACCGAAGACGGATCTACCAAAAAATTCTCATCAATCATTATCACAATCAACAGCTATGCATACAACACCCCCCTCACAAATTGACATGACTCTCGCCGACACGTGCACGGGCGCAGTGATCACTACCACAAAAGGCGATATCACGCTTTCTTTGATGAATACAGATGCGCCGATGACTGTGGCGAATTTCTGTACATTAGCCAAGAAGGGTTTTTATGACGGCGTGATCTTTCACCGTGTCATCGCTGGATTTATGATTCAGGGTGGTGATCCGGATGGTACGGGCATGGGTGGTCCAGGTTATCAGTTTGCTGACGAAATCCATGCCAATAACCACAATGCCGTGGGTACAATTGCCATGGCAAACGCCGGTCCTGGCACAAATGGCAGTCAATTCTTCATCAACGTTTCGGACAATAACTTTCTTGACACCAAGCACACGGTGTTTGGTACAGTGACGGCGGGGATGGATGTGGTGAACACCATCGCAACCACACCAACGGACGGCGCTGATCGCCCGACGGAAGAAGTGCGCATTGAGCGTATCGTCGTGCACGAGCAAGAGTAATGCACGGTAATCATTATGACATCATGCTGCTATGACGTATCTCTTGTTTTTTGTGGGGTTTGCCTTGCTGATCAAGGGCGCCGATTGGCTCGTTGCTGGCGCATCGCAGGTTGCGCATCGCTTTCGGGTTCCAGCAATTGTGATCGGCTTAACAATTGTGGCATTTGGGACATCGGCGCCGGAGCTTGTTGTGAATATTCTGGCAAGTGCGCGCGGTGAAACGGATCTTGCATTGGGTAATATTGTTGGCAGCAATATCGCAAATATTTGGTTGATTCTTGGTATTGCAGCAATGATTTATCCGATCACAACCAAGAAAAACACAATCTGGAAAGAAATCCCTATGGGTGTGTTGGCGATGATCGTTCTAGGTATCATGGCGCATGACAGCAGCATTGATGGTGCAGCAGTATCCGCAATTACGCGTACTGATGGATTAGTCCTCTTGGCATTTTTTACTATCTTTTTGTATTACACATTTGGTATTTCGCGTGTTACAGGTAATGTAAGCGATCATGATGTTGATGTTGTTGGAGCACATAGTATGTGGAAATCTACCATCATGATTTTTGGAGGTCTTGCTGGGCTAGTGATTGGAGGCGCATGGATTGTGGATGGCGCCGTAGCGATTGCGCGCATATTTGGCGTGAGTGAGGCAATGATCGGTTTGACAATTGTGGCAATTGGAACGTCGTTGCCGGAGTTAGCAACATCAGTTGTCGCAGCATATCGCAAGCATACAGATATTGCTATTGGTAATGTTGTCGGGTCAGGTATTTTTAACATCTTCTTTATTCTCGGAACAAGCGCGATAGTTCGTCCTTTACCAGTCAGCCCGCTTTTTACTCGCGATTTCGCAGTGGCACTATTTGCGAGCGTATTGCTATTCGTGATGATGTTTGTTGGACGTAGGCATACTATTTACAGAGTAGAAGGTATTATTATGGTAGCACTATACATCACATATATGGTAATCGTTGTCATGCAGCAGTAAATGGTTTTGCATGAACGGCATGGTGTGCGTATAATAGTTATATGACACAGGTAATAATCATTCACGGGTGGAGCGGATCGCCAGATGCAAATTGGTTTGGGTGGCTGCGTGATGCACTTGCTGCGCATAATATTGCTGTGTGTGTACCGCAGATGCCAGCAGAGGACTTTCCGCGTGTTGCGACGTGGACAGCGGCGATTGCTGCTGCAACAAAAACGCCAGATGATCGCACATTTTTTGTGGGACACAGTTTGGGTAATATGGCGATTTTGCACTATCTCCAATCACTTCCCGCTACTGCGCGCATTGGCGGCGTATTGCTAGTGGCGCCCTATATGCACTCTATCGGTATTCCGTTTCTTGATGATTTTCTTGCCGACCCTGTGGACTATGCAAAGGTGAAAGAGATCGTACAAAAAATTGCCGTCATCGCATCCGACAACGATCCCTATGTTCCGCTTGCCATGGCGCAGGATGTCGCAGATGTACTCGGCGCGCAGATGCACATTATGCCCGACGCCGGTCACATCAACGATGTCAGTGGCTATACAACACTTGAGGACGGTCTTGCAGTATTGCAGGAGATGATGGGGGAGGGGAAGTGACATCATAAAAATAGTGGAGACAATGTAAAAGAAAAGAGGCATTCTCAGATGAGAATGCCTCTTGTGTTCACGAGCGCGCTACTATCTTACTTCGCGCGTTTGTATTTTGCCCTGTGGAACACCCTGAGGACCTACCGTTTTCTTTTGGGCAGGTTGACCAGGGATTGGTTGGTAGCCTTGTTGCTGCCGTGGCATTTGCTGCAACAGCTCTGGTGGTATTTGCATGTTGTTCATGACATTTACCACACTTTTTTGGTGCGTTGCCTCTTGTGCGTTCCTAATTTCTTCCAAGTAGGCAATGTATGTTGCCTGGCAGATGTTGCGCAAATCCGCATATGAACCGGGGATTGCAATTTGAATCCCCTGGACATACGGGTGTTGTTTCACCCAGGCGCGCCCGTAACTTGGACCAACGCCAAAGTGAAAGACGTTACCGGAATTCTTTGCCGCGTTGACAAAGCCACCGCCACCCAACAATGCAAGTGTAAATTGTACACTGTGGTTGACGACACCGCCATCCCCGGAAACAATAATTGCATTACCACCGCGGCGGACCGTTCTCTGCATAAGTGCGCCGAGCTGATGGATACTAGTCGTATCATCATCGCTGGTTTTAGCAACATCATGACCCACGATGGCAAAGTTCAAGCCGCCAATAGGGTTCATAGGGAGAACGCAAACCCCATTTTTTACATCTCCCGACATTTGCTGTCCACCGCCGGCGAAAGTTATTTTGCCGGAACCATTGGCATACGTGTCGATTTCTCCGGCATTGAAAAATACCTTGGGAAGCATTGCACGTGTCGAGTAGTAGTTTGGTCCGTTATTGTTTGGCGGGATCGGGGTGGTGTATCCCGGAATTGGTGCCGGACCCGGAACAGGAAAGTCCCTGGGGCTGTCGACATCAATTCTGCTGCTTGCATCGATGTCGCCGATATTAGCACTTGAACTTGAGGAGCTTCCATGGACATTAATGTTAGCGCTTGAGTTTGACGAACTTCCGTGGATATCTACATTCTGTGTGGCATTGGCATTGGCAGCTGCAGATGCAGCTGCTGCAGCTGCTGCATTGTTTTGGTTTGCGCACCCACCGGGTCCGCATGCAGCCCCACCTGCTTGACCGACTGCAAAACTGTACTGTACCGATGCTGCAAAAAATAATACTGCATAGAAAATTGTGCACAATGCTGATTTGGTTGTTGTCATGACTTTCCTCCATTAGTGGTGTTTTTTTCCAACTTCCATTCATATGGTCCCAAAAACAAGAATGTTTTCTTATTTCCGAGCCACACTTCTATTGGTTTCGGTGATTCTAGTGCGAGTATTATATTTTCTTCCCATTCCTCCTCTTCTCCATTAAAAATGACCTCTATCTCCGGATCATGGTCCATACCATTTTTATAGGTATAAAGCATGACCGTAAATTCCTTGTTTAAGGGATTGCTTACGCCAACTTCTAACCATAAATCGGTTGTTGTGGTCGGAAGCAATGTGACTACACCCTCGCTGAAATTTGGCGATCGCCTCTTTTCGATCATCTTATTAATTTTTTGATTGAAATACTGCTCCTTGCTCCTCGGAACAATCCACAGTGTCTGATGCGTTGTTGAGTCAAACTGTGATAGGACGTGTTCCACGGGCTTTCCATGTGGCGGTGTTTGATAACTGTAGTCGTACCGAATCACACAGCCACCAAGAGAGAAAACGAGAAGCAGAATGGAAAGACAAGCTTTAATACTGTGTTTTTTCATTACACTTCCTCTCAGAATGCTTTGATAAGTCTTATTTTTCTGTCAAATAACTAGTTTTTGAATGTAGCAGATAAACAATGTTTTGTCAATAGAAAACTGCCCAATGTATTTATTGAGCAGATTCTGATTGCATGGCCTTATCTTCGTGGTAGATCCATATCGGATCACCATGTTTGAGGGCGGCATAGAGGCGCTCGCCATCGTGCCACAGCACATTGACGCATCCACTAGAATTCATGACGCCCTCCAGGAGTGCAGCGTGCACGAGCTTGTCTGTGTTGCTGATGCGTATAGCGAAGTACATCTTTGCACCCTTTGTTAGCTCGCTTGGACCACGGGAAATGTGGAGGCGCTTCTTTTCTCCGACAAAAAACTTTCCTGGCGGCGTCTCTTTGCCAATACCGCCGGTATTGACCGGACCGGAAAAGAGGAGTTCTCCATACCTATAAAATCCAAAGTACTGCTGATCCAGGCAGATCATGAGCGCACGCGGATAGCGTGCAATGCTTGCAATGGTAATGGGCATGGGGATGGTGAATACTTTGAGGACATTCGGATCCGGATCTGGTAAGAGCATCTGAAATCCCGGCAACAAGTGTCGTCCATCTACGCGGTTGACCTCCTGCGTGATGCGCCAGTGATCTGGGTTTTGGACGAGATTCTCCAACGTGTCGCCCTTTTGTACAGTGTAGCTATAAAAACCTTGTGGCGGGTCAAAATAGAGTACTTCCGACCATGCCACATCTTTTCCAAAGGGCAATAAGACGTATATCGTCGCGCACAACACAACCTGCAATAATTTTTTCATTTCCCAGTCTCCATGTAATGTAGTATAGTGATATTCTTTTGTTTAAGAACAACGCTTTACTTTATCTATTTAGAAAGATTCTGTCAATTTTCTTTACTTGATCAAATACACATATACGTGTACAATGGGAAGACTATGCAGGAAGAACCTAGGAATATTGTCGTTAAAGGGGCACGAGAACACAATTTGAAAAACATCACTCTCACGATTCCGCGGGATCGTTTGACCGTGTTTACGGGACTGTCTGGATCAGGTAAGACGACCTTGGCGTTTGATACGATTTTTGCCGAGGGGCAACGACGGTATTTGGAAAGCGTATCCAGCTATGCACGGCAGTTTTTGGGACAGATGGACAAGCCGGATGTGGATGTGATTGAGGGTTTGTCTCCGGCAATTGCTATTGACCAAAAAACAACATCGCGTAATCCACGGTCAACTGTCGGCACAGTGACAGAGATTCATGACTACATGCGACTACTGTGGTCTAAGATTGGCATGCCAACATGCCCACAGTGCAAGCAGTCTATTTCTGTATTGTCCACCGATGAGATTGTGACGCAGATCCTTGATGCTGCGCGCGACACGGAAATTAAAATTTGTGCGCCTGTCGTGCGTGATCGCAAGGGTACCTACATGAAGCTTTTTTTGGACATGTGGGATCGCGGATTTTTGGAAGTATATGTCAATGGTGCACTACATACATTGCAAGAAGCAGGGCAGTTAACACTAGATCGGTATAAGAAACACTCTATTGATATCGTTGTGGATACTATTACAGTGACGGATGAGCAGATCTCACGATTGTTTGAGGCTGTGGAATTATCACTGCGCTTAGCAGAGGGTATAGTACACGTGCGGTTTGCAGATGATGTGCAGAAGACAGAAAATATTTTTGTATATAATCAAAAATATGCATGCCCAAGCCACCCAGATGTTGCTTTTCCTGATTTAGAGCCGCGGCTATTCAGTTTCAATTCGCCTTTTGGTGCATGTCCTGTGTGCGAGGGGTTGGGTGTGAAAAAGGACGTTGACCCGTCACTCGTAATTCCTGATGAGACAATGACGATTGCGCAAGGTGGTGTGTTGCCATGGAGTAACAAAAAGAGAAACTCCTACTATGGTGCGGTACTGCACAGTGTGATGCAGCACCATAATATTCCCGACAACGTGCGTATCAAGGATCTCCATGAGAGACATCGGGAGATTTTACTGCATGGCGAAGATGATCCCGACCCAATCACTGTGCGTATGCGTAGCGCTAAGGGTAGTGCACTGCGATTTACAACCTATTGGCGTGGTATTGTCGGTTTTTTGCAAGAGCGTTATCAAAGATCCGAATCAGAGACGGTGCAACGCGATATTGAGCAGTACATGTCACAGACACCGTGTAGTGCGTGTGCTGGTAGTCGCTACAAGCCAGAGGTGTTGTGGGTGACGGTTGGTGGCAAAAATATTGACGCTGTATCGCACATGACCATTACTGAGGCAAGTGTATTTTTTGAACAATTGCAATTGACGACACAGGAGAGGCTGATTGGGGAGCGCATTATTAGGGAAATTGTTGGGCGTTTGACATTTCTTAACAAGGTCGGACTCGGTTATCTGACACTTGCGCGTGCGGCGCATACGTTGAGCGGCGGCGAATCGCAGCGTATTCGATTGGCAAGTCAAATCGGATCACAGTTGATGGGAGTGTTATATATTTTGGATGAACCGTCTATCGGGCTGCATGCGCGTGACAACACGAAACTTTTAGAGACGCTGTTGTATCTGCGTGATCTCGGCAACACGGTGATTGTCATTGAACATGATGAAGAAACGATTCGCGCTGCCGATTTTTTGGTGGACATTGGTCCTGGAGCGGGTAAGCACGGTGGGCGCATTGTTGCCAGTGGTACGCCGACGCAGGTTTTGCGATCGCCGCAGTCCGTGACGGCACAATATTTGCGCGGAGAAAAACATATTCCCGTGCCGCAAAAACGCCATACTATCAAGGGCAAGAAGATGGTAACGGTGCGCGGCGCACGGGCGAACAACTTGAAAAATATCACTGTGGAATTTCCGCTTGGTATGATGACGGTAGTGACGGGTGTGAGTGGCAGCGGTAAGTCCACACTTGTGGGAGATATCCTCTACAAAGGTTTATCGCATACGATCATGCGTAGTATGCAACGCCCCGGCAAACATCGTGACATTATCGGTGCAGATGGTTTGGATAAAGTGATTATGATTGACCAGAGTCCCATCGGGCGTACGCCACGATCCAATCCCGCAACATATACGGGGGTATTTACGCCAATTCGCGCATTGTTTGCGCAGACAAAGGCAGCGAGGGCGCGTGGTTATCAAGCACGGCGGTTTAGTTTTAATGTGCCAGGTGGACGATGCGACAACTGCAAAGGCGATGGGTCATTGAAAATCGAAATGCAATTTATGGCAGATGTCTATCTCCCGTGCGATGTATGTCATGGAGCACGCTATAATAGCGAGACATTGCAGATTGTTTATAAAGGAAAAACGATTGCCGATGTTCTTGCAATGACGGTGGATGATGCTGTGGCGTTTTTTGACGCGTATCCGGCGATACGGACGGTGATGGCGACATTGCAAGATGTGGGGTTGGGATATATTCAGTTAGGACAAAGCGCAACAACGCTCAGCGGTGGTGAGGCGCAGCGCGTCAAACTTGCCACAGAACTTGCACGTAAGGCAACCGGTAATACGATGTATATTTTGGACGAACCGACAACGGGCCTACACTTTGAGGATGTGGCAAAGCTTTTGGATGTGTTGCAGCGACTTGTGGATGCGGGTAATAGTGTCGTGGTGATTGAGCACAACATGGACGTAATCAAAACGGCGGACTGGATTATTGATATGGGACCGGAAGGTGGCGCCGGTGGCGGATCGGTAGTTGTGGTTGGTACGCCGGAAGAGGTGAAGAAGTATCACAAAGAGAGTTTTACGGCAAAATATTTGCGAGATGTGTTGAAGAAAAAATAACGGTGCTGAAGTCTTTGTGAGCACAGGATGGTACTGCTGTTGTTGTGCTTGCGTAGATCACGAGAGATGGCGTGCCGTGTAGTTGCATGTCAAAATGGTGCGTGTTATGCTGAAAAAAAAGTAGCCTTCGTGATTTGTGATGAAAAAGTTATGCATCGGTTTTTGATGATACGGGGTGTTGCGATTGTCATGGTGTGTGTTTTTCTTTTTGCGCCATTGTCATACGACATTCCTGCTTTTGTTGCCTATGTTTTTGCGGATGATGCATCGTTGATTATTGATGCGGATACGACGTGGTCGGGGGAGATGGATTTCAGTCACTATGAAACGATTGATCTTGTTGGTGATGCCCGTCTCACAATTGAACCCGGTGCGCGGATTGTTATTCCCACAATGTATGTGGAAGACACGTCGCATATTCTTGCACAAGGCACGGGACGCCAACCGATTACAATCACGCAAGCGCAGATGCCTCCACACGATGAGGAAACCTGCCCGCGTCCGCCACGCGGCATGATTTCTTTTGAATCGTCGTACGAGGAGGGCATGTTATTACCCACCTCATCTTTTTCGCACGTGATTTTTGATGGTCTGGGTTTGCTCACAGATTGTGATGCGGGTCCTATTATGGTTCATAGGGATGCAGCACCCTCTTTGATCAATGGCGCATATGCACAAAAACCAGCGCCACCTCTTGCACCAGACTATAACATCTATCGTGCACCCGCAGTGCGTTTCGTGTCTGGTCGCGTTAGTATGGATCACTGTGTGTTTACCAACAGTAAGGATCGTGATGTTGTTGTGGAAACGAATATTAATGCCATGACACAGGGTGTGAACTTTTTGCGGATTACCAACTCTGATTTTTTGGGTAATGCAGAGCACATTGCCGTACAGTCGCGCGTACGACGGATTGATCTCTATGGTGCATTCTTGAGATCATGTATGGAGGAGTGCCATGCACAGTATAGCAAACATACAGCAATGGTGTGGTGGGAAAGAGAAAATCTGTGTAAGCAGATCTGTACTCCACGTGCAGAAGGAAATGAGAGATTTTTTGACGATACCGTTGTCCAATTAACGGGGAACTGGTACGGACATGCAGCGGGTCCGGACCGATCATATGAGTCGTGGCATGGCAAGGGTATGCGTGTTTTTGGCAATGTCACATTAAAAACATTGCGCACGGAGCCGAATATTGTTCACGGATCTAATGTGCTGTTCTTGCCAGGCTTTAAGGCGAGTGTGCTGTATAAGCGTCGCAGCGTTGTGGGTGAAGACACCTTGTGGCCACCGAATTATTTTTTGGATATAAACGACCTCATGCTTAACAAGAGCGGAAAGAGTGTGGATGAGGGCATTTTTACACAGAATGTTCTTGACGAGACAATTGCCGGTAATCTGTATAAATCATTTCTGGGAGACTTGCATGATATGAAAGAGCGGGGAGAAATTATTGACTATGTGTCGTATGCCTATGATTGGCGCGACAGTGTGGATGATGTTGCGCGTTTTGGAAGTGTGTACCGCAATGGGGAGCGAAAAAATCCCGTGGAGGAAGTGCAGAGGCTTGCACAGTCATCTTTCAGTAACAAAGTCACCATTGTGGCGCATTCCAACGGCGGGCTGCTTGCCAAAGCGGTGATGCAAGAGTTGGAACGTCAAGGAAAAGCGGAGCTTGTGGACAATGTGATTCTTGTGGGATCGCCACAGATGGGAACTCCCAAAGCAATTGGTGCGTTGTTGCACGGCTTTGACGAGCAACTACCTATTCCTGGGTTAATGTCGGATTTTCAGGCGCGTGCATTTGGTGAGAATATGCCTGGGGCATATGGACTACTGCCGTCGCGCGAGTATTTTCTTCGTACAGGAGAGCCCGTAATCAACTTTTCCGCAGAAACGATGGAACCATATACGGCATATCGTGAATTCTATGGTGATGCGATTGATGGCGCGCAAGAGTTTGATGATTTTATTTTCGGCACGAAAGACGGTCGCGATAAACCGAAATCAGCAGACACGATCAGTGCGAACATCCTCAACAAAAAACTTGCACGTCGCGCGCAAGAGTTGCACGATGACCTTGACGTATGGACGCCACCGGACAATGTTCATCTCATTCAAATTGCCGGGTGGGGACTGGATACAGTTCGCGGTTTCACATATACAGCAGAGACAAAAACAGAGTGCGCACTAGATAAAACCGCTCATCCCTTTGCACCTTCTGGGGAATGTCATGAAGTGACGCGCCCCATTATTGAGCCGCAGTATACAGTAGATGGCGACGGCACTGTGACTGCACCGAGCGCGCTGATGCTTGCTGATACGGATCGCGTGGATCGGTATTGGGTGGATTTGTTTACTGGTAATACATGGTACAGAACGCTACGAACTCATAAAAATATACTTGAATTTGGATCTGTAAAAGATTTTATAAATACTATAATTACAACACATAATCCGCCTCGTGTATTACCGAAATACATGTTTACACAACGCCCGAAAGAGCCTAAAAAAATGAAAAACCCTCACCGCATCCGCATGTCTCTCTACTCCCCTCTGGACATCCACCTCTACGATCAACACGGCAATCACACCGGACCGGTGGTGACAACAGTAAATGGCAAGGAAGTAACAACGATTGAAACACACATTCCCAATAGCTATTATGATTTTTTTGGCGAGCAGAAGTATGTCGGATGGGGAGAGGATAGTGACATTCGTGTTACATTGAGTGGTTACGACAAGGGCGCGTACACACTTACGTTGCAAGAAGTTTCCGTAACGGATCACGGCGAAAAACAAGGCAGCTATGTCACATTTGCCGATCTGCCCACGGCAGATGGGACAGAGGTGTATGTGCGCGTACCAAACGGCGACCTTGAAAGCATGACAACACTTACCGCGGATTATGATGGCGATGGGTCTGTTGATTATACACTCGCACCCCACGTCAACGGCACAGTTCGTCTCACTTCCGCAACAGCGGATATAGCACAACCAACGAAGACAATGCAGGTACAGCAAGACTCATCATCGGCAAAAATCGGTGTTGGTACAGAAAAAAAGGCTTCCATTGATCGCTGGACGGCAGTGCGGCGTACCGCGCCAGGCACAAAATGTCCGGAAAAACTTGACATTACGCTTTTTGGTAAACATTTTGACAAAAATGTTACTGTACGTATCGGCGGCACAAAGGCAAAAAAGGTCGTACACTACAATAGCAAAAAAATCACAGCCACATTTTGTATGACCGATCTTCAATCTGTAAAAACCAATTCCCTTCGCTCTATTACTGCACAAAACCCTAAAACAAAAGCGGATAAAGCACAGAAAAAAATTGATATAATCCATTTATTCAGTACATTATAAAAAATATGAATAAAAAAATTTTAATTTTTACGGGCAGTTTTCTAGGGATCGCTCTTTTAATTCTTAATGGAGTATTATGTCCAAGTCCAGAAATACAAAGTTATTGTTTTTTTGATGATTATGCAAATGAAATTCTTCAACCGCTATTAACGTTGTGTATCGCCCTATTTTCATCTTCCATTTTCACATTTCTCATTTCTGATAGTATATTCAAACGATGGATCAAGTTTGCTATTGCATGGATGATTATGGCAGTGATCGCCATCGCCGTCTCTCCCGTCTACTCCCCCTATATCTTTGGCGGACCAACTAAAGAATCCGTCTCCATCTGGATGGGCACACTCTTTGTCATCATCAGCCTGACCATGTTTGCCGTGATGACATGGCGGGAGAGGCGGCATAAAAATTGATATATCTCATTTTATTCAATAAAATATAGAAAATATGAATAAAAAAAATTTAATTTTATTAGGGGCAATAGTCAGCTTTATCTTAGGCATTCTTTCCTTTGATCCGTATGTGTATGGAATATGCGTTGAAACAAAGAAATGCTTATTTGATGGGTGGAGTTTTAGTATCTCGGAGCCGTTAATCTTAACATCAATAAGCTATTTCATTACATCCATTTTCACATTTCTCATTTCTGATAGTATATTCAAACGATGGATCAAGTTTGCTATTGCATGGATGATTATGGCAGTGATCGCCATCGCCGTCTCTCCCGTCTACTCCCCCTATATCTTTGGCGGACCAACTAAAGAATCCGTCTCCATCTGGATGGGCACACTCTTTGTCATCATCAGCCTCACCATGTTTACCGTCATGACATGGCGGGAGAGGCGGCATATATAAGCATATAATTATGTAATGGTAATACTGTATGGAAAAGCACAAGAATTTTTTTATGGAGTTTCGTGATCCGCAGAAATATGTGCGGTATGAAGATATTCCTGATATCTATAAGAATTTTTTTATGCCAACAGAGGATGGTGAAGGTTTTGTATTTCATTCCGTGGCGACATATATTGACAGCGCGCGCTACAAGTCGGACACACTGCGCAACAATCCCGCAACGAGTTTTTTGCGTGCCTATGTTGACGATGCCTATGTTGATGCAGATATGGTGCAGCGGGAAGATGCGGAGATTGCTGCGGCGATTACGGATCTACGTAAAGAAGGAGTACATGAAATCAAGGAGCACGGTGCTGTGGTTGATACACCCGATAAAATACGCGTGACGTTTTCTTATCGCGGACACGACTTTGTGCTAACGGGATATCTCGGAGGCGTTATGGAGGAAGATGGAAATGATATGCAGGAAAACACCGATGAGGTATATAGAAAGGTGTCATCGTATCGTTTCGTCATTCTTTCTGGTACATTTGATGGTAAGACTATTGCGCGTGAAGATTTTGTAAAGTGCACAAATGACTTTACTGCACCAATTGTGACAAAACTACAGCTCATGGCACAGGAGTTTGAGCGTAAGAATGTGCAGTAAGAAAGTAGCGCAGAACAGATTTATATTATGACATATGACGTGCGCCGCATTGCGGCGTTTCCCAAAAAACCAGGAGTATATCTTTTCCGTGATACGAAGCGGCGCGTATTGTATGTGGGCAAGGCAACAAGCTTGCGTGATCGCGTGCGGCAGTATTTCAGCGGACACGATACACGCGGTGAGCGCATCGCGCAGTTGGTGGCGCATACGGCGGATGTGACGTATGTGGAGACCGACAGTGTTCTTGAGGCATTGATCATGGAGGCGGAGTTAATTCGTCGCTATAAACCACACTACAATATTGATGGCAAAGACGATAAGAGTTACTCCTTTTTTGTGATTACCAAGGAGGATTTTCCGCGTGTTGTGATCTTGCGTCAGACAGATTTTGACAAGGATGTGTACAAAAATAATCCGACCATTACAGGAGGAAAAGTTTTTGGACCGTATATGTCACAGCAGCATATGCGCATCGCTCTGAAAATCATTCGCCGGATTTTCCCCTTTCACGATCGCAGTGAGAAGACGGAAAAAGGGTGCTTACACTATCAAATCGGGATGTGTCCGGGTCCATATGCTGGCGCAATCGACAAGGCGGATTATCGTCGCAACATCCGTAATATTGCACTCTTCCTTTCAGGGCGCAAGAAAAAACTTGTCGCGCAGCTGGAAGCACGCATGCAGAAATTAGCGCGCGAGGAACGTTTTGAGGATGCTGCAGTGGTTAGGCAGCAAATTTTTGCACTTACACACATCAACGACATCGCTTTGATGAAAAAAGAATTTGCATTTACACGATTTAGTGCACATGATGTGCGCATTGAGGCATATGATATTTCCCATAGCGGCGGGGAAGCCATGACGGGGTCAATGGTAGTTTTTGTTAATGGTGTGCCGGACAAAAGTGCTTATCGCTCATTTAAAATCAAAGCAGTGGAAGGCATTAACGATATTGCTGCAATGCGTGAGGTATTGGCACGTCGCATGACTCATCTGCACGAGTGGGGTGTGCCGAACCTGATTGTTGTGGACGGTGGCAAAGGACATCTCGCTATGGCAGAAGATCTCTGGTGTAAGCTGGGCGTACAGATTCCCGTTATTGCTGTTTCCAAAGGTCCGACGCGCAAAAGGGTAGACATTCACAAAAGCGCAGCGTATCCGGTGCGCGATACGTTGATTGCCGATGTGACACTTGTGGAGCATTTGCGTGAAGAGGCACACCGGTTTGCAATCGCCTATCATAAAAAATTGCGCGATCAAAAAACATTTATGCAGAACTAACTTGATGTGGCAGAGCAGATGAGTAAATGCATATGATATGCTATACTTGTGTATAGAGTACGGAAGACAAAAAGCAAAAACACCACATCAAAAAAATATATGGCGCAAAAAATTATTGATGATCTGTGCATTACCGTGGCAGGACGTGCAGGGCAGGGTATTCAGAGTGTTGCAGCACTACTGTCGCATATTTTAAAACTACAAGGCTATCATACGTACACCACGTCGGAGTATATGTCGCGGGTGCGCGGTGGCATGAACTCCACAACGATTCGTGTGAGCACCAAGCGCCGCGATGCCTATCGCGAGACGATTGATCTCTTTGTGCCGCTAGATAAGGCGGCATTTGAGCACTGTGCACACCGGTTTACAAAAGACACAATCTTTCTAGGTGTGAAAAACACAGCGTTTTGCGCCGATTGCGTGATGGACGTGGATTTTCAATCTATTGCACGTGCTGTTGGGCATCCCATTTTTGAAAATACCGTTGCTGCAGGTGCAATTTTGGGATTGCTAGAGACGGATGTTACTATTGCACAGGATTTTATGCGTACCTTTTTTGTACGCAAGGGTGAGGACGTGATTGCAAAGAATAGCGAAGCGGTAACAAAGGGTTTTAAAATGGGTGAACATTTTGCATTTACGCAAGATGTGCATTTTACAATTACGCCAGATACAGCAGTGATAAAAAACCTCTTCATGAACGGTTCGGAGGCCATCGGCTTTGGCGCTCTTGCGGCAGGATGTGATTTTTATGCAGCATACCCAATGTCACCATCTACGGATGTCTTGACGTTTTTGGCGCAACGCGGCAAGGAATGTGCCATGATCGTGGAACAGGCGACGGACGAGATTGAGGCGATCAATATGGCACTTGGCGCATCCTATGCTGGTGCACGTGCTATGGTAGGAACTAGTGGTGGCGGATTTGACCTCATGTGTGAGAGTATATCACTTGCTGGCATGACGGAGACACCTATTACAGTTTTTGTGGGCATGCGTCCGGGTCCGGCAACGGGTTTACCGACGCGGACGGGACAGGAAGATGCTAACCTTGTGATTTATGCCGGACACGGGGAATTTATGCGTGCAGTTTTTGCGCCTGCTACCTTGTTACAGGCCTATGAACTAACGGCACATGCCTTAGTAGTTGCTGATGTAGCGCAGGTGCCGACGTTTGTGTTGGCGGATCAATTTTTCTTGGACGGATTGTGCAGTGTGCATGTAGATGATTTTGTGGCGCAAGACTATGACAAGCGTATCGTGGAATCACAGCACGACTACATGCGCTATGCGTTGACGGAAGGGGGTATCAGTGAACGGAGCGTGCCAGGGTATGGCAATGGTGTAGTATGTGTGGATAGTGATGAGCATGATGAAACAGGTCGTATCACTGAAGACATGCGCGGTATGCGCCACGCAATGATGGAAAAACGACTTACGCAGCGCAAAAAACTTTTGCAAGACATGGCACTTTCGCCGGAGGTGATTGGTAAGAAGTCTGCGCGTGTGCTTGTAGTGTGCTGGGGAAGTAATCGCAATGTTGTTGCGGAAGCTGTGGAGGCGATGGATGATGTGAGTGTAGTGTCGTTTACACAGATCTATCCGTTGCCCAAGCAGATCGGTAAGGTGTTTACTAAAGCGGAACGAGTGATTGTTGTGGAGAATAATGCTACGGGGCAGTTTGCGCGACTCCTTTCCTGTGAAGGCGGTGTTGTGGTACACAAGACGATTCTGAAGTCTACAGGTGAGCCATTTAGCGTAGAGGAACTACGTACCACACTGCGATCATTAACTAAAAAATAACACTATGATTGGATCGGCAAAAATTCCTATAAATTTTGCGGCACCGGCATCCGTGGAAAATCAGTGGTGTCCTGGGTGTGGTAATTTTCCCATTCTGCAAACAATACAAAAAGTTCTACAAGCGCAAGATCTTCGTCCGCAAGAGGTCACATTGGTATCGGGCATTGGACAAGCAGCAAAGTTGCCACAGTATCTTGCATGCAATTATTTCAATGGACTGCATGGGCGTGCACTACCTGTAGCAATGGGCATAAAAATTGCTAATCCAGAACAGACCGTAATTGTTACCACAGGTGATGGTGATCTTTACGGTGAAGGTGGTAATCACTTCATTCACACGATTCGTCGCAATCCCAACATCACCGTTATTGCGCATAATAATATGATTTACGGACTCACTAAAGGACAGGCATCACCTACATCGGAAGAAGGTTTGGTGACGCCGGTACAGCCGCTTGGCGTTGCCGTAGATCCACTCAATCCCGTAGCACTGGCGATTGCTTTAGATGCGCCGTTCGTAGCACGTGCATCGGCCGGCGATCAGGCACAGCTCTATGAGATCATGACGCAGGCCGTCGCACATAGAGGGTTTGCCCTCGTAGACGTTCTCCAGCCGTGTGTTGTATTCAATAAGGTCAATACCTATCAGTGGTTTGCTGATCACTCCTTTACGATTGATGATGACTACGATCGATCGCAGCAAGCAGAGGCGTTTCGTCGTGCAACGTCAACGGATGCGGCATATCCACTTGGTGTCATATATCAACACAATCGGCGACCAGTCTACGAAGAGGTTATTGATGCGTATCGTACCGATACGCGCCCACTGTATCGTCGCACAACAAATTGTGCAATTCGTAGTGCATTGATTGCTGCACAGGTGTAGAATGTTCACGATGACACTTTGCTCTTCAAGGGCACCTCTTGTATAATAAAAACATCTCCTATTTTTAGTAAAAGATTGTATGACGCGAGTAGCAAAACGTACAGCGATTATCATTATTTATGGTATTATTTTTGCACTCATTGTGTCGGGTGTTGCGAGTCTATTTATAGCTAGGCCAACATGTACGGATGGTATTAAAAATCAAAAAGAGGAACAGGTGGATTGCGGTGGTCCCTGTGCGCCATGTGCCGTAGATATCGTGGGGAAGGATATTGTTGTACAGAAGGCATTTATTGTACCGGCAGGAGAGGGTAATTATGACGTACTTGCGGAAATTCACAATCCAAACCCACTTTTCGGCGGAAAGAATGTGTACTACACGGTCACAATGAAAGATGCTAGCGGAGCGAAAATCATGACGCGTAGTGGGCAGACATTTATTTTACCAAATGCCAATAAATACATTGTGGAGGTAGAGTGGCAAACACCGCAAAAACCGGCACGGGTGGATGTGACAATTGATAAAGTTGAATGGGTCAAGTTTACGACCTTTGCTGCACCACAGATCGTTGTACGCAATCAACGATTCGGATTGATTCACAGCGGCACAGGTTATGCTGAGGCATTTGGGCTAGTGGTTAACGACAGTTCTTATGATTTTCACAATGTGACAATCAACGTCATCCTTTTTGATCAGCGTGATGTGCCAATTGCTGTAAATAAGACTGTGCAGAATACGTTAGATGCACAGACACAGAGAGAATTTCGTCTTACATGGCCCAATGCATTTCCTGGCACGATCGTTCGATCAGAAATGGAGCCAGAGACCAATGTCTTTGATTCTTCGAATTTTATGAAAAAGTTCATGGCGCCAGTTGAATCGGGTGTACAGTAGTGTGTCATTTTTACTAAGACTGCGCGTATGCTACGGCGATTTTTCAGATATGATCCCCTCTACGGATCTGCCATTGTGCTTTTAGTGGGATTTGGCACAGTAGCGCTGTGGAGTGTTTTAGTTGGCGATGGTGATAAAAACCATCTTGTTTTTTCACGTCATATTATATACGTCCTTTTGGGCGGAGGGCTCTTTTGGCTTTTTGCACGTGTAGATTACGGTGTATTACGTGCATACAGCACGGCCTTGTATTTTTTTTCTATTCTCCTTCTCCTGCTAACACTATTTTTTGGTACGACAGTACGTGGAACCTCAGGTTGGCTTAATCTTGGATTTACTGTTGTGCAGCCAGTGGAAATTGTAAAAATTTTTATGATTATCTTTTTGGCACATTTTATTTCTGAAAAGCGCGGAGAACTTGGTGAGGTAGCATCCATCATTACATCATTTGTTTTAGTGGCAGTTGTGGGTGCGCTTGTGATGCTGCAGCCGGACTTTGGTTCAGCACTCGTCATTTTTGGGATATGGTTTGGTATGATGGTTGTTTCTGGTATGCGTAAAAGATACCTTGCGGCATTTATTATGCTAGGCGCAGTTATAGCACTTATAGCATGGCAATTTTTTGCACCGTATCAGCGTGATCGCATTTTAGATTTTTTACACCCCGAACGTGATCCGCGAGGTAGCGGATACAATGTCCTGCAATCGATGATTACCGTAGGAAATGGTGGGGTTTTCGGACGTGGTTTTGGCTATGGATCGCAATCGCGTCTCAATTTTTTACCGGAGAAGCATACAGATTTTATTTTTGCCACAGTGGTGGAGGCAGTGGGTTTTGTAGGCGCGACGATTTTATTCGTGCTCTATGCCATAGTGTTTACGAGGTTTTTCTTAATTGCTCATTATGCTCGCGATGGATTTGGCTACTTTTTATCTGTTGGTGTGCTGGTGCTTTTTTTTATTCACTTCATAATCAATGTTGGAATGAACGTTGGTGTGTTGCCGGTTACAGGCATTCCGTTACCATTAATTAGCTATGGCGGAAGCTCTTTGGTGAGCATGCTTGTGGCATGTGGTATCGTAATGAGTGTATACATGCGACGTGAAGCAACAATGACCAGTCATATTGAATCCTATTAAAGATGTGCTACAATGCCATTTGTATGGGCCATTAGCTCATTTGGTAGAGCGCATCCATGGCATGGATGAGGTGACCGGTTCGATTCCGGTATGGTCCACACGCATAGTGTATGCACTTGGTGCAAGAGTACTGTTATCCACATATAGTATACATATGCTTTGTATGCTATACTTACCACATAACGATCCATAATCCATAACCAGTAAACAAAAAAA
>JAXGYI010000009.1:0-43645 GCA_040772365.1 Candidatus Moraniibacteriota bacterium
GGTTAGCTTGAAAAATAATGTTACCTAAGGAATCTCTATAGGTAAGGCCATTAACATCAAGGGCAAGTTCGGTAGCGGTGGAGATGGTGGTGTTAACGCAGGTAGAAGTGGGGGCACCAGTGCCACCGTAAGAAGCATCTCCCCAAGCAGTTATTGAACCATCGGCTTTGAGAGCGGCGAAGGCATACTCGGTAGAATAGATGTGAGTGTAACCAGAGTCGGTGGGGGCACCGGAGCCACCGTAACGAGCATCTCCCCAAGCGGTGATTGAACCATCGGGTTTGAGAGCGGCGAAGGCACCGCCAGTAGAATAGATGTGGGTATAACCAGAATCAGTGGGAGCGCCAGTGCCGCCGTCGTCAGAGCCTCCCCAGGCCGTAATCGAGCCATCGGCTTTGAGGGCGGCGAAAGCCATCTCAGTAGAATAGATCTGGGTATAGCCGGAGTCAGTGGGAGCACCGGTGCCGCCGTTACTAGCATCTCCCCAAGCGGTAATCGAGCCATCGGCTTTGAGGGCGGCGAAGGCATAATAATTAGAATAGATCTGCGTATAGCCCGAGTCAGTGGGAGCGCCGGAGCCACCGTAGGTAGAGCTTCCCCAAGCAGTAACCGAGCCATCGGCTTTGAGGACGGCGAAGGCTCGTTGAGTAGAATAAATTTGGGTATAACCGGAGTCGGTGGGAGCGCCGGTGGCGCCGGAGTAAGAGTCTCCCCAAGCAACAATCGAACCATCGGGTTTGAGGGCGGCGAAAGCACCGTAAGTAGAATAGATCTGGGTGTAGCCGGAGTCGGTAGGAGCGCTGGAGCCGCCATAAGTAGAGCCCCCCCAAGCGGTAATCGAGCCGTCGGCTTTGAGAGCGGCGAAGGCTCGTTGAGTAGAATAAATTTGGGTATAACCGGAGTCGGTGGGAGCCCCGGAGCCGCCGTCACTAGAACTCCCCCAAGCGGTAATCGAGCCATCGGCTTTGAGAGCGGCGAAGGCATAAACATTGGAATAGATCTGGGTGTAGCCGGAGTCGGTGGGGGCGCCGGTGCCGCCATAAGTAGAGCTCCCCCAGGCGGTAATTGAGCCATCGGCTTTGAGGGCGGCGAAGGCACGACGAGTAGAATAGATCTGGGTGTAGCCAGAGTCGGTGGGAGCGCCGGAGCCGCCCCAACTAGCATTGCCCCAAGCAACAATCGAGCCATCGGCTTTGAGAGCGGCGAAGGCACCTTCATTCGGATAATTAGGCGCATTAAAGAGTCCTCCGTAGTCATTGCGTGCACTAGAATAATCCACCAACGGAAACTTAGCAGAGCACAATGTGTTTTCCTGCGTCTCCCCCGTATTACTCTTCAACCTAATTCCAGAGTTCGTTCCTGTAGCATCAAGAGTGGTATAACCAGTATTGTTGGTGTTTACTGCTAAGTGGTTATCGGCATCGTAGTTTAAGCGGAGTTGTTCAGTAGTGGATTGGATATTTAGTTTTGCGGTTGGCGTAGTAGTTCCTAAACCTAAGTTGCCAGTTTCGGTTAGCCGCATTCTTTCTTGATTGTCGGTGATGAAGGTGAGAGCATAGCTATTGAGTGTGCCCAATGTTTGATTGGTTGTTAGTGTGTTGCCGCCGAGCATCCAGTATGCGGATGCGCCATCAAAAAACTCTAATCCTGTAGAGGTAGATCGTAAAAGGTGTCCTGTGCTATAGGTATTAGGCGTATCCGTCAAACCGAGAAATGTCCCATCACCAAGTCCAAGTGCAGATGCTGTTGCCCATTGTACACCTGTGGCTGTGGATGTGAGGATTTGATTGTTTGTTCCTGTAGAGTTGTTTCTGTCGGTCAGTGTGCTATTTAGTGTGAGATTGTTGCTGAGTGTGAGTGTGCCTGCCTTTGTCTGATTGTCTGTGGTGTTTAAGTAGTTGTCTGCGGTTTTGCCGTTAAGTCTCTCTGCATTGATAGCTGATCCTGTGGGAGTGATCGTTCTGCGTGGAGACATGGGTGCATTGGTGTTGATTTGGATTTCTAGATAGTAGTCCTGATTGAAGTCAAGTGTAAGCGGGTTATCATGTGTTTCTCCGAGGGTTGTGTGAAAGATGCCCTTTGTGATCGTGAGGGTTTTTGCTTGTTTTGCAGCGCATGTGCCCCGTGCTGTCCATAGACAGTTTCCGCCTGTGGGTGCATCGTAGATAGAGATGGTGAAGTTATAGGTACCGTCTGCGACGGGGACATTGCTAGTGTCTGTGAGTTTACCGTGGTAGGTGAGTTGGGGAGTGGGGGCGGCGAAAAGAGTGCGCTGAGCAAAGAGGGAAGCAAAAGACGCGACGAAAAATACGCCAAAAAACCAAGCCCCCGTATGCAAATATTTCTTCCACACTATCATGACTTTAGCTTTTATTTTTGTTCCCTACCATTATACCACAGTTTCCTTAAAAATGTACACGTTATCCACAGATGTTTTTTAGCGCAGAAGTTCCACCAAGAGCCGCACGGGCGATCCCTTGGCGCCCTTGGCAAGTTGCTCATCGAAAACGGTTGTCATTGTTGGCGCAATATCAATGTGCATCCAATTTTTCACATATGGCTTAGCAAAATGCTTCAAAAATACGGCTGCTGTAATTGCTCCGCCAAAAGATGCAACACCCTGCGTACGCATATTGGAAATGTCTCCATGAATGCCCTTGATCTCCGATGCATACTCGTCCCACACTGGTAAACGCCACACATCATCCCCAGTCATCATACCAGCACGAACAGTAGTATCTGCCATAGTGTCATTGTCAGTGAAAAACGCGTTTACACGTTCACCCAATGCAATCATGGATGCACCGGTTAATGTTGCGACATCAATCACACGTGCTGGTCGATAGCGTGCTGCAAATGCTAATGCGTCAGCAAGGATGAGCCTCCCTTCTGCATCGGTGTGTCCAACTTCTACATGCGTTCCATCCATCATGGTAATAATATCTCCTGGGCGCATACTGGAACCGCTTGGCATGTTTTCCACCGTAGGAATCAACCCAATGATCCGTTGCGTGCTCTGCAGTTTTGCCGCAGCAATCATTGCCGCTACAACTGCTGCACCGCCACTCATATCCATCATCATGTCCATTCCATGCGGATGTGGCTTAGTATCAATACCACCGCTGTCAAATGTTACACCCTTGCCAATCAGCACTGTCGGTTTCTGCTCCTGAGCCCTACCGCAATACTCCAAAATCATAAACCGCGACTGCAACGCACTCCCCGCACCCACGGCAAGCGTGGCGTTCATCTTCCGCCGTCGCATCTGTTTTTCATCTAACACACGTAGAGTAATACCTGTTCCCGCAATCGCCTTGCGCGTCAGTGCCACAAACTTTACAGGCGTCATATCTCCACCAGGTGTATTTGCTAAATCGCGACAAAAATTCACCTGTGTCGCCACTGTCACGCCACGGCGCACATCACTGCGACGCAAGGTCTTGTCTTTTTTACGCACAAGTACAACCACCTCCTCTACATCCTTCCATCCACCCTCTGGCTTGGTTTTATATGCACGAAATGTGTATGCTGCCATATACACTGCCTCAGCAAAAATCTGACTGAGATGATCACCGATATTGTCAAATGCCGTCGCTTCTGCCCAGTCAATTTCTATACGTGCAATCCCATTCTTGCGCGCTTCCTGTATCACTGACCGCATCAAGATAATCCATCCACGTCGTGTCAGCACATCTTTCTTCGGCGTGGCAATCACTAACATCTTTTTACCACGTGAATCCTCCCGCACAGACACGCCCACTGCCCGTGCATCGAATACTACACGCACAAAACTCTTCCGTGATGTGTTTTTTTCCGTAATAGTAATTTTCATACAAACCTATAACGATAACTTATACACGTACTGTTTACAGACGCAGTGCATCTGCAAAAAAAGATTCCAACTCCTCGACGGGCACTGCTTGTTGCTGCATCGTATCACGATCACGCACCGTCACAATACCCTTCTCCACAGTATCAAAGTCAATCGTCACAGCGTACGGTGTACCAATCTCATCCTGCCTCCGGTAACGTTTCCCCACATTACCGTGATCATCAAACTCACACATGTAGCGTATTTTCAGCATATCATAAATCGCGCGTGCTTTTTCTACAAGCTCTGGCTTATTTTTGAGTAACGGGAATACGGCAATTTTAATCGGCGCCAGCTGTGCTGGCAGTCGTAGCACTGTACGTGTTGCACCACCATCAAGATCCTCCACTGTGTATGCCTTATCCAAAAACATCAAAAAGAGGCGTCCAAGTCCAGCTGATGTTTCCACAATATGCGGAATGAACTTCTCACCTGTTTTGTCATCGGTGTAGTCTAGTGTCTTGCCGGAATGTTTGCTGTGTTGACTCAAGTCCCAATCACCACGCGCATGAATACCTTCTACCTCCTTAAAGCCTCCTAATGAACGGAAATTATACTCGATATCATAGGCCTGTGACGCGTAGTGCGCTAATTTGTCGTGCTCGTGCCACCGTAAATCTTTCTCTGTCATTCCCAAATCCATATACCATTGCCATCGTACTGCCTTCCACGCATCATATGACTTCTCCACAGCAGATGGGTGTACAAAATACTGCATTTCCATCTGCTCAAATTCGCGCGTACGAAACACAAACTGCCGTGCCACAATCTCGTTACGAAACGCCTTGCCCACCTGCGCAATACCAAATGGCACCTTCATGCGCGTAGAATCTACTGTGTTTTTATATTCCAGGTAAATACCACCACACGTCTCTGGACGCAAATATACGACATGTTCTTCGCTCAAATGATCTGTCGGTGATCCCACATTGGACTTCACCATCAAAGAAAACTGCTTCGCCTCCGTCAGATCTTTAGATCCACAGGCCACGCACGTGAGTTTTTGTGCAGCGCGCAAGAGATCCAATTGTTCGTTGATGTAGGAAATTGGCATTTTATCAGCAACAACATCAAACTGCTCCAATACATGATCCGCGCGCATCCGCGCCTTACATGCACGACAGTCAATTTGTGGATCATCAAAACTCTCCACATGCCCCGATGCCACCCATGTCGTAGGGTGCATAAAAATCGCACTATCCAATCCCACAACATCATCACGCAGCTGTACCATGTGCCGCCACCACGCATCGCGAATATTGTTTTTCAAAAGCGTACCATAGTGCCCGTAATCATAGATCGCGCTCATGCCACCATAAATCTCTGATGATGGAAAAACAAAGCCTCGCCTTTTCGTCAATGCTACTAAATCCTCCATCATCGTCTTTTTTTTCTCGTTCATAAAATATCACTCATTAGAAATTATCCTCCAGTGCACTATGCTATTTATTTGCACCTCGCATGTTATGAAAAAACTCGTGCCTCCTTGCGCCATCCATGACTGCTTTTGGCACAGCTCTATCTGGCGGCTTTTTCACTTCCTCTTGTGCGGCACGCTGATGTCGTAATGATGCCACACCCACCGTGTCACGAGGTTGTCTCTCGATCTTCTCTGTATTCTGATTTTTTGGATATGGCGGGAGTGGTCCATCCGACAGACGCCGCACATCAAGTGATGGCTCACCGGTTCTTGCAATAGTTTCTTTTTCTACTGCTTCAAGCACGATGCGCATTGCATGCAGTACCGCGTGTCGATCAGCCTCTGTCATGGGCGCAGAACGATCTATGAGCTTCTGCATAAACCATATGCCGCCAACCGTATGTCCCTGCTCTTGCGCATCCTGCACCAGCTGTCGCACAGCTTGATCAAATTGATCCCAGCTACCCCATACGTCACGTATGACGTGATCATGGCGTTGCGTATGATGTTGCGTCATACCAGATACATCCTAAAAAATAAAACTCGTCCTAACCCCACAAAACATAATGTCTTGCAATTGGTCAGGACGAGTTTCCCCGCGGTTCCACCTGTGTTTCCGATAGAATAGTTCGGACGCCTCATAAATTGTCTGCCATTGCGCACGCCACCGCGCAACCAGAAAAACTTACATTAAGTCTACCACATTGCTGTGTGCATGTAAAGCACTGTCTAGTGCACTCATGTTTTTACTGTGACACCACACCACCACACTCTGTGCCTCCAGAGGGAATCGAACCCCCACCTTGAGAACCGGAATCTCACGTTCTATCCATTATACTATGGAGGCATATCGCTGCACTGCCACACCACTATAACGCAATGCGCTACACGACGCAATCATCACTCAACACGCACCGCGTGACGCGACACACCTTCAGAAAAAGATACGAGCTGTGTTGACGGATGCACATCCATATTACGAATCACGATGTCCTGTGATTTATCACCCTTCACAACAACACATGGTACATCACGATCCGACGGACATACACTCTGCTCCACAATGCTGTCACGACAGTGCGTGCAAGTAAATTGTGGCCCATTCCGTGCATCAATGGCAATATTGGATAGCGTCACGCCACGTGCAAAATCTATATCTGTACCACGTGCAAAATCCGTAAAATGAACGTGCTCCACACGCACATGATCCATATCTGGATTGGCCGTTGTTTGAATATTGATCCCCAGCCGCGTACCGCGCGCACCGGTAATATTACGGATTACAATATTGCGTACACGTGGTTTTTTCTTCAGCGCATCTTGTAGTGCAGAGCTATATGTAAAATTTAAATCGATCGCATCGCCGTCAATATCATCCATCACCACACGATCAACTTCCACATCTTCGATAAACCCTCCACGGCTCTGTGTAGACTTCACACGGAATCCATGCCGCGCACCGGAAAAGTAGCTGTCACGTACAACAACATCGCGGATCCCCCCAGACATCTCACTGCCGATAGACACACCGGAGCTCCCACTCTCCACAACAATGTTACGAATCATAACGTGTTCCGTTGGCGCATTGACGCGCCACCCATCTGTATCCATTCCAGATTTAATAGAGATCGCATCATCACCGGTAGCAAAAAAAGAATCCTCAATCACAACATTACGACACGAGTCGAGCGCAATACCATCCGTATTACCACTCCATGTGATAATACGCACGTTGCGTACCGTAAATTCATCCACATACACCGGATGCACTGTCCAAAATGGCCCATTCTCAATAGTGATCCCTTCAATGAGCATATTGGTGCAGTGCACACACTGAATAAATGACGGACGCAGACCAGGAAACTCCGGTCCGAAACGCCGCTCCTCCACAGGTACACCAGAAAATGCTAATTCTTGTGCCCGCTTACGTGCTGCAGAAAATGTGCCACCAGCATCCCAATCTGTACGCGCATCCCCATTGCCTATCAGTGTCCCGGATCCAGTAATAGCAATATTGGCACTATCTACAGCATAAATTAGTGGTGCAAAATTATACAGCTCAATACCCTGAAAACGTGTCAGCACCAGCGGATCATAATCACGCACATCTGTACTAAAAGACAGCGTTGCGCCCTCTGCAAGATATAGGTGAATATTACTCATGAGGCGTATACCTCCCGTATACCACATGCCTGGTGGCACAAAGACAACGCCACCACCCTGCGCCGCACAATCTACAATTGCACCATTGATGGCTATTGTCACATTATCATCTGTACCCTCTACAGCACCATAGTCACGAATATCACACAGCCGTTGATCGATACCCAAGGCAGGCTGTGGCATGTCCTGCACGTTTTGCTGCACACCCTGACTACGCCAGAGGTACCAGGATGCCGCACCAATCATCACCGCACCAATCATGCCAATCCCTATACTATATCGCACAAGATGCCTCATATCACAAAATATTACCTACTACACCACTACTATGTGTTAGCATGTCTTGATGTATAATTTAGAGAGGAATATATTTTTAGTATACCATACCACACTATCGTGCTTTTACGATAGTGTACACCATGCCATATTTCTCAAAATAGGTGTTTTTTCAAAAAAATGGTAAAATAGCACTACCTTCTAAAAAACATAATCCCACCGTTTTCATATGTATCCATTTGTTGTACTCGTTGTGCTTGATGGTTGGGGACTCAGTAGTTCGCCAGACAATCCTCTTAATCAAATTTCTCTTCCCACCTTTGATAAACTCAATACCTATTATCCTCTCATTGCCTTGCAGGCATCTGGCATTTCTGTTGGCTTGCCGTGGGGCGAGCCTGGTAACAGCGAGGTTGGTCATATGACCATGGGCATGGGACGTATTTTGTATCAGAGCTTTCCGCGCATCTCCCTCGCTATTCAAAACGGCAGTTTTGCACAAAATGAAGCAATTATCGGTGCGACAACATTTGCCAAGGAGCGCGGTGGCAATCTACATCTCATTGGACTTGTGGGCGATGGCGGCGTCCACGCAGCACGTGAACACCTCTATGCGCTTTTGGATGTTGCTAAAAAGCAAGACATTTCTCAAACATTTGTCCATTGCTTCATGGATGGCCGCGATTCTTCACCAACAGCTGGCACGCGTGTCATCAAAGAAATCCAAGAGAAAATGGAACAAATCGGAGTTGGGAAAATTGCCACGGCGATTGGACGCAATTGGGCAATGGATCGCAATAACAATTGGGATCGTACCGAAAAAGCCTATGCTCTCCTCACAGAAGGCACTGGCACAAAAACCACAAATCTGATTGATGCAATTCAAAAGTCCTACGATGATGGTGTTACTGATGAGTTCATCGAGCCAATTATTGTCACTGACGACAGTGGCGCACCACTGGCGACCATCAAGGATGGTGACAGTGTCATCTTTTTCAATTTTCGTGAAGATCGTGCACGACAATTGACTATGGCATTTGTGCTACCTGGCTTTGAAAAATTCCCTCGTGAAAAACAATTAGATATCGACTTTGTTACCATGGTAGAGTATGAAAAAAATATTCCAGCTAATGTTGCATTTCCGCCGGAAGATATCCACAACGGACTCGGTGAGGTTCTCAGCGCACGCCAACGTAAGCAGCTCCGTATTGCCGAAACAGAAAAGTATGCGCATGTCACATACTTCTTCAATGGTGGAGCAGAAGATCCTTTTCCCGGTGAAGATCGCATCCTGATTCCTTCGCCTGCAGTAGACACATTCGACCAGAAACCGGAGATGAGTTCTTTTGAATTAACCGACAAAGCCATTGCCCTTATCAACGAACGCACTTACGACTTTATTGTGATCAATTATGCTGCACCGGACATGGTTGCCCATACCGGCAATGATGCTGCTGCAAAAGAAGCTGCGAAAGCTACCGACACCTGTCTTGACAATCTCATTAAAGCAACGCTTTTGCAGAAAGGCTGCCTCATCATTACATCCGATCACGGAAACATTGAAGTCATGCGAAACTCCCATACCGGTGAAGTGGACACGAAGCACAATACCAGCCCTATTCCACTATGGTTTGTCACACCAGATAATCATCGTCAGCGCAGTGAAGAAGAGATCACACGTAATCAAACAGACATCCGTGGACTCATGAGTGATATTGCACCCACGGTCTTAGAAATCCTAGAAATCCGCAAACCGCCAGAGATGCAGGGCGAGAGCCTCATCTCAACACTGCAGTAGGAAGAAGGTACGCCGTACTGATTTTCTGTACGCAGAGAAACCACACGAAGACTCTACGAAAGAACTCTATCGACAATACCATACTTCTTTGCCTGTGCCGCTGTCATATAGTGGTCACGATCACTATCACGTTCAATCGTTGAAACTTTCTGCCCCGTATGCTTCGCCATGATGGCATTGAGACGTCCCTTGGTGGCAAGAATGTGACGTGCATGAATATCTACATCACTTGCCTGCCCACTAGTACCACCTAAAACTTGATGGATCATCACTTCTGCATTAGGTAGTATATAGCGTTTCCCTTTTTTGCCTGCCGCCAAAAGTAACGATGCGGCCGATGCAGCCGATCCTACACAAATTGTTGACACGTCTGACTTCACATGCTGCATCGTGTCATAGATTGCTAGCGCCGCAGTTACGACACCACCGGGTGAGTTAATGTACATCCGAATATCATCCTCACTCCCCTGTGCATCCAAAAAGAGCAACTGCGCAATCACACTATTCGCTACAACATCATCAATTGTTGTCCCAAGAAAAATAATGCGATCCTTAAGGAGGCGTGAGTAAATATCATAGGCACGCTCAACCTGTCCACTCTTTTCAATCACCGTTGGAATGTAGTGCATAGGTAGTAATTACACGTCACGAATTACGTCATCTTTTCCAAGATTGCAAAAACTTTATTGTTGCGAATCATACCAGTGGCATACTCATAAAGTTGTGGCATATCTACATGTTTTTGCGCGTCATCGACATCTTTATATACGGAAAGCATTTTATTCATCTCCTGCTCAATATCTGCATGATCGACTGTGATATTCTCGTCCTCTGCCAATTGCTCTAGAACCAATGCACTAAGTACACGCTTACGTGCCTGTGGCGCCCACGATGCAGAAAGCTCATCACGTGTCTTTCCAAGTTTTTCCAAATACGCATCCATGGTCATGCCCATCATCTGTACTTGCTGCGCAAATTCTGCAAGCATGCGCTCACGCTCCTGTGCAACAATATCCTCCGGCAGTGTCACAGTGACCAAATCAGCGAGTGCGTCTAAATATTTTGCACGGACCTCTTCTTGATGCTTTTCGCGCGCCTCACGCTCCATACCATCTTTCATACTTGTACGCAATTGCGCAAGCGTAGAAAACTTCTCGCCAAGTGATTGCGCAAATGCATCGTCCATCGTCGGTATAGCACGCTCCTCCACTGCTTTCAGCGTCACCGTAAATTCCGCCGGTCTCCCGGCAAGATGCGTGGCATGGTACTCTTTGGGAAAGGTCAACGTAAAGGTCTTTTTTTGACCAACTGTCATCCCAATGACATGATCCTCAAACCCTGGAATGAACACTCCTGCTCCCAACACCAAAGAGTGATCTGTACTTGTCCCATTTTCAATCACTACACCATCCTGCAATACTTGAAAATCCACCCTCACATGATCACCATCTTGCGCGGCACGATCCACTGGTGTCAGTGTTGCGCGACTTGCTGCGATGCGCTCTAACTCCTTTGTCACGTCATCGTCACTCACACCGTGATCATGTCCGCGCATCTCTTTGTTTATTTTCTTTATCGCCCCACGCCATGATCGCGGTAACGTAATTGTCGGCAGCAATGTCACATCAATCACTACCTCTACAGCATTACCTTCTGCTAACTTTGTCACACTCACACGCGGCGCGCCCACAGCACGCAATTTCTCCTCACGCACAATCGTCGTATAGTGTGTCCGCAGCTGTGCATCTGCAACATCTGCTAAAATCCCAGCACGATCAACGCGTCCCTCTGCAATTTCACGCGGCACAGCACCTTTGCGAAACCCCTTCACCTCTACACCCTTAGATGCTGCAGTAATACGTGCTGCAAAATCTTCTGCGATCTCACTCCACGGAATTGTCACAACGATGCGTGCCTCTGTGTCCTTCTTGTCGATTGTATGCTCCATAGATCCAAAAAACTTTACTTACCAAACGCCTTACCGTACAGCCGCACACCCTTCTCCACTGCTGCCATTGCTGCTTTCCTATTCTTGAAGCCCTTTACAACAACAGCTTTGTGCTCAATCTGCTTATACGTTTCAAAGAAGTGCTGCACTTCTTTTAGTGTGTGCTTATTGATATCACCAAGATCACGCACATCATCCCATCGCGGATCTTTGACTGGCACAGCGATAACCTTGTCATCACTTTCGCCACCATCAATCATGCGCATCACTGCCACTGGACGAACATTGACCAAAATACCTGGCGCAAGCGGATATGTAGAGAGTACGACGACATCCAGTGCGTCATCATCATCCCATAGCGTCATCGGCGCAAACCCATAGTCAAATGGATAATCCTGTGCCGTACGCATGGCGCGATCTAGCTTAATCAGCCCCGTCTCTTTATCAATCTCATATTTATTCTTTGACCCACGTGGAATTTCTACAATCATATTGAATTCCTCTGGAACATTGTCACCAAGTGATACTTCATGCCATAAGTTCATATGTTTTTTATTAGCTTGTAATACTACGTAATCGCATACTATACCGATGCGGCGCTATCTGCGCCCTCGGCCTTCGTTTCTGCTGCGGTGTCTTTAGTCTCATCTTTTTTTGCAGACTGTTGCAATGCAGAAGCCTCGCTAGCAGAAGGGTCCTCCGCATCTTCATCGGTATCCTGCTTTGACGTATCTTGTGCAGTCATAGCATCTTCCGGCATAGGTGTACGTTCATCTGCCGCCGCGCCTGGCACCTTCGCCTCTTGTGCACTTACAACATCTAAATCCCAGTGCGTCAACTTCACTGCTAAACGCACATTCTGTCCACGTTTCCCAATTGCCAACGACAGCTGATCATCTGGTACAATGACCGTTGCCTTGCGACTCATTTCATCTACGTGGACATCTAGAACACTAGCTGGCGACAATGCTGCTGTAATAAATTCCTGCGGATCCTCCCGCCACTCAATGATATCAATCTTCTCACCGCCAAGCTCATCAATAATGGCGTTGACACGTGTCCCTTTCTGTCCAACACAAGATCCGATGGGATCAATACCCTCTTCCTCTGTATAGACTGCAATTTTTGTACGCGATCCCGCCTCCCGCGCAATTGCCTTAATTTCCACAGATCCCGCAAAAATTTCCGGCACCTCCAATTCAAAGAGTCGACGGATCATTTCCGGATGTACGCGTGACAACTTAATACCGGGGCCCTTCGGATCTAACTCCACACTTTCCACATACACCTTGACGCGCTGTCCAATATTGTAGTGCTCGCCACGCACTTGATCGCGCGGAAAAAGCACACCAACGGATTTGCCGAGGTCCACAAAGACATTCTTACCCTCAATACGCTGCACCGTGCCATTGATTACCTCGCCCTCCTTCTCCTTGTACTCGTTGTACATCGCACCGCGTTCCGCCTCACGAATCCGCTGAATAATCACTTGCTTCGCTGTCTGTGCAGCTACGCGACCAAAATCTGTATATGATGGCAACTCTTCCTCTACCACCTGCCCTACTGTCACATCCTTACCATAGCGCGCAACAGCTTCTTCCATTGTCATGTCGCGTTCTGGATTAAATCGTGGCTTCTTATCCTCTGCAACCTCTCCATCTACTACAATGTCTTGTGGCTCTTCTGGCACACCATCATCATCCTGCGCTTCCGGATCCACAAATTCCCGCAATGTCTCATCAACAATCTCCTTCACCAAGAAAAACTTCATGTCACCCGAGACACTATCAAGCTCTGCACGAATATTCTGCCCGCGCTTCCCATATTCTTTTTTGTACGCTGCGGCAATTGCCGTTTCTACCGTTGCCATCACATCATCCACGGGAATGCCCCGCTCTTCCGCGAGAGCCGTCATTGCCCCCGTAAAGTCACTAAATGGCCGCCTCTCTTCTTGCTGCGCTGTCTTTGCCATAGGTTTTTTATTAGTAGTTAAAAGCTATACACTTCATACAATGGACGTATGATCATTGTCGTACCGTTGAAACAAAAAATTCGCGTCTGCCGACCCGAATCTATACCTGCTCATCTCAGTACTTCCCCAAGTGTAGCAACAAATAGACAACATGTCAACTACATGCCGATACGACACACCCCATCAATTTCCACATTAGAAACGCATAAAAACCCCATAGTAAGAGGTGTTTTTAGTAGTTGACTTTTGTGCCAAAATGTGATATAATTCAAAATCTGGATGTTTTGTGCAGCAATTGCAGAAGATCTAGATGTGAACATTAAAAATTTCATATTACCTATAACTAAGAAGGAGAAAAGCCATGGCAGAATCACCGATAATGAAGTGGTTAAAGCAGAACGCAGCCGACCTGTTCAATACGGTTGTAAATGCAAGTCAAATTGCATCTTCACTGAAGAAAAAATCCCTATCGGGGCCAGACGCATCACCTGATCAGCCCAGTCTCCAATCGGACAAGAAGGGACGCGGTGCAACCGACGAACATATCTGGCTGACAACCGTTGCATATGCAAAATCGCGGATTCTCACGGCACCTGTAAGTGAGCAGTGGGTGTCACCGCATGGAAAACGTTTCACGCGCGAAACAGTGAATGCGCGAGGAAAATCTTTAACAGATATGCTCAAAGAAACCTACCCTCTTGAGGAGAGGGAGTTTCTTATCCTTGTTCTTGGATTAGAAGAGAAGCCAACAGTAGAAAAAATCCCTACCGACAAGAAAGACAAGAATGGAAAAATAATCATGTCGGAAAGGGTTGTCAATCAAAATTCAAACGGCATCCTGGTCGTTATGTCATGGTTCACCATGACGAACGAGCAGGTAAGGTCTGAAATCGATAGTATTGTTTTCCCAACCCAAAGATCTCAGCAGCGTATAGATTCTGCGCGCGCAAAGATCAACGATGCGTTGGACGCTATTCAAAAAGCGCAAGCCAACAATCCGCCAGGAAAAAAATCCTCATGGTATGACCTAGTTCCAATCTATGGACCAATCCGTATTGCAAAGGAGAATAAAAATGGCAAAAAATAATGGTGAAAATGGATTACAAACCGAGGTTCAGAAGGTGTTAGAAATAATTCGCACAGAAGATCAGCGTCTCCTGTACTGGGTACGCCTTGCACGGTCAGTGTTCTGGAGTGCATACGTGCTGTGCATTATCTTCCTCCTCATTGTTTTCTGGCTCAGGCTTTCCCTTAGCACAACATTTGTGCTTTGGCTGGTTGGTGTGAGCGCGATATCCATCGCAACTACAACACCCAGGATCATCGTCTCAATTGCAGAAGTAGGTACTGCCATTGGCGTGCCTGCAGAAGGCGATGCTATTGCATTTGTGCGTGGAATCCTATCCGGATACATGCGCTTTGCAAAAATTGCCATAGGCTCTTACACCGTAGCGATGTTAGCGCTCATGGTGGCAAATCAAAGTGAGGCACAATGGCTCATTATGCCAATTGGCATGCTGACTGTTATATGGCTTGTGTTTTATGGGAAAAAATAAGATGGCACATATCATATTATTAGGAGGAACGGATGGCAAACACAAAAAAGAATCTCTTCGGTAATGTATGGATCAGGGGATTCCTCGTTTTACTGATCTTTATGCTAATCATAAACATCCCGTGGGTGGGATCTTTTTTAAGAACTGTGCTCGGCAAAGACGTTGCCGGATGGACGCAGAACTCCAAGGATCAAGTGAGGGCACATCAAGCTCTCAGAGAACGGAGTATTAGTCAAAGTACAGCCTGTATTAAGGATTTCACCAAAAAAGACGGGACGCAATTCACGTCTGTGAAGGAGTTTACCAAATACATGGCAGAAGCAGAATTATCTGATCCGAAAATTGATGCATGTCTCAACCAAATCAACAAAGGACCGTCATCACCACGGGACGACATCCCAGATATGATTAACGGGATAAAAAAAGCATTTTCCTCAGAACAGAAAGAAGTCGTACTCATTGACACCATTGCGTACGACCCGCGAAGGGAGGGTCCGCAGTGGATTGAAAAACAATACCCAGCATGGGTTGTGGAAAAAGTGGAGTGCACAGGAATGTACACTCTGACCATGCAGGCTAGTGGCGGGTACCAGCCCTTTGGGCAACCCATCCTCTGTGGAGGATTAGGAATCTCCACGACACAACAAACCCCACCTGCATGGCGCGTGGCAATGCCAGACCCTCACGGGTCATACGGCGCCATCCTCACTAAAGTAGTAGATACGTCTGTAATAAAGGTAACGACAAACATCCCGCACTTCCCAGAATCATTTAGGGAAGTGCGGGAGGGGTCAACCATTCAGATCAAGATTTTCGGCTATCGCCCTACTGACGACTAGTCCGAAAACAACAACCGTATGCGCAACGCGTATACGGTTGTTTCTTTTTATACCCTAAACAAAAAGTCCAGCAATCGTCTTGACAAGCACAAGTGCGAGGAGTGCAATCACCAAACCGACAATGGATGTGAGGACAATTTTTTGCCCCGTTTGTGCACGATCAGATCCTGCCGCTGTAATGTACATGACTCCGCCTACCACAAGCATGAGGACAGCAAGCACACCCACGAGACTCAGCAAAACATTGATCGCACTGACCACAATAGCACTGAGTGGCTTTGCTCCGGATACCTCTGCCGGTGTGCCCGTACCACCCACGATCCCATAAATTTCTTTGAGTAAACTTGGTCCAGCAAGCGCAAGCGCCAAGCCGATCAGTGCTGCCGTCACGGCTTTTTTACCAGCCTCAGCGCGCGCACCACCAGCAGATGTGATGTACATGATTCCACCTACTACAATCATGAGAACAGCAAGCCCTGCCACAATTTTTTGGATTGCACCCAGCGCGCCTGCAAGAAAGGCATCTACCGTAGTATATTGGATAGGGTTTTGAAATTGCGCCCTCCCTTGACCTGGTGGCGGCGTTGTATTAGGTGTTGATGGGGCCTGCGGAGGCGGTGTTGTATTAGGTGTTGATGGGGCCTGTGCAACAACCACTGCATGGGGTGCACAAAGCACGCCAAGAGCAAGCACGCAAATCGTCGTTACCTGTAGTACGCAACTCCATCGCATATAATAACTAATCGTTTGTATCATATTTTTTACTATAAAAAACACCTTTACCCCGCACCCAACGTTTGACTGATGGCTGCGACGATCACATAGGAAATCAGCACCACAATCAAACCAATCACCGCGTTAATGAGCCAGCCCTTGGCCTTCTCCGCACGACTACTGTCTCCACCTGATGTAATGTAGAGAATACCGGAAACAATAATCACCAGCACCGTCAGTGCCGCCACAAATCCTAAGAGCCAGCTCGCAACTTGCAGAATAAGTTTCGATGGGCTCTGCGGCGGGTTTACCAAACCATAAGAATTCGACGGTGCGGTAAGTTGCGCAAAGACCGTATAGGGCATCAACGCAAGAAGTGTAGCTAGATAAGAAAAATGTTTTTTACGTAAGATCTTCATAGAAAAAAATAATGATAGTATTATGCACTTACCAAGAGATCTGCAGTGCCTTCCCGACATAAATCACAATTGCATATGCCAAAATAGCAATGACTAATCCGATAATGGCAGATACGATAATGCCTTTTGCCTTATCCGCCCTACTACTGTCACCAGCAGAAGCGATGTACATGATGCCGCCAACAATGATCATGAGCACGGCAAGCACGGCAATCAATCCCGCCACGAAACGGGTGATATTGGCGATAATTTCTCCTGGTTTTTTATCAGGTAGACGCGTTTCGCTAAGTTGTCCCAATCCAATATCCGGCGCCGCACATGATGCAGCAAATGGCATCATCATCACCAGTACCGCAATTGCGCTCAATGTAATAAAACGCTGCATAAAAAAATGATAATCTCTAATAGGCTACCTTACTATAGTATACACCAAAAAATGACGAGAGCAAAATTACCACTGTGTATAAAAACAAACACCCCGCGAAAAGAGTGTTTGTGTATGGTGTTATCATACTCGCTTACAAAACCGACTGTGCAATCCTACGCGCCACCCGCCCCAAGACCCCTACTTACTGAGGCAACAATTGCATATGCTAATAGAACAACAACCAATCCCACAATTGCGTACACGACAATGTTCTTAGCAGTGTCAATCCTGCCACTATCTCCCGAAGAGACAATATACATAATGCCCCCAAAAATGATCATCAAAATCGCTAACGCCGCTGTAAATCCCAATATCCACTTCACGATGTTCATAATGACTGCCTTAGCATCTGCTTCACTTGTTACACCCTGCGGACGGGCATCTGCATAGCTATACTGTGCTACTGTTGCAGATGTTGGCGCTATGATCATAAAAAATGCCATTGCAACGCATGTATAGTGTAGTATTTTCATAAATTATTACCTTTCCGTTTTAAAAATTACCGTTACTTTTTTACAATACAAATTTATTATATCACAAATACGTCTCACAACAAAAAAAACAGAGAGTATGCTCTCTGTTTTTTGTGTATCCATAGTACACTACTGCATAGCGCCAAGCTGATCACCAATCGTTACAACGATTGCGTAACCTAGTAAGGCAACGACGAGACCAACAATAGCATACACAAGATATCTCTTTGCCGAGTCAACACGACCCTCATCACCAGCAGCCGTAATATACATAATACCAGAAACAATAATCATCAACACCGCAAGCGCTCCCACAAATCCCAAAAGCCACTTTACGATGTTCATGATCAGCTGACTTGCGTCACCACCCACTGGCACACCTCCTGGATTCTCAGGTTTTACATATCCTGATCCCTGTGCTTCTATCACCAATGCTGGCATTATCAGCATACTAGACATCGCCGCATAAAATGCTGTTTTCATTTTCCGCATCATAGCTCCACCTCCTTTCATGATAAATTTTTATTTTCATTCCTCGTATCTATATTATCGCACATTTTGTAAACTAAACAAGTTTTGCGACTGCTTGCACAATCACCAATGACACGATGGCAATCGTCAAACCAACAACACTCCCCACTACCGTTTTTTTGGCAAGATCCATGCGTGCACGATCACCCGCCGCCGTCATATACAGTACACCACCGATGAGTATCATCAGCACGGCAAGACCTGCAACAATAGTCAGAAGTGTCACCACAGCACGTGCCACAATCTCACTTAAGCGTGGGGCTTCTGCAAGTGGACCAGCGTACGCTACCATAATGTCTAACATAGGAGCAGTAATGTTACTGTAATGCATTCATACGCGATTGTGCCATCTGCAGCGCAGTTGCATCATTCAGCTGTCCAGTATTGACACGGTCGATCATATCATAAAAAATACCGTCAATCGCATCTGCGTTTTTGCGCCACCATGACTGTGCAATGAGATTGCCGCGCGCAAATGCACCAAGACGAACATCTGTTTTTTGTAAATCAATCAAATCACGTCGTGCTGCTGGTCGCTTAGCCTCTTCCAGGTACCGCTCTGTCAAATCGTATTCCACAGCATAGGTCATTTTTTCCTTTGCAAAGTAGTTACGTATCGTGACGCCGTTTTTACTCGGAAATGATAAGGCGCGCAACACCTGCCATGCTTCATGGATGCGCATTTCGTCCGTCACAGGCACGGCCTGTACACTCGCATCTTGTACAATTTTTTTGTTTTTTGCTACAACAAACAACCAGTAGTTTGCAAAATTCTTCTGCGTGCCGTCTGCAGTTGTTGTACGCTGTGGCAAATCAGCAACGGCAAAATTCAGTTTAGCATTTTTTGCACGGATCGTGTCGTAGTGATACGAGTAATTAATCATCATTGCAGCACGCCCCTCAAAAAACATATCGATCGAATAATTCTGATTTTTATTCCATGTATAGTTTGGCGATGATGGTGATGCAAAGCTCGTATAGTAACGCAACGCTGTCAGTGCAGGTGTCCCACCCCCACTGCTGTACATCTCTGTATTGCCCATGGTAACACCTTGTGTGGGATGAGACATCTGTGTGCCATTCTGCATCATAAGTACGGTTAAAATATCTGGTGCGCGATTCACATTAATCGCACCATTCACATTGTATGCTGTACCCAGCGCAACACCACTTTGTGAAATATTACCATATGCATCCATGATCGTCAGCGTGCGCACTGCCTTATCAAACTCCTCCCACGTCTGTGGCGGACGTGTAATACCTGCGGCATTCAAAATATCCTTGTTATAGTATAGCGCTAAGGAGTCTACAGAAAGCGGTACGCCATAAATACTACCCTCAATTAATGCGTCATCTGCTACTACATCAACAAAGTTTGTGCGAAAATCATGCTCCGTCATAATATCCTCTGGTACCGGCACAATCTTATCTATAAATTCCGGCATCCACGAGTTATGAATCATAAAGATATCCGGTCCGTTACCCGCTGCTAAGCCATGTAGCAGATCTTTTTTATATGACTCAAGATCCATCTTGTGATACTGGAGGTTGCTGATATTCCTATTGACACTACGATACGTACTCAACAGCTGATCATATGCCGCAGAATTATCAAACGTCCCCCAAATATCTAATGGAACGATATAAGAGCCCCGCATATCCCTACACCCCAAGCCAGGAAATAGTATAACAGCACACAATAATGTCGCAACAAGAGTTTTTTTCATAGCACACAACATGTTATTTTGTAAATTCATATGCATAGTGATATTTCCCAGCATCAATTGGCGCAATATCCGTAAATCCTGTTTCCTGTGCAAGTGCAACAACTTTTTCTGGCGCTAAGCGTGCTAAAATATCAAAACCTACTACAGCCTGCTCATTCCAACCAACAACAAGCAACGTGCCACGTTCCCGCAAGACACGAAATGCCTCAGCAAAGAGTGTGGGCTTATCATCGTTCTGTACAAGAATTTTACGCATAACAATATGTGCCATTGACCCATCTTTAAGTCCAGATCCGTGTAATTTTTCTAAATTGGAACGCTGCGTGACAATATTGTTAATACCCATTACATAGGCACGATTTTTGACAGCTTCCAACGCAGACTCCAAAACATCAAAGCAGTATACTGTACCCGTGGTAATCTGTGCTAAGGGAATAGAGAAGATCCCTGGTCCGCATCCAAAATCCGCGACATCCGCCGTAGAAGGAATGTGGCACTGTTGTAAAATTGCTACAGGGTTCATTACTAAGTCTTCTGGATGCGACATAAACGACAATCAAAACAATTACTACTATACATTGTACCACAAGCACGCCACCGAAACAAAATGCATTACATTTTTGGGCTTTGCAGTGTCTGCGATGTCAATACACGTGCAATAATGATTAGCACAATCATACTCACAGCAAGAATCACCGCGTAAACAATCCATTGCTGTTTTTCAAAAAATCTGCTCTCTTCGTCATCACAAGCATCGCCGATGCCATCACCATCTGTGTCAATCTGCGCCCGATTCGCAACAAGTGGACAATTATCCTGAGCATTGATAATACCATCCGCATCAAAATCCTCACAGGAATCGCCAATACCGTTGGCATTGGCATCTACCTGACCGGCATTTGCAATGTGCGAGCAGTTATCCTCTCCATCTACTACACCATCACCATCCATGTCTGTGCGTCCAAATACTGGATTCTCTTGCACAGATATCACGGGAACAACTGGAACGGCATATGGTACAGAAAAATTTGGCTGCTCTTGAAGCGGAAGGTGTACGGTGCCATGTGGATTAAAGTAGATTGTATGCGTCTGTCCAGGTGTAGCAATAAAGCGTACTGTCGCATCTTGCACGTGCATATGGTTATGATCCTGCAAGACAATTTCTGTAATCCGCAATGGGTCGGTATACGTGACATCAATACGAAAGTGCGTCGCAGTCTCTTTTGGAAAGTGGATTGGTGCGTGCCCAAATGGCTGTAGTGACGATGCGACATGCTCCGTCCCATCCGATCGAACAGCAACAACACGTACACGAGTTGGTGTTGCACTGTAGGTATCTGTAAAAATACGCAACGTATCTGTCGTAATCGGCTGCTGTGCCACAAGATCAATAGTAATGCGATGCTCTCGCGATGCATGATCTGGTGCTTCGACAAATGGAAGATCTGCAAATGTCTCAAATGACCCATCTGTAATATTCTGCGCCATAGCAATTTCTGGTGTTGTCGTTGCTGACATATGCACGCGATGCTCTCGAACTGCCGTATACACTGTTGATGGAAGAAGTGTATCCATACCATCTGTTACAGCAACAGTATCAGAACTATAGATATCCATAGGCACGTACACATCAACCATTGTCGGCACAGCGTATGTGTTCTCCACTACGTGCGCTACAGACATAAAACGCGATTTCTGTACCTCTGATAAAAGTGTTGGCGCAGCAGCTGCTGGAAGACCCAGTAGTATAGCGCCACACATAACCATATGTCTCACGATAGTACACATAAAATTATCTTTGTGATGAACGAAGAAATGCCGTAGAGATAAGTAGCACGCCAAGAACGAATGATGTGATGATGCGCATGATCATATCCATTTCCCAAAACTCTACAAAAAGCACGCGCGCGATCACAATAGCAAAGAGAATACTGCCAACTGTCATGCATTGACGTGATTGCTGGCGCGAACCTATGACATAGAATAGTACACCCGTCACTGTATACATAAGCAGTGCCGTAAAAACTGCAATATCTGTGCTGCTGATAAAGAAGTGCGTTGCAAGCCATACCAAAACTACAGCATACACTCCGCCACCATAAATAAAGAGACGCCCAATGACCGTGGCAATTGATGATGTGCGCTCCGCAACACGTAGCGCAACAGCTGCAATGGCTAATGCCGTAACAGTAATCATAAATACCGCAAAAAGTGCATCAATATCACTGCCGCCAAATGGGATGTAGTGTAGCGACATCATGACTGGTATAGCATAGGTGGCGACAACTATCGTACCCACCAGTGCAGACATTTTATCACGCATTACCATAAGTGCGACAATGGCGCCGACTGCTGCTTCCACAGCAAGCGCCGTTACGAGCACAGGTCCGTCAAATTGCAATGCCGTTGCAATCGCTAAAAGAGCAATACTCACACCGCCATACACCAATGTCGGCAACGCACGCGCTGTCATCATGAAAATACCGTACGATGTGCCGGCAAACAGTAGTGCGGCACTCACCAAGATCCACACATGTAACTCCTCTGCGGAAAACATCACAATCCACATCCACACCAAAAAACCCAAGAGGAGTGCTGTAATCGTATCCATTGCCTGTGGTTTTTCCGTGCCCAACATTGCCGCAACATTTGCGCTATAGAATAGCGCAATAAAGAGCACTGCCATAGTAAGATTGGGCACATTGACAAGATCAGCAGGTCCAAACATAACTTGTCCAATAGAGTAGCATCCGATTGCAATCACCATGAGAATGGTCAAAACGCGCCACTGTGTGTAGCGTACAATCCATAGTGTTCCGACTGAGAGAATGAAGAGGTAGGAGAACATCACTGTAAGCGAGACGCTGCTAAAAAAGAACGCTGGAATAAAAATACCGAAACAGATTGTAACAACGGTCAGAGCCTTGCTCTTTTGGTGCAATGCAAGTAAAGAAATCAAGCCAACAGTAAGCAGCATCACAAACAATCCCACCGCTGGCACAACAACGTCAAAATAAATGCCGCCAAGCGTCGTGATGAGCATGACTGCACCACTAATCACAAGAAAAGTATTTCCCTGCATGCGAGATACGCGAATCCGCGATGCGCCAAAGGCAAGGCATCCTACAGAAAAGAGATACCCCAAGACAATACGCCCCGTTTCCGAAAGCAGTCCGGTCAATGCCGCATAGGTGACAAACCACCCGACCGCCGCAATCACAAAAAATCCACCAACCTTCATTGGCCAGTCACGCGCAATCCACTGAAAAAAACGGGTCACCGGCATAGCGGTGGATACGCTTTGTTGTGATGACATGTGTAACTCCGATGCTGTTTCTCTGTGCGTTGCCTTCGCCGCTGAAGATGCCGGCGCAGCAGGTGATCTGCCGTACAGCCGATCGATATATGCCTGCTCTGCGGATGTAAGTGCTCGTCCATAATTTTTTGTGGGGGCTGCCTGTGGCGTAACATGGTGTGCCACCGGTGTGACGGGCTGCGAAATCACCGTGTGGTGCGATGCTGCTTGTGTAGAGTCTTCGATGCGTTCCGTATTCTGCACGATGCGATCCACTTTTTCGTGAATGGCCTCTAGCTCTGCGCGAATATGCGCAAGCGCCTCCTCAGTCCTACTCATAGTATGTATTTTTTGGTTTTTATTTTTTTTATAAAGTATAAAACTACACAATACGCAGTACACGCTTTATCGTGTAATCTTTAGTGGGCAATAGAAGATTCGAACTTCTGACCTTGCGAATGTGAATCGCACGCTCTAACCAACTGAGCTAATTACCCACAGCTGCACAGATACTATTATAGCATTTTTTACCCCACTGTCTACAGAAAAATCATCTAGCTCTCTACCTTTTTGATAACTGCGCATGGTAGGCTGCAACCACATCAATCCACCGCTGCACACCAGCAGAGTCGTGTCCCGCACACGTCGTGCCACACTTCCAGATGACCAACTTTTTCGCTGTAGTGCGATGATTGTCATATATCAATGTATGTAGTCGCTTGCCAACAGTTGCAACAGCATCCTGCGGGCTATCAAAACATGTGTGTCCGCCCGTCCCCATGCGCGCACGCTGTCCGCGATAGCCCCAATAATTATAACAATCCTCACCGTTTAACTTCGGCACGCGTTTACCCCATTGACTTTCCTGCTTTGCAATCGCGATCAAATATTTGGCAACTTCGGGATCCTGTTTCAAGATATAGGGAAGCATTTTTTCAATCGGATACCCTTTCACCATTTTTTTTGCCTCTTGTGTCAATGGCGTGTGCGGCAAAGCATCCATATGCTTTGCGCTATCGACAGATTTCGCTTTTTTCTGATCATCCACTACAGCACTGTCTTCTGTGGCAGACGCCTGCGGTACCGTGAGACTATCAACTGCACGGTTGTGTACCACCTTCACTGGCGTATTAGTGGGTTTTTGTGTCTCTACGAAATGCTCTGTCGGAGACGCATCGCCGAAGCCTGCGGTTGACGCTTCAGGCACCACTGCCTTTTCTGTTTCTATGGTATCGGCAAATGCACTTGTGCCAAGATTGCGATAGATCATACTCATCGACACCACACCCACAATCATTGCACCAGCCATAGACATCTGATACATACGCTGCGCCGAAAGTGAGATACGTAATGCTGCACGATATGTTGCAAGTAGTCCAACAATACGTTCTGTCAAAGACTGTGCACTTTCAACACTACGCACGCCAACCGGTTGTGCAACGATACGAATGCCATCAAGAGTCGCTTGCCCCTGCTGTGCACCCGGTGATAAAAAGTTCCGTGCACATGCCCCGCCACGGTAGAGCTGTGGCACATTCGCATGACGCGCCATGTATACAGCACGCAAATCCACAAGATGTGGCGCACGAGAATGCCGGGATAGCACACTGTCCACCCGTCGTGCTGAATACTGTTTCTGTGTAGTTGTCGCCCCCCTATGCAGAGCGCCTGGTGCGATAATCATAGTTTTTTCAGTATACCATACTTTTTCTTTATGTGCATGAAATCTGCGTGCCACATCATGGATCCCATAAAAATCATCGCGCAAGAGAACATTCCTACAGATAAAATCTGTCCCATTGTCAGACCATACCATACTATGCCGATATGTGCATCCGGTTCGCGAAAAAATTCACACACGAATCGTGCGATACTATAGAGCGCAATATACAAAACTGTGAGCATTCCTCGCGTACGTACGCGATTACGCAGTAGCCACAAAATCACAAAAAGGATCACGCCTTCCGTAATAGCCTCGTAGAGTTGTGATGGGTGACGTAAAACAGTATCTCCCTGAAAAAACATACCAACTGGGGCTGTGGTGACACGTCCTACTAATTCCTGATTAAAAAAGTTTCCAAGTCGTCCAAAAAAATACCCTGCGGGAATTGCTGGTACAAGAAAATCCATCAAGCGCACAAAATCTACTCGATGTTGTCGCGCTACCCACCAGATTCCCACAGCAACACCTACGAGACCGCCATGATAGCTCATACCATAAATTCCCGTCCACACACCTGCTGCTAAATCATACGGCGATACAATGGCAAGGGGATGCGTGCTATAGTATGCGAAATCATAGAGCAGCACATAACCTATACGCCCACCAACAATAGCACCAAGAAACGCCCATAGTGCACCATCCTCAATTAACGCCCATGTGTACTGCCCTTCTGCACGATGCACACGTAAACGCACCAATGCCACTACAACCACAAAGGCACACAGCCATAACACAGAGTACCAGTGAATTGCCACAGGTCCAATATGTACAGCCACTGGCGATAGAAAAGACGGTATACTATGCCACACTCCCATACCCATATGCACCACAGAAAAACCTATACATTAAATTCTGATAACTGATCGCGAAATTCCTGATCATAAATATTCCACAACGCTATTACCAGTGCCATAATAATCGGTCCAAGGATAAATCCGCTAAAACCGAAGACACTCAATCCACCAAGTGTTGCAAAAAAGATTACAAGCGTTGGCATCTGCGTATCCTTGCCCACAAGCTTTGGTCGCAAGACGTTATCAATAGATGTGATGATAAATCCCATACATAGCAAGAAAATTCCTTGCCAGATATTGCCTATAAGCAGCATGATGACTGCTGCGGGAAAAATAATAAAACCGCTACCAACTGCAGGAATAATACTCAATACAATCATCACCAGCATCCACAGCATCGGTGAGAAAATACCTGCAATCGTAAATGCAATACCACCTAAAACACCTTGAATAACGCCGATAATGAGCGTGCCTTTCAGTGTCGCGCGCGCCATAGAGGAAAAATCGCGCACTAATTGCCGTTCATAGACATCTCGTAGAGGACTGAGATGCATAATGCGTGCAAGCCACCGCTTACCGTCAATAAAGAGAAAAAATAGTGTAAAGAACATGACAACAAAATTTATCGTACTATTGACGGCACCAGCATACATCGCTTGCACGTACGGCCATAACTTACCTACGAACTGCTTGATCTGGGCAATAATCACGTCAGGCGAAAGGCGCACATCCGCAAACGTCAAAGACTTCTCTATGAACTGCACAGAGGTAATGCGATCTGCAATTAATGCAACAGACCTCTGTAGACCAGCTCCATCCTGCGTGCTTTCCAGCACAAGAGATGATACTTCATTAAAAACAATCGTTGCAATACCAATAACCGGCACCACAATCGTAATCGCCACAACAACGAGCATAAGAGATGCTGCAAGCGCTGGCCGCTTCACTCGTTCTAAAAGTTTTTGATATGGTGTATAAAATACTGTCGCAAGCAAAATGGCAAAAAAAATCGGCTCCCAAAACGGCTTAATAATAGCAAAGCCCGCAATAGTCACAATACAGAGAACAGTAAGAAAAAAATAGACATTAAAATTGTGTAGAGTCATAGAGTGATACAATATGAAATAAGGATCCAATGCCGCAAAAAATCACGACATACTATATGTACTGTAACAAGCATTGCCACTACTGTAAATACAGCGGCGTCGTAACAACGGGATGCCGATGATACAGCCATTGACGTTTTGCCACTTCAAAAAACAGCACTTCCACACAAGTAATTGCAAGAATAGCACCCCACAGAGAGAGTGATAACGGAACCGTATGCAGCAACGTTGTAAATGGCGGCACATACACACCGGCAATCAATAGTACAAGAGCAATTGCAACCGATCCATTGAGCATCCAATTATTGAAGATATCGCGTCGTATGAGTGGGCGACGAAAGCTGCGCACAATGTAGACAAAGATCAATGAGTCAAAAGCAATAAGTGTGAATGCTGCTGTGCGCGCCAATGTAACATCGTGAGAAAAATGAAGCACGGACCAAAAAAATGCCGCAGCAGAAACACCAGAAACAATAAAAACTACTCCTATAAATTTTTTATACGCACGTGTCAAAAGAGGTTCTTGTGGATGGCGCGGCGGCTCTTCCATAAGACGCGCTGCGTCATATTCTGTTGTTAGCGCAATATTTGGCAAGCTATCTTCAATCACATTGATCCACAGCACCTGAATTGCCAGGAGTGGTAGTGGCCATCCCAATGCCATCGCACAGAAGAAGATAAAAATTTCTGAAAAATCATCAGCAACCAAATAGATTACGACGCGACGAATATTCTCATAAATCACCCGCCCCTGTTCAATTGCCGTAACAATGGTTGTAAAGCTACTGTTGATCAGTACAATATCTGCAACCTCTTTAGTAATGTCTGCACTCTCACCCACAGCAATACCGACATCTGCTGCCTTAATTGCTGGCGCATCGTTAATGCCATCCCCCACCATTGCCACAACATCACCATTTTTTTGCAATGCACGTACAATGCGAATTTTATGTTCCGGTAGCACACGCGCAAAAATTTTCGTTGTGCGTACCAAGCGCTGTAGTTGCGCATCTGTCATTTGCGCAAGATCTGCGCCAACGCATACTGCAGAATCAGAAATAACATGACCAAGTTCTGCCATCACCGATCGTGCCGTTTCTGCGTGATCGCCAGTAATCAACATCATACGAATACCAGCACGCTCTGCTAGTGCAAGAGACTCTTCAACATCATCACGCAGGGGGTCTTTAATGGCAATATATCCCACAAGCGACATTGCCGTAAAGCGATCGTCCGGATGCAGGCGTGTATAAGTTTCTTCTGTGAGAATACGTTGTGCACATGCCACAACGCGCAAACCTTGTCCAGTAAGACGCTCTACGGTATGGCGCAATTGTTCACCCTCTTCGGACTGCAGCGGTATGCGCCTACCCTGCATTTCAATAAATGAGACCGCCTCCATCACCTCTTCCGGAGCGCCTAGGCGCAACAAGTGCATGCGCCCGTCCTCCATCTGGTATACACGTGTGGCGTACTTATTCGCTGACGAAAAAAACTCTTGATCAACTAGTTTTCCAGCGTACTGTACAGCATCGGGGTCAATCCCAGCATCCAAAGCCGCCTGCAGCAGTGCACGGTCTGTCGGCCTGCCGCGCACGACACGTTGTGTTACTGCACCTTCCACATATTCCACATAGGCATCATTTACTACTGCAGCAATTTCCAAAACACGTCTCTGCTGTGCAACAGACTGCTGCGCATGACCATCACGCAGAGCAGAGGGTCGGAACTGCCGCACATCATTTGCACCCGTAACAACGTACTGCACAGCCATATCCCCTGTTGTCAAGGTCCCTGTTTTATCGGTGCAGATCACTGTAAGCGCACCCATTGTTTCGCTAGCATTGAGTCGTCGTACAAGTGCTGCATGATGTGCCAATCGACGCATCCCAAAAATTAGTACAATCGTAATGGCAGGAAGAAGTCCTTCTGGAATTGCACTTACGACGAGTGCCGTTGATGCAAGAAAAATATCAACGATTGGCTGTCCACGCCAAACACCAAAAGCTGCAAAAACGAGGATGCTGCAAAAAATCGCGACACCAACAATCATAGAGAGCTGCGCAAACTTCTTCTGCAACGGTGTTTGCGCCGTTGCTGTTTGCTGTACAGTAGAGGCAATCTTGCCAATTTCCATGTCACTACCAGTTGCTGTCACAACGTAACGAGCATGTCCCTGTACTGCAGAGGTGCCCGAAAAAACCATATTCGTTTGATCCGACAAAACCACATCCTCTGCAAGGATTTCTGCATTTTTTGCAACGTCATGCCACTCACCTGTCAGTGTGGATTCATGTACGGCAAAATCTTCTGCCGCAATAATACGACCATCTGCAGTAATGCCATCACCTGCCATCACATCTACAATATCACCCACTACCAAATCTGCAGCAGGAATTTCTTTCTTCCGACCACCACGCACAACACGCGCCATGTGCGTCACACGATCACGCAGTTGCTCTAAAGCATTTTCCGCTTTGTACTCTTGCACAAAGCTCACAACCGCGTTGATAATTACAACGCATGCAATAAAAACTGCATCCACAATATGACCGATGATCATAGATATGATCGCTGCAGCAATCACGATTGCAATCAATGGGTTGGCGAATTGTCGCAACAGTAAGAGTAGTGGAGATCTCGATGCTGTCGCTGGCAGCGTATTTGCACCAAATGCCTGCAGGCGTCCAGCAGCATCGTGATCGTTTAGCCCACGATCCGATGAACGCACGTGCAGCAAAGTTGCACGTGCCGCCATCATATGATACGGATGTGGCGGGGTTTTTTTCATAGGATATTTTTGTTTTTGTGTTTTGAAACGCCGCGCATATTACTTCTGCGCACCAATCACAACAACAACCATCGCTGTGTATGTTGTTGTCACACTCACTGACTCTTCCACTGTTGGCGTCCCATACGTTGCCGGAAGCAGTTGCGCTATTGCCTCCGCATCTGCCTTTTTTCCGGCAGTATAGTAAATCACTGTACCTGTATAATTATTTTTCGCATTATGAGCTGTGCGTGTTGCGTAGTGATGATTTTTCAAAACTTGTGTGACTGCGCCCGCTGCACCAGCTGGACCGCCGGCATTCAGCACTTGCACTGTGAGATCAGCGGGATTTGTATGCGGTGGTGTACCACTCGCTGCCTGCTGATCAGTTGATGGCGATTGTTCCTCCACGGCAACGTCTTCTAAAAAATCTGCAGGTGCCACAACGGCATCCTCTTGTACATTGTCTATCGGCTCTTGTGCGACTGGTGTCACATCCTGTGATCGTATGAGCGCATCAAGCGACACACGATCACGTGTTGCTTGTGGCAGAAGATAAAAGTACACAAAAAAAGCAACAGCACCACCTATTACGAGACCGAGAATCACCGTGAAGATGATCCACCGGTTTGTACGCTTTTGCTGCTTAGACATTTCCTCGGCATATGTCGCCTCATCATCACGCATCCACTCGATGTCAATAGCGCGCGTTGTAGGTTCCGATGCAGGCTGCGCAATCATACTCTCCGGTGGTGCATACATAATCGTACGTTCTGGCGCATCACTGTCTTGTGTTGCTACCCCCGGATCTTTCTGTGATACAGCAGTAGATGATTGTGCCCTATCCTTACCGCGTTGTGCAGTATGATCAGAGGAGGTAGACTCCCGATCTGAGTGCAAAGGAAGTTGCACAGAGTGGTCTGGTGGTGGTACTACACCCTCTGTAGCTACGTCAGTAAGATCTTCCTGCATGTGTACCTGCACATTGCCTTTACGTTGATCCTGTACTGATTCTACAGGTGTCCCATGGGTATCCTGATGCTCTTCTCCTGATTCCTGTTTTACCACCGGCACACTATGTGCTGCCGTAGTCGCATCTTGTGCAGTATCCGTAGTAGAAGGTGTCACATAGTGCTGTGGCGTACCGATCACGCGCTGCGATGATGACTGTGCAGATGATACGTCACCCCGAGGTTTTACCGAATCCTCGGGATTCGCCGTCGCAGGAACGTGCACCACAGTTCCTGGCACAAGCACATAGGGTGGCTCAATTTCGTTATATGCCGCAAAATCTTTCCATGACATTCCATGTGCCTGTGCAATTGACACGATATGGTCACCGTCACGCACAACGTATTCTGTCATAGAGACAACACTCTTCTTCTTATTTTTTCTACCTAATCCAAACATACACCCTGCTACAGTCCGAAAATTTCTTATTATAGTATACCATAAATTATCACGTGCGTGACTATTCTGCTACAACACCCATACCATAGCCTTGCTGTGCAGCAAATGCATCAATTGATGTTTGATGCAAAGAGAATGGCTTGTTGATAAATGTATCTACACCAGTAATTGTGTATGCATTGACAATGGCTGGTGGTATGCTGCCACGTTGATCAATGCTTGGCACCAGAGAAAGGGTCACTGTCATTTGTGGTGAAGGGCTCACAACGCCAGACCCATGTAGCACCGTCCCCACATTCCACACAATCTCATTTGTTCGTTCATTGAATAATACGCCATTTCCAGAGGATTCATGGAATGTCATATGCGTTGGAAGCGGAATCACCATCTGTACATTTGCAAGATCATTATTCACGCTACCTATAGAAAATGTAAGATCGTATACGGTCTTCTCCCCAACACGCAGTGGCATGGAGCCTTCTTTATATGCTAATGTTGCGGATGGTAAAATTTTTGCTCCAATTGGCACTGTTAACGTATTACTCAAAATCGTCTTATTCTCTCGAATTGCCGATGGGATATCGGGACTATCGATAGAGGCCACGGTAGATACCGCATAGTGAAAATCCTTCTCACCTTCAACAGGTAACTGAGCAACAACCGGTACAGAAAATACCACTTCTCCGCGATCATTCGGTGCAAGTAACTTCAGACCCGGTACATCACTCGCCTTCCATGTAATAGAGTTATCATTCGGATGATAATCACCACCATGAATTAATTTTAATTGTGATAGATCCAGCACGCGCTCATCCAAATGTATGCGAACAATCGCATCGCGCAACGGTGTATCGCCAATATTGTGATAAGTGATTTGATATGTCAAATACTCACCGGCATACGCTATACCTTCCCGACCATCCACCGCCTGCGTAAGAGCTAATGGGGAACGAATAATCCGTGGCGTATAATCCGTCTGTGCAAAAATCACAGACTGATCCTTGCTGCTGTGCACAAGAGAGCGAAACATTCGCGCTACACCAACATCACCACTCACCGTACCACGCAAACGCACAGTTACCTCCCCACGCGCCGGCACACGATCCAACACCCATACAAATCCATGGTTGGGTGCTGGTACTGTATTAACTACGGAAAATCCTTGTGGGATATTAATTGTGAGAGAGAGGTCATGCATATCCTCTGTACTCGTATTGCGTACTACAAAACCAATATCTACAAGATTTTCACTTGCCACGTCATTGGGCGCATTCACGTCAATTGTGAGTGGGGATTGTGTAATCATTGTTGCGCTGCGGGCCACTGCCTCATAACGCACTGTTGTACCATCTGGCACAAAGCGCACAACGCCGGAAATATCTGCTACTATACCGCGCGGACCATTGAAATATCCAGCTAGAGAAACTGTATGTGTCGCACCGCCAGCAATTGTGCCAACAGTGATTATGCCACCACTCGTACCCTCACGATAAAAACCACTTTGTTCGTCTAATGGTATAAAATACGATCCAAGCTGCACTGCGATATCAGCATCCGTTAGCGCAGCACGATTATCATTCCGCACTGTAAATACAATCTCTGTTAGTGCTGTACTCGCTGCAGATGCCGGCGCCTCAATTGTAATGGACACACGATCGTTGTGAAAAAATCCTTGCTGATAGCGTACAATAGAGACAACCGCAACCATGATAGCTGTCACAACGGCAAGTCCAATCACACCGATAAGCAGTGCCTTGGCGCGCGTTAATCCTAGTTGATCGGTAATTTTTTGCCATGTGCTCGGTACAATTTCTTCGCGCGCAACATCCACACTATCTGTCCACACATCATACGGTGTTGCTTTACGCTGCCGATGCTTCAGCTGTGAGTCACGCTGTTGTAAATCTTTTTCAATATCGTGAAGAGCCATAGGGTTGTATTTTTATTTCTGTACGCATTAACTACACTTCGTATATCCCCTATAGTATACCACATCTATCGCATAATCCACTGTGCAATATCACGGGTAATTCGTGCAAGTTGACGCTCTACACGAGAGTGCACAACAACCTTATGCAATTGCGCCAGTGGATGTACAGTCAGTATTCGCAGCGCCTTTACCGTGTCAGCATCTATAGCGCACACACGTTCACCGTGCATACACCGATGACACACAACACCGCCTCGATGTGGGCTAAAACCAGATCGCGTTGCATGTAGCACTTGTGTACACATCGTGCATGTGCGTACACGAAACGTATATCCTAAAAGAGCGTATAACTGCATGAGAAACGCGTGCGTCACCCACTGTAGCGTTGTGGTGCTGTATGCTATATTGTGCACAGAAGCACATGTATCCATCTGTGAGAGGTATTCCTCCCACAGCGCATAGAGCCGTACATCTGCATCGTCTTCATGCACCAATGATACAAAAATACGACGTGCACGATCCACATTGCATAGCGCATCAAAGTTGCACCGGAGGTGATCATAGTAACGTTCTGCCACGGCACCTGCAAGTGCACCACGTCCACCATTTTTGGCAATGGAAATATGCGCACATGTGAAATCTTCTACCTGCGATGCCATCCGCGCGCCCGGCTTGCGCACTGAGCGTGCCATTGTTCGCATGAGCCCATTCTCTTTGGTATAAAATGTGTAGATGCGGTCTGCTTCGCCTGCATCACGTTTATCCAATACGATGGCGTGATAATTTTGTTTCATAGTTCCGCTGACATTTGTATGGACACCCACGCTGCAGCTTTACTTCTTGCGCAGTGACACTGTTACCATCATAGCATCAATGGTAAAAGTTTCCACATAATCAGGATTTTTTACCGCTGATCGACACATGGAGGTCGCTAATACTTCATGCGCCACAAGCGCCTCATGTGCATCCAGCACTGCATCACACCCTTCCACACCCACCACGATGCGATCATCCACATTATAGCCTGCCTTCTTGCGCAACTGCTGAACCATGCGCACTAACTCACGCGCCTGCCCTTCCGTACGCAACGACGTTGTGATCGTCGTGTCCAGCGCTATTGTCACACCACCAACATCTGCGGTGTGCGGCGCTTTTGTGTCAATCGACTTCACTTCTGCCACACTCTTGACATTCAACTCCTCACACACGATCTCACGCATCTCTTGCGACGCCTTCCACGCACCACGCTCTACAGACAACTGCGCAAGCGGCTGCCGTACTTTAATCTTTGCTTGTGCGCGCAGCGTCAATCCCGCACTGATCACGTCGCGCGTCGTTTGCATTGCGCTATTGGCAACGTCATCAATCAGTTCCGTACGCGCCATCGGTACATCCGCTAGGTGCACCGACGTCGCATGCCCAAGACCACAATAGATTTCTTCTGTCACAAACGGCGTGAACGGCGCCAAGAGTTTTGCCGTTTCGGTCAACACGTAATACAGCGTCGCATAGGCGTCATTTTTGTCGCCGTCATTCGCACTCTTCCAAAAACGCTTACGGCTGCGACGAATATACCAATTGGATAGCCCATCAATAAACGGCGGAAATACCCGCGCCGCCTTGTGCAGTTCATATGCCTCCATGTGTGTGTGATACGCCGCCATTGTCGCATGAAGTTCCGACACAATCCATTTGTCCAGCACATGCGTCACGCGCGCGGGATCCCACGTCTCGTGCGGCTCCCACCCGTCAATACTCGCATAGAGTGTAAAAAACGCATATGAATTCCACAACATCCGCATCATTCCGCGCATCACCTCCGACACGTCGCCCTCGATAAAATTGAGATTTTGCGCTGCCACAACTGGCGAACTCATCAAGTAAAACCGCACGCTGTCCGACCCATATTTGTCAAACATCGCCATCGGATCGGGATAGTTTTGGAGTTTTTTGCTCATTTTCTTGCCGTCCGCCGCCAAGACAATGCCGTTGACAATCACATTTCTAAACGCCACAGACTCTTTGAGTGCCGTCCCTAGCACGTGCTGATAGTAGAACCACGCGCGCGTCTGATCCACGCCCTCAGCGATAAAATCAGCGGGAAAATAGTTGTCAAAATCCTCGGCATGCTCGAACGGGTAGTGATGCTGCGCATACGGCATGGATCCACTGTCAAACCACGTGTCCAACACATCGGGGATGCGATGCATCACGCCCCGACACTCCGAACATGTAAGCGTAATCTCATCTACCACATGTTTGTGCAAATCCACCGGTCTGGAATAGACTCGTTTGACACTCCCCGTCTGGGGATACCAATCCGTACGATACCGCGCAATGCGATCTGTGCCGTGCAATAGATGATAGAGTGCCTGCAATGTATCGCCGTGTGACACCACAACAATATTCTGATTCTTGTAGCGCGCGTTCACATCATCTGTAAAATCCTGTAGCCGTGCAGCAAGATCTGCTTCTTGCTCCACTGCATAGCGTGCGCGCGTCTTTTCATCGGCATCCGCTGGCCACTGTGGAAATATCGCAAAAAGCGACGCATCTGCCTTTTTCCCCTCAAATGCACCCATACCAAATTCACGCAAGCGCTCATCTGTAATGATTGTTGCGCCGGTGGCATTGGCAATGATTTGCGCCGTTTCTTGCGTACGCAAAAGTGGCGACGCGAAAATCACATCAATCTTCTGCTGTGCTAAAAAGCTTGCAGTCTTTTCCACGTCCGCACGCCCACGATCTGTGATATGATTTTCTGTATTCTGCACATCGGCATTTACAAAGCCCTGCACATTAGACTGCGCCTCGCCATGCCGCACCAAAAATAGCGTATTAGGACTGCCGAAATGCTCCGCAATCTCCGCAACCGATCCTACTACCCTCGTCGCTTCACACGCATCACACACCCACACCGGCATCACACTCGCCCAAAATCGCTGCCGCGAGATAGACCAGTCGCGCGCGCCTTCCAACCACTTCCCAAAGCGTCCCTCTTTCATATTCGCCGGCGACCAGTTAATCTCTTTTGCCAGAGTCAGCGCTGTGTCCTTGATCTCCGTTACTTTCACAAACCATGAACTCGTCGCATAGTTGATAAGCGGCGTATCACAGCGCCAGCAGTGCGGATAACTGTGTTCGTATTTTTGCTTGCCAAACAATGTACCCCGCTTCGCTAAATACTTAATGATTTCCACATCTGTTGCCTGATGATCACCGATCGGCTTGACATTGTGCCCCGCCAGCTCACCCATCTCCGCCGTAAAACTCCCATCCATCCCCACATGCTGCACAAATGGCAAATTTTTTTCCTTGCCCAACTGCATGTCGTCCTCACCAAACGCCGGCGCAATATGCACCACGCCCGTCCCCTCATCCGTCGTTACAAAATCCGCCGCATACACCTGCCATCCGTTTTCGCGATGTATAAGGTTTTTGTCACTGGAGTACGCGTCAAAAAGCGGCGTGTATTTTTTACCCACCAATGTACCACCTAAAAATACCTCCGCAACCTCATAGTTTTTTCCTGTAAAAACCTCCTCCATCTTTTGTTTTGCAACAATATAATAGGTGTCATCTTGTGATCCTGCAACGGGTTCAGGCTGATCGGCAAGGTGCACTTTCACATACTCAATATCCGCGCCCACCGCCAGCGCTACATTTCCGGGAAGCGTCCACGGCGTAGTCGTCCATGCCAAAACATACGTACCTGGTTCGTCCACTAATTCAAACTTCGCAATCACCGACAAGTCCTTGATATCCTGATACCCCTCCGAGACCTCCTGCTGCGACAGCGTGGTTTCACAGCGCGGGCAGATATGCATGGCACGATAATCTTTGTAAATGAGTCCTTTGTCCCACAATGTCTTGAACACCCACCACACGCTTTCCATGTAATCCGTGTCCATTGTGCGATAGGCGCGACGCATATCCGCCCATCGCCCCAGCCGCTCCACAACTTCCTGCCACTGCGCTGCATACGTCAGCACCTTAGAGCGACACAGGTCATTAAATTTTTTCACACCCATCGCCTCAATATCTTTCTTTCTCTTGGAACCCAGTTCCTTCTCCACAATATTTTCAATCGGCAACCCATGACAATCCCATCCCCACGTGCGCTTCACTTTGTAGCCGCGCATCGTCCAATATCGCGGCACTACATCCTTCAGCGCGCTCGCCACAATATGCCCGTAGTGCGGGAGCCCCGTGGCAAATGGCGGTCCGTCATAAAACGTATACGACGGCGCGCCCTCGCGCTGCGCCACAGACTTCTCAAACGTCTTATCCTTCTTCCATCGCGCCATCACCTCGCGCTCTATCTCGGGAAATTTTTTTTTCGTGTCCACTTTTGCAAAACGTGTCATATCATTTTTTCTTATGTGCATTTAAAAAAATCGTCAATTGTATCAAAATGTTCGTCAAAGATGAGATAGAGAGATTCCGGATTCTCCATGTGTCCGAATTGCGAAACCTTGCCAACACCGTGCAGTCCGTCTTCATAGAGATCAAAAATAAAAATCCTTAACACATCTGTTAAGGACGACATCAAAGGCCGCGGTACCACCTTAATTAGACTGTATACTGCGCACATGCGCCCCAGTCTCACTCATACAGCTGTAACGGGCATACCCGACGGGGTCTACTAATTGCACCGGCAATGTTCTTCCCGCGTCTCTCCACATCGCACCGGCAACGTGATATCCGATGGTGATTGCCACCGTCATGAGACATTGGTTGATGTTTCTATCCTACACCAAACGGCGAAAAAATCAAATGGTAGCTAGCGCGTGAGTGGGTCCGCACCGCATGCACGCAAAGCGTCACGCAATTTGGCAAGCGGCAGCCCCACGATAGAGAAGAAATCGCCATCATAACGATCGGCAAAAAGCGCAGCACGTTTCAGTACACCAAAACTGCCGGCAAGTGTCAATGGCTCACTCGTAGCAATGTAAGCGTCAATGTCCTCCAACGCAAGATCGCGAAAATACACACCACCTTCACCGTAGTCCGTGATGGTCATGCCGGTTTTCGTGTCAATCACGGCAAATCCGCTCACCGCGCCAACGCGCTTGCCCGAAAAACGCATCAGTGTCTCGCGCGCATCGTCTGCATCTCGCGGCTTGCCGATCACCGCCCCACCGAAAGTAATCAGCGTATCACCACCGATCACGATGGCGTCATCATAGCGCTGCGCAACATCTTGCGCTTTGCCCAATGCCAACTGCATCACCAATTCATGCGGCGGAACGTCCACGGCGTGATCCTCCTCATAGTCACTCGGCGCGATCACGGCGTCTGCAATGCCAATCTGCGCAAGCAGCATCTTGCGATGCACAGACTGCGATGCCAAGACGATTGTACGTTGTACCATAGAGTAGTATGATTATGTTTCACGCAATGTGCCGATGGTGAAGCGGCACCGCTGCCACACACATCGCGCATACCCTTGTACAAGGGTACACGATTCCCCACCGTCGTCAACGACCTCCTCTCCAAAATAACCTTCATCTCATTCACATTCCACAGAAGATCGCTGTGCTTGTTCTTCTTGATAAGAGGCAATTGCAATGCAATACGAAAACGTTTGTACCAAGCATTTACAGTATTGCGATTCACATTTGCAATGCATACGGTTTGTGTTGCTGATAGATCTTGTGCAAAACACTTTAAAATCTATTGTACTTTTCTTTCTGATATTTTCCCTTGCCTGAGATGCATCTCTAGACTTTAGCATGAGCTTGCTAGTCTAGTGCCAAAGTTTTATCTCGCTAACAATCCTATTCGCAAGCCACTCATGTCCTTTTGCATCAGGATGTAAGCCATCAACAAGCATAGACGTATAATTTTCTTTTATCATGTCCGAAAATATATCAATAAATTCCACCGCCTCACTTTCGCAAATTTCTTTAATTTTACTGTTATATTTTTCAACGTATTCATTTTTATACATTTTGTCGGTATCCCAAGGAATCGGAACGGTTTTGGCTTCATCTACCGGCGTAAGCCCAACAAAAAGAATTTTATTGGTTATTTTTCTGGCTCTGGATATAAGCTCTTTTATGTTTTGCTCAAATTTTTCAAGCAGAACTCTATTCTGATTTTCAGAAATAACAAATTGAGAATCATTTATACCAATAGCAAAAATCAAAAAGTCAGACCCTCTAAATTTTGCTTCTGAATCAAATCTCTCCAATAGCCCTTCAGTATGATCCCCTGAAATACCAAGATTATAAACTTCGTCTTCAAAATCATTTTTACTATCCAAATAAAGATGCAAGCGGTTAACCCAGCCTCCTTTTTCTGTGTCAAAAGCTCCATAAGTTATGCTGTCACCAAAAATACAAATGTTCATAATTTTATTAGCTCTAAATTATCAAATTAATTAAAGCCTTTAAGGACCTTTGTTAAACTTTCTTCCAAGTACTTCATCATTTAAGACTATTTTTTCAAATTCGCGCCTTTTTTCTTTTGTGAGATCTAGAACGTCCGTAAGAAAAATAATTGCAAACGGAATAAAAATTGCTAAAACACCCAAAATTATGTTTTGGAAAAGTACTGGGTCGAGTCTTTGCAAAAAAGGATTTACAAAATCATGTAAATTTTGCAAAAAATCTATCAGTGATAACCAAATTTTTTGAATAAACTCGACCATATCTAAATTTCACTCAAAACATCAGCAATTTTTTGCTCCATTATGTCGATCAATCGCTTGTTCGCGTTGATAATTTCTTCCTCTTTCTCTGCTTCGGCGACGAGTTTTTTCTGAATTTCCAGAGACGGAAGCGGGATTGAAAGTTGCTCGACATCATCTTGATTTATGCTTGGGTATGAACCTTTTCCCATTCTGCCAGCCATTTGATTTTGTAGATCATCGGCAAATAATAAATGAAATACATATTTTGCCGAAACATTTTCCTTTGCTGTTAGAACGGCGAAACCTGTTGAGGCCAAAGCCCTGCTTGGCAGGTTTTCTAAATAGGCAAATGCTTTTAGGTTAGGGCGAACCGTAGAAAGCAAAACATCGCCGTTTTGGATAATTCGTCTTGCTCTGCTTGGCGCCTTGTTTGGTAAAATCATATTTTCATAATTCAGATTGCCTGTTCCGTTTTCCACTGAAGAAATATCAATATAAGCAAAGGCGTCTTTTCCGAATAATTTTGTCGGCTCGGCAGTCTTTCTGTTGATCTCACAAACATCGCATAACTTCACCATTTCAACACCTTCTAATTTTCTAAGTGACTGACCAAAATAGCGTCTCTCTCTCTCTCTAGATTTTGGATAATGGCTTTGGCGTGATCTATGGCGTTTTGTTTGACTTCAATTTGTTCAACGATTTCTTTTTGGACTTCAATCGGGGGAAGTGGGATTTTTAATGGCGATAAAGATGTTCTCGTTATTTGTGGTTGAGCTGATCCTGATATTACTGACTTAAAATCAGAATTTTTTAGAATATAGAAAAGAAACTGTTTATTGAGTCGGTTGTCTTTTGGTTTAACCACCATTGCGTTTCCCGTAATCCAAGAATTTGGTTCAGACAAATTAAGTGTTCCGCAAGTTGCCCCGCGACAAGTAATCAAAACCTCACTGTCTTCGTGATTATATTTGTCATAATATCCGATAATGCCATTTGCCCCGAAAACTTTATATTTTCCTTCTGATTGTATTTCTTTTGAGGTTATTGTTTTGGGTTGATACATTTCGCAAACTTCGCCAAGTTCAACAAATGGCCATTTCTGATTTATACGCTCGGCTACTTCTTTGTATCGTTCATTTGTTAAATTATAGTCGCCAGTTTCAGCGATTTTTTCTTTGGCAACAAGATGAGCGATTTCTTTTTCGTCTTTGCCCAATGTAAAATCTATGCCGTTTTTAAGGGCGGATTTATATTTTTTGATAATCTCTAATGCTAAAGGCAGATCGTTTTTATCAATTGCACGCCTTTGCGCGCCCAAATCAAAGCCGTCATTGCTGATTTTTACAAATAAAATATCCTTTGTTTTTTTAGCGAGAGTTTTATCAAAAATCAAAACGCTGGTTTTTACATTTCCTTTTCCGCCCGGCTTGATGAATACGCCTTGCGGTAAGCTCACGACGGCAATTAAATAATCTTCAACCAACTTTTTGCGTAAATTTTTATACGCCGTTTGATTATTAAAAATAATCCCTTCGGGAACAATTACACCCGCTTTGCCGTTCATATTCAAATGATCGGCAATGTAATCCACAAAAAGCACTTCCGCGCGATTGGCTTGAATACTAAATCGCTTATGCGGACGGATCCCGCCTTTCGGAGTCATAAATGGCGGATTGGCGAGAATCACATCAAAATTTTCGTCCCACCTGTCTTCATAAGTGAGCGTGTCGTATTCAAAAATTTTCGGTTCAGGAAAATTGTGCAAATACATATTTACCGTAGCAATTCGCACCATGCCCGGATCAATATCATAACCGACAAAATGATTCATCAGATTTTTCTTTTCGTCTGGCGTAAGTGGTTTTTCTGTTTTTTCGGGATCGTCTAAGCCGTCATGTTGTTTCAAAATATGTTTGTAGGCAGAGATTAAAAAGCCAGCCGTCCCGCAAGCGGGATCGCAAATCGTATCGCCCTTTTTTGGATCAACCGCTGTCGCAATAAAATCAATAATTTGGCGAGGTGTGCGGAATTGTCCCGCTTCGCCCGATGTGCCGATTACATTCAACAAATATTCGTAGGCGTCGCCCAAATCTTCACTGTGATCAAAATTAAAAACATTTATTTCTTTCAGAAAAAGAGTGAGGGTTTGTGGATCACGATAGGGTGGCAATGATTTATCGCCGAAAATATCTCTGAAAATCTGGGGCATGTGCTGATTGCGACCAAGACTGCTCACCGCTTCAAAATACAAATTCAAGCGTTCATGTCCGCCAAGTTTTACATCCATGAGTTTTGTCCACGAGTATTTTTCATAGCCATTCGTAAAATATCTCGCGTTACCGCCAAGCTCTTGTGCTTCCTTGTCCATATCATCCATAAATTTATAGATGAGCGCAGTCGTGATTTGCTCAACTTGCGCTTTTGGATCAGGAACCTTGCCAACAAGGATATTGCGGGCAGAGTCAATTTTTCGTTTTGTATCTTGATTAAGCATAGTTTTTACATAAAAGCGTTAATAGCAACATAGTCCTTCACATATTCAGGAACAACCTCACGATATCCGTTTAGATCGCGAAAATCTTTCATCGTAACTTTCGGATTGGTGGCAAAGCGACCATATTCTTTAGAATCTATAATGTCGCGAATTTCTGAATCCGTCACATACGCTTTCAGATAATTTTTTATATGCGGAACATATTTGCTTTCGGGTTTGTAGATTGAGATAAACTTTTCGCATTCTTCTTCCAGTTTTTCATCTTTGGATTTGAAAACATCAATCAAGCCGAAAGCTCTTTCCAAAAATTCACGCCATGAAATACGGCGATCAAGATTTTCGCTCTTGCGGATTTTTTCAAGATTGAGGAACAGTTGCGGTTTGTCTTCGTATTTGTCGCGCATTATTTGCACAGCTTTATCCCATTGCTCGTTTTCCACGGCAGATTTTACTTCCGCATCTTTTTGTAATTCTTCGCGGGCTTTTTCAAAAAGTTTGCGATCAACTTTCATTCCTTCTATTCCAATAGGCGTTTCAGTGAGCGTTTTTACTTTATCGGAATTAAAGACTTCAATTTCATCAATATCAACCCCGACCGGTCCTTCCCCTCCTGCGCCTTTTTGTTTGATTGGCAGTTGCAAAATTTCGTCATAATCAAACTTTTCTTCAAAGTATTCGCAGTTGGCGAAGAAATCGAAAAATTTGAAATGGTCTTTTGGCTTTTTGTGTTTCTCGCCGTATTCGTCGGCATATTCAAAAGTATGTTTTCTTGTGCCTCGTCCTTTGATCTGAATAAAATCAGTCGGAGAAAAGACGGGGCGCATAAGCGCAAGATTCAAAATATCTTGACAGTCATAACCAGTCGTCATCATTCCGACAGTTACGCAAACCCTCGTCTTGCTGGATTTGTAATTTTCCAAAAACTTTGTGTGTCCGTTCAGAATATTGTTTGCAAAATTGATGGTGAATTGCTGGCTGTCCGCAATGTTTGAGGTAATTTGCACGGCAAAATCAGAATTATATTTGTCAGGCCAAAGCTGGCTCGCCATTTGGTTGAGCATTTGCGTTATTTTGGAAGCGTGTTTTTGGCTGACGCAGAATATAATGCTTTTGCCGATCTCGCCGCTTATCGGGTCTTTGAGAGCATTTTCAATGAATGTTTGGCAAAAGACGCGATTGGTTTTTTCGGAAAAAAATTTCTTTTCAAAATCCTTTTGGAAAAATGTTTCTTCGGTTTCTGTGCCTTCTTCGTCCTCAACCATAACTGCATAACCTTTTTCGGATAGCAATTCGGTGGTGATGTCGGTTCGCGCGTCTGAAACAATAGGATTGATCAAAAATCCTTCTTTTAC
>JAXGYI010000010.1:0-13342 GCA_040772365.1 Candidatus Moraniibacteriota bacterium
ACAGCAGTAATGCAAAAAACAGCAAGTGCAGAAAAAGAGATGATACGCTGCATAGAGGCTAATGTGAATATTTTTATGTGTATTGCTCTATTACTATAGCACAATTTCTAGACTCCTCGCAACAGTAAGAGATCTACGGCAAGCGGAAGACAACCCTTGCAGACTAAAGCAGTACGTTGTGCATGCACAAACCTTCACCCAACAGCCTTCATTTATGATGCTATATCACCTTACATATCCACCTGTTCGCAACACACGCGCCGTTGCAATAGCAGTATCATCCCATGTGAATTGACGAGCACGCTGCACACCCCTACTGATGAGTGTCTGGCGCAATGCGTCATCCGCATGCAGCCGCACAATGTATTCGGCACACATTTCCACATCATTTGGATCAAAATACACTGCCGCATCACCGTAAACCTCCGGAAAGCACGATGCCTGCGCCGCCGCCAGAGGAATACCAGCAGCCAACATCTCCAGCCCAGGAATGCCAAACCCTTCATAGAGTGAGGGTAAAACACCCACGCGTGCACCGCGCACCAATGCCACTACGTCTGCAAATGCTATATTCCCTGTAACAACGATATCCTCACGAAAAGGGCTACGTGCAATATGTGCATGGATCCCTGCTGCCTTCCATCCATCACCCCCTACCAAAACCAGCTTCATCTCGGGCACAGACACCTTGACCCGCGCAAACGCATCCACCAAGAATGTCAAATTTTTGCGTGGCTGTATTGCGCCGACGTGTATGATGTAAGGCGCAGCACCAAGGCGGTACACCGATCGCATTGCCTCTAGCGCTGTTGATTGAGACGCTCTCTGCCACTGCTGCACATCAACGCCGTGATATACAACGTGCACGCGATCGGGAGTGATACATGGATATGATTGTAGTAGATCATTTTTCGTTGCTTCCGATACGGCAATAATCGCATCCGCATGCGTTGCAGCATAGTCTGTAAGGATATTCAGCATACGCACATCACTCTGTGGAAAAGTAGCGGGGTAAAATTTAAAGGCAAGATCATGGATTGTCACAACAGTCCGCAATGTACGACGTCGTATCAGTGGGAGTGTGTGTATCGGTAGCCACGCCACATCACATTCATCACGCCACAATGCTGTTGCAAATGCCGTCTGCGTCCACAGCGGGAGTCGCGGCAAAAGACGATCGCAGACATTGTCCATCGGCGGCACTACACATTCTGGGTGATAAGTGTCCGTATGATAGTAGTATAACTGCAGATCCGACAACAGTGTCGGCAAACGCCGCAGAAGATGATGAATATACACTGCCGCTCCATCAATCCGTGTCTGTTCTATATAGCGTGTGTGAATACCGATGCGCATTGCCATCTACTACATACGATTTATTTGCACGACAAGACCTGTTCTGCCATAACGCTGCCGCAATGATGCTTGTCATTATAACATACCCCACTCACAGTGCAGTATCCATAAAATCTTCTAGCTGCTGCGCATCTGTAATGTGGTAGCACCCTACACGTATGCGACGTAATGCCGCCATGTACGCACCTGTATGAAGTGCAGCGCCAAGATCGCGCGCCAGTGCTCGAATATATGTTCCTGGACCGCATACCACACGTATAGAGATATCAGGATATCCATAGGATACAATATCAATCGCATCAATCCGAACTGTACGCGGGGACATTGTCACATGCTGTCCGCGTCGCACACGCTTATATGCTGCAACGCCGCCAATCTTAATAGCGCTATACACCGGCGGTATTTGTGTAATTTCCCCAACAAACTGCGCAACTGCATGATGCACGTCATCGTATGTTGGCACTGCTACGCTACTATGGACTGTCCTTTCACCCTCCGCGTCATCTGTTGTACTTGTTTGCCCAAGTCGCACGATAGCCTCGTATTCCTTCTGTGCTCCAACAACACGGTCAAGCTTTTTTGTATATGACCGCCCCACAGCAACAACGAGCACGCCTGTCGCCAATGGATCCAGCGTCCCGCCGTGCCCAACCTTGACATTTCTTACACCGCTCTGCACCTGCGCCCATCGTTTGACACGCGCAACAGCCTGCTGCGAACTCATTCCCAGCGGCTTATCAATGACATATATACCTTCACATGTCGATGTACAGTCCATACGCATTAGTATACCGCATCTCACAAAAACAAAAAAGCAGTCAACATAACTATATTGACTGCTTATTAGTCTATGCAACATGACACTGCTGGGCATGCTGCGACAAACGATGCTCAAAGTCTACGGTTGTAGCTTCGAGCTCATGCACCAGTATTCCACTTGCCCTAGCAAGTGGAAGGTAGATAACACTTGTTTCCTCCATTTTTCGTTGAATTTTTTGAAGGTCACACGTCCACAGTGTCATTTGATTATGTAGCCGATCTGGCAACTTAATCAATAACACCTCCGTCCAGTATGGATGCGCGAAGCGTAATCGGCGGTGATAGAAATCCAATTGACGCAGCTCATCATTGTCAAAGTGTGCACGCGGACGCTTTGAGACGTAATCTACCAAGAGCGCAATGGTGGCGTTGTAATCACGCTCTATGCGCTCTAGCGACCAAATATCTGGACGGTCTTCTGTATTGTCATGCAGAAGTGCCGCCGCAACAACTTCATGCGGTGCCGCCGCTAAACCTACACGGTCATAGACGTGGAGGTAGTCAATCAATAAGATTGCTACAGCGCGCACATGCGTGTAATACGGCTCACCACGATCACGATACACCTCTGAAAACGCATTGATTGCGTTATTGTACGCCCTTTGAATCATGGCGTACTCTGCAGAAAAAATTGAGTGGTAGCGCTCAATTCTTTCAAAGAAACTCCTTTCACTCTCTGCATAGGAGAGTATACTTTCTACTTTATGTAATGGCATCTCCTCACCTCCTATGTTATGTAAATACCATCATCATTTTTAAAATACCAAGCACTTTATTATGCCATACTTACACAAAAAGTCAATATACGCACTCCCACAACGCACCACCTAAGGCTCTCACAAAACTCATCAAAACATCCAGCAAACGAGGCGCATTTTTTATATGTCCTGCGTGTGATCAGTCATCGTATTTTGCGTCCCTGTTGAAAACCCAAAAAGTGTATACACATGGCAGTGTCCAAGTACTGCTGTGACAAGTGCAATAAAACCACACACCCATACCAGCCACATCACCCACCCTGTAAAAACTGTATGTGCAAGTAATAAGAGAACTGCCCCAATACTTGCCCGCACAATGCGATCTATCTTTCCTACATTTTTTTGCATAGTACAATTTCTTTTTATGTAGTTACACCTCTAGTATAGCGCATCATCGCAAATCACAACACTACGTAACACAATGACATTCTCATCTACACAACTAGCGCAGTGAGTCTCATATGTGCAATATCCATCTCTACTCTTATTCTACAGGAGTAATACCCAATTCTTTCAGCTGCGTGGGCGTTACAGCAGAAGGGGCGCCAAGCATAACGTCACGGCCCTGCCCATCCTTAGGAAAGGCATAAATATCGCGAATGGATGCACAGTTTGTCAGCACCATAAAAGCGCGATCGATACCAGGTGCTGCTCCACCATGTGGCGGAGCTCCATACTTAAACGCCTCCACCATGTGTCCAAATTTTTGATCAACTTCTTCTTTCTTATACCCAGCAATCCGAAATGCCTCATACATGATTGCGGGATCGTGATTACGAATAGCGCCAGATGAAATTTCATAACCGTTCAGCACAAGATCAAATTGGTGTGCCACGATTTCTAATGGTTCTTGCGTTTTCAGTGCATTCATACCACCTTTAGGCATGGAAAATGGGTTGTGCGAAAAATCAATGCGTCCCTCCTCGGTTTCCGACATGCCGTACATTGGAAAATCAACAACAAACATCCACGCTGCCTTGTCAGGATCTTTGAGTCCCAGAAGATCGCCACACGCACTACGCACAGCGCCCAGCGCCGCGCACACCGTCATCCACGTATCAGCACCAAAAAAAACAATATCACCTGGCACGGCGCCGACGTCTTGAAGAATTTTTTGCGCACACGCATCGCCTAAAAACTTCACAATAGGAGACTGCAGTGTACCGTCATTTTTATACACGATATATGCTAAACCTTTAGCTCCCTTCTCCTTAGCAATATCTGTTAGATCATCAATGTTTTTACGCGACAGTGCTGCACCTTCTGGTACACACAACGCATGTACCACTCCGCCACTTTCTACAGAAGAGGCAAATACACTAAATCCGCATCCGCGTACCAGCGCACTCACGTCAGCAATCTCTAGTCCAAATCGCAGATCCGGCTTGTCCGTACCATAACGCTGCATAGCCTCATGCCATGTCATGCGCGGAAAATCTTCTGTCAAGATCTCTTTAGTGCTAAAATCTTTGGTCAGCGTCACCCACAATTCCTGTAACAAGTGCAAAATATCCTCTTGCTCAACAAAGCTCATCTCAAAATCCAATTGATAGAACTCACCAAAATGCCGATCTGCACGTGAATCTTCATCACGAAAACAGGGTGCAATTTGAAAGTATTTATCCATACCACCCACCATCAATAATTGTTTGAATTGCTGCGGCGCCTGTGGCAAGGCGTAAAACTTCCCGTGATACAGTCGCGACGGCACAAGCCAATCACGAGCACCTTCAGGGCTAGAGTTCGCCAGAATTGGCGTCTGCACCTCATGAAAACCGCGTGCGTGAAAAAACGCTCGCATTGCACGAATGAAACGATCCTTTTCTGCAAGCATATTTTGAAGTTTCGTACGACGCAGATCAATATAGCGGTACCTTAAGCGAATATTCTCATTTGCCTCTTCTGCCTTATCGTCACCAATGTCAAAGGGTGGCGTTTTGGATGTATTGAGTACCGTCACCTTGTGTGCATGAACTTCAATCATACCCGTTACCACGTGATCATTGACCATATCTGCCGGACGGGCAACCACCTCACCGACAACCTGTATGACCCATTCGTTGCGTAACTTTTCTGCAACGGTGTGCACAGTATTACCGTCCACCTGCGGATTGCATGTAATTTGCGTAATCCCATAGCGATCACGCAGATCAATAAAGATCACGCCTCCATGATCACGTCGACGATGCACCCAGCCAGCAAGTGTCACTGTTTGTCCAATCTGCTCTGCAGTTAACTCTCCGCACGTATGTGTTCTCATCATAGACCATGATTATATTATAAATGGAGAAATAAAAAACCCCGCATCGATGAAAAAAGACACGATCCCCCTGTCATTTTTTCATCACATGCGCGGACGATTTCCACTCTTTGTGAGAGTATCAACCGCGGTACCACCGCATTTGTTTATCGCAAATCCCCACCGAACCCGATAAACCTCTCTTCCTTTCAGCTATAACGGGCATACCCGCGAGGGTCTACTGATCCCGTGAATCACAACGCGGGACGTTCTTCCTCCACCTCAGCCGTGTTGACGGCGTCATCGGTACTGTTATAAGCATATCATATGCCAATTCGTATAAAACTGCAAGAGTGTCCCATACAATAAAGACGGGACACTCCTACTACGAGATCAATGGGTTCTGACGAGGGGTGCTCTCTACTCTACTGTCACTGGTACTAAAGCACCCTCTGACACATCGTCCTGTAACTGTGCGTCAATAGACTCCTTCAGTGTATCATGCGTTACCGCTCCACGCACAATATCCCCATTAACAAACGCTGTTGGAATACTAGATAAAGCAAATGCACGTGCCTCATCCGTTATTTCTGTGATGCTCCGAGCTGTTTGCGCATCGTTCATGCAATCATCAAATTGTGTTGTATCCAATTGTGCTGCCTGCACAAGTGACGCAAGATCGGTCTCAAAATTTTTAGATGCAAGTAATTGCGCACGACGTGCAAAGTATGGTGCAATAAAAGCCGCATAGCCTTCCTGCGCATCAGCACATACTACTGCCTCTGCAATCTTCTGAGCGTGTTGCTGCTGTGGGTTAACGAGTGCCTTCACAGCGAACTGTACCGTGTCACCATACGCTGTATGAAGAGCATCAAGATCATTCATCAATTTCTGCGCATCAGCTGCTGTGTAGTCTGCAAAAATAGCAACATGTACCTGTGCTGCAGCAGTGCCACCAAACATCATCCCTGTAGCTGACGGCATTGTGAGATATTTCCCCACTGGCATCCCAATCGCCGCAGCATCAAATGCATACTTACCATCCGATGTCGGCACAAACAGCATTTGCGCCTGCTGATAAAAATCTGCTTCTTTAATCGTATCGGAAAATAAAAATGATGGAATGTATTTCACACCCTGCTGTGCGGCGTATTTTTTTCCATCTTCTGTAGCAACATCTACGCGGTGCACCTCCATCGTCGGCACTACCGTGCGCAACTGCGTCACAAGCTCATCTGTCACACACTCTGGGCAATCATCCGCATCAAAAACCTCCACAACGACTTTTGGATCGTCAAAGCGCGCCCATGTATAACCATCATACTCTACAACTTGCACATCCTTCAGCGCACGTGCTGAAAATCCTTTTCCTGAAAAAAGCTGGGCAATATCAACAAAAAATGATCCTGCTGCAATACCTGCTAGCAAAATGATGAGCGCAAGGTATGTTGTGGAACGCTTGCGCATTGCTGCAATTTCCTGTGCTGCATCGTCTACAGAGCTCTCCTTCACAAGAGATTCCTCTTCAGTAAGCGTGTTTTCATCAACAATAACCGTTGCTTCCTGGATAGCGTTCCCTTCATGTTGTGTGTTCTCCTTTTTCTTATCCATATAATTGTGTAATTAGTGTTGCAAAATACTAGTTTTCCTCTTCGGCTCCCGGCACAACCTCTTCCCCATGCGCCACCTGCGCCTCCATGAGGGCTGCCGCTTTTGCAGCAACACGTTGTTCTGCTGCATCAATATCGTATAACGTCTCCTCAACCGGTAACACTGTTTGTGGATCCTGGTAACCGATACGGAGTGTGTTGAATGTTGCATTCTTTCCAATTGCGCCCATCAGCGCTCCCACAATGAAAAGAAAAGCGAGGTTGCCACGCAAAAATTTCTTCTGTATAGTGCTATTCATAATATTTACGCGTCATTACACATAAGACGTAGCCGACACAGATACTTCGGGTACGAAAAAGGATCCTCATGCTATGAACGATCCCTATCACCTAGGCTAGCATGTTTGTCCATAGACTGCAATCTTGACGTTTTTCTTCTTTATTGCATGAAAAACCACTGCTTTTCTAAAGCAACGTGCCCTGTTTCTGCTCATCCAATGCCTGGTTCACGAGAGCGTCTGCAACAACATTCTCCTCTCGCGGAATATGTACAAATGTTACTCCAGCAAAATCCAACATGGTATTCCACACGTCCAGAAAGTATTTCTGTGTATTTGGTTTTGTGATCTTATACTGATGCGTCATCTGCTTTACAATCAGCTCACTGTCCAAGCGACACTCTACCTGTGTATTTTTAGCATGTGTTGCACCAAGAAGTGCTTTAAGTTTTTTTAGCGCAAAAATGAGCGCCTGATACTCTGCATCGTTATTTGTTGCTTCCCCGATCGTCTGTCCGTATTTTTTGTGCAAGGTCTCAATCCATACCCCAATCGCTGCTGGTCCAGGATTTCCCCGTGACCCCCCATCAGTGTACATCACAATGTTGCGTGCAGTCATAGTGCAAGTTCTTAGTATCTACACGGTACAGTATAGCAGTAGAAAGAAAAAGATGTAAGATCATATGAAAAATACGAGGAGACAGAAATTGTCAACTCGCATCTTTCCACAGTGCTCTGCGCACAATCTACTCTATAATTGCAATAACTTCCTCAGATTTAACGATAACATATTCCTTGTTATCAATCGTGATCTCCTCACCACCATATTTATGGAAGATCACCTTTTGTCCTTTTTTGACTTCTATGGCATCGCTCTTACCCACGGCTTCTACTGTGCCTTGCTGCGATCGCTCATGCGATGTCGGCTCAGGAATGTAAATGCCTGATGCGGTCTTTGTTTCCGGTGCATCAATTCTAATCAAAACATTGTCGCCAAGCGGCATAATCTTTTTGCCCATAGGTGTTCCTGCTTATGAAATTATGTTCACTTCCTAGTGTATCAAATTTTAGCACTCAGTCAAGTCTAGTGCTAATGTGCGATCTTTTCCTGCAAAATCTCCAATGCCTTATCTAGTTGCGGATCGCGCCCCGCCTCGTAGTCCTCTGACGTATATTCGACATCAACATCTGGCGCAATACCCGTATCATTGATGTGTTCACCGCTAGGCGTCAACCACTTTGCAGTAGTAATTTTTGCAGCCGTCTTTGCACTCGTAGGGATGAGTTCTTGTACAGATCCTTTACCAAATGTTCTCCTCCCAACGAGGACGACATCGTCACGATTATCACGCAGTGCACCCGCTAAAATCTCCGACGCGCTTGCGCTCCCCTCATTCATCAGCACAACAGTCGGCATCTCCACAAGAGGATTTTTCCCTGTCGTATAGAGATTGGTGCGCTTTCCTTGTGCATCTTGTTCCATTACTACAACGGAACGCGGTGCAAGAAACTTACTCGCAACAACTGTAGCAACATGTAAAATTCCTCCCGGATCATTGCGTACATCCAATACAATACCGCGCACATCGCGGGCCTGCATCTCTGTAATTGCCCGATTAAATTCCGTAATAGTATCGTCACCAAACTGCGAAAGCCGCACATGTGCAATGTTGCCATCTTTATAGTCCACACGCACACTCTTGATGTGAATCGTGTCACGCACAATTGTGACATAACGCGCGTCCTCCACAACCTTATGCTCATTAAGGCGCACAATCTTCATATGGAGCTCTGTTCCCTTCGGGCCACGCATCTTTTTGACAGCGTCATCCGCTGTAATACCCGCCGTACTCTCTCCTTCAATTTCCAGAACTTTATCCCCTGCACGCAACCCTGCTTTTTGCGCTGGCGAATCATCCAACGGTGCAATAATTGTCAACACGTCATCCTTAATACCAATCTCTGCACCAATGCCTTCAAAGCTACCGCTCAACTCCTCGTTCAGTGCTGCGTAATCTGTTGGATCCAAAAATACTGTATATGGATCACCTGTTGCAGACAGCATGCCATTAATAGCACCGTACAGCATGCTCTGCGCATCTAATGTGGCGTGATCGACATACTTCTCCGTGAGTAAATCCCACACTTTCCAAAAAAGTGCAAAATCTACATGCGCCGTACTCTGTCCATTGTATACACGCGCAAAGTCAAGCGATGGGGCTGATGTGCGATTGCCTGCGAGATACCCAATGAAGAAAAAAATTGCAGAGAAAAAAAGCGCCGTCCCAATCGACCCTGCACGTGATGAGTGCTGTCGAGATGATGACCTCCGTCGAGACAGAGGTGATGATGGTATGATCTCCATGTGTATGGTATGGATAAATTATAATGTGTGAGGAATACGTGGGATTGGTATACCAAGATACTTCCTAAAATACTTATACCCACTGGCAATGTGAATCCACGTCAGACGGCTAGAGAGCATACTGCGTACAACACCTCCGCGCGCACTACCTTTGCCGTAAAAATGATACATGGTCACCTGGGGATTATAGCACACCATAAATCCATTCTCCCAAAATCGTCGACACCAATCCACATCCTCCATATACATAAAAAATCGTTGATCCATGAGACCTACTGTATCCACAGCACTCCGACGTACAAACATCGCACTGCCAATCACCCACTCTGCAGGATATGGCTGCTCAGATTGCACGTCGCGCATCTCAAACCATGCTAAGTGCTTCTTCGCAAAAGGGCAGTGCCTAAATAGCGTACGTCGATAGAGAATCGTCTGTGGCCGATAAAAACGAAATCGTGTATTTTCATACTGTCCATTAAAATTTTTCTGTCGCGGACCACACAGTCCAACGTGTGGATATTGTTCCATGAATGCTAGGAGACGTGGTACAGTATGCGCTTCCAGGATAGTGTCTGGATTGATGAGAAAAATATAAGTACCGCGAGCACGCGTGATGCACGCATTGACTAGCACACTAAATCCGACATTGTGCGTATGTGGAATAAAAACCGCATCAGGAAAATCTTCACGCATCACCATTGCCGTTGATTCCTCCGTAGCACCATCTGCCACGATTAATTCATAGGAGAGATGCGCGCAGTGCTCTTGTACCGACTGCAGGCAGGCAGCAAGCATCTCCGGATTTTTATAACTCTGCACAGCAATGGACACTTGTGGTGTCTCCTGCGATCGTCGTGTCATAGCACGTAGTAAAAACCTCTTCTCTGTGAGTTAAATGATTGTCGCGAACAGATCGCGAATACGATCATAGGTGTTCCCGCGTGGTAAGAGAATATACCCACGCTGATCACCCTCATGTGAAAAGAGCAGTCCCTCCTCAGAGTTATCCAAAACCTTATGCACGATCTCTGGGTTATCGCCCATGTCTTTATAGATATCAAAGAGACGCTGCATTTCCCATAACTCCATATCCGTATAGAGGTTGCTGCTCACCGCACTCATAAGCTCTTGTATCTTTCCAAAATCTGTCAAAACACCAAGAGAGAGCGCCTTCGCCTTGAGTTGCCCAATCACTTCCTGCTGACGCCGGGCGCGATCAAAATCACTGGATGTCTTACGTGCGCGCACATAGCACAGTGCTTGATCACCATTCAAAACAGATGTGCCTGCTGATACCTTAAATACACCACCACATTCTTCTGTTTTGTTGTAGCACAGCGGATATTGTGCAACGACTTTACCGCGCTCATTAACCTTGGTTTGCACGCGTCCACTGCGCACAGTAAAGACACCGCCATTTGCACCGTCACAAACCTTTTCTTCATGAAACTGCAACGGCTCAATGAACTCTGTATCACGTGTAATCTCCACGCCACCTAATGCATCTACAATCTGTTTAAATCCTGCAAAATTAACTTCGATGCCGTAGTGCATTGGTTGCCCGGAAATATCTTCTAGCATCTGCTTCATCAATTCAATACCGCCACCCTTCTTTTGTTTTTCGCCGTTGCTATAGACGCCATTGATCTTTGTCGTCGTCGTTGTGCCGGGCGTTGTCACATAGAGATCGCGCGGTACTGATATCATTGCTGCTTTATAATGCTTTTGTTTTTGTTCATCCTCTGTAATGCGCAAAGAAAGCACCATGATTGTATCTGTCAACATTCCACCACCATCCACACCTGCACCACGCATACCCAGTAGCACAATATTGATACGCCCCTCATCTTCACCCTGTAACTGCTTTTCCACAAGTGGCAAGTTTTTCACCAACGTCTCCAAGATATTGCTATTTGGAGCAACGCTGTGCAACATACGCACTATCATCAGCGCTACAATCGCACCTACCGCAAGAACGGCTATTCCTGCGATCATCCATTTCTTTTTTGTCGACATCTTTTTCTTACCATGATGCGGCGCACGCGACAACGGTCCTGACAAGGTTTCATGATCGGAAGATTTTTTGCGAAAATTCATGCATCTCACATTATCAATTTAAAAAAATCATGCCTATGCGTCACTTCTCATTGCAGTTGTAGTATACACTGCTTCTAGAATTTCCGCTGATCGTGCCCACGAGAATTGTGGACAGGCCGTGCATGGTGGACGTGTAGCACCCACTAGCCCATCATACAATATTCTCGCATACTGGTCAATATTGTGTGGATCAGCATAGAGAATACACTCACCACCTACCTCGCGATGTGGCGGAATATCACTTGCCACCACCAACGTCCCCGCTAAAAGCGCCTCCACAATCGGCACGCCAAAGCCCTCGTAGAGAGAAGGAAAGACAAATGCCGATGCCATTTTATATACGATGTGCTTTTCCGCATCAGAAATATAGCCCAGATGCACAATAGCTTCGGACAAGCCGGGGTGCGCTGCGATACGTCGCATAATTTCATCATCAAAGTTATGTGCCTTTTTGCCCACCAGCACTAAGTGCATTTCCGGCATACGTGCACGCAACTGTGCAAATACGTCAATGAGAAACGGAATATTTTTGCGTGGCTGCATGGTACCAAGTGCCATAATGTAGTGTTGTGGCAAACCGTATTGTGCACGCACGCTATCCTCCGTCACATCTGCATCGCTGCGAACTGTAACGGCATTTGGCACAACAGTAATTTTGTCTGCAGGCGTGCGATAGTACGCAATGATCTCATCTTTAGTAAACTGCGACACAGCAATAATGTGTGCTGCACGTCGTAACGCAAAAGGAATCAAGAGATTCAGAAATAGTCGATCTACCCACCGCAGCAACTGTCCGTAGACATGAAATGACACATCGTGGATATGCGTCACAATCTTTGTTCGACGCGGCATAAAAAAAGGCACAATGTACTGCGTATGATAGATATCGATGGCATGTTGACGACAAAATCGTTGCGCTGTCCATAGGTTCCACAAAAACTTATTGCCACTACCACACTCATAGATGGTAAAATTGTCCGCATCCGTAATACCTAAAGATCGTGCAAGCGTAGAAATATAGCCCGGTGCACGCGTATCAATGAGTAGTGCATAGGTATGTGTACGGTCACGCTGCGCCAATTGGTGTACAAGCTCAAAAAACACAACCTCATCTCCCGTGCGCCCCTTACCAAGATTGCGCACGTCAATTGCAACACGCATACTGTCGTATGTTATTGGTTATCAGGCCCTCCACACACAGTGTAGCATATTTTTTCACTTCCGCATCGTTGTTGCAGTAGAGACGTAAAAACCATACCTCGTCTTTAAAGTGAGAAAGGTGCACCTTGCAATTCGCCGTATACTTATATCCTATGAAAAAAGTTGCAGACCCATCCGAAAAGACTGAAGGCATACTCGTTTTCTGTAATGATCGCGCGTATGCGCTCCTGATCCTGCTGTATGGTATGCATGTGCTCTTGTAGCACAGCACGATCTTCATCAGCCTGCACCTGTGATTGTACGTGCTCCAGGTGCATCATACGGTTGTGCATGTGCGCTACTTCACTGCGCAGGTGATCAAGGTGTGTATTATCTACGCCAATAAAAAACGTCTTCACTGCGCTACGCTGCTCTACCATGTACACAACATGCTCTAGCGCCTCACGAGACTGCGCATGCTGCTGCATAATATTACGTACTTTTATACGCACACTACGGTCCGTAGTACTATCAGGTGGTGTCGCAACAACAGAATGCTGCTGCGTTGTTGTTTTCTGCCTACGCTGTTTTGTGTACGTTCTTGTGTTTGTGTCCGTGGCCGTCGCGCAGCATCGCCAGACATCAGCGGGCGTTGTTGTTTTGTCTTGACAACCTCATCA
>JAXGYI010000010.1:13442-40582 GCA_040772365.1 Candidatus Moraniibacteriota bacterium
TCATCATGATCGTGAGCATATACAACACCTGCAAAAAAAGATGTCGCACTGTATTGTCGTACCATGATCGCTGTTTCAACAACCATCAGTAGCATCACAACGGTCAAACATTTAGAGAGAGTTGCTAGAGACATAGTGGTGTAAAAAGAGATCCTGTCGCACATATCTGGCGGCATAGATTATTCTTTAATACCGAGTCGTTTTTTGGCAATTTTATACTGCTTGGAGTTGAGTTGTCCATTGGCACGCATCTGCTCAATTTGCTTCAACATTTCTTCTTTACTATCTCCGCCTTTGGCATGCATCTTGCCAAATGCCTCCGCAAAAACCTCGCGTCGCTTTTTCATATCCATCTTCTTGAGACCACGTAGTGCAATTTTTTGCATCGCACCTACCTTTGGCATGCCCGGCAACGAGCCGTCAATCATTTGATCGATCATCTCATCAGTAATATCTGGCATTTGTCCACCCAGCATTTCTTCTGCCTGCTTCAACGCATCTTCTGTGCGCACCGCTGTCTTGCCCCCCTTCTTCTTATGATCTTTCTTTTTAAAAAAATCTGTAATTGCCATAAAGCGCTATGTTATGAAATAAGAGATATTCTACACCTTTTTTCCGCGTAGACGATTCTGTACATTGTAAATTGTCACAATAAGTGACGATGCCACAAAGATTGACGAGTATGCACCATAGGCAACACCGATGAGAAGGGCTAGTGAAAAATTAAACAAGCTATCCCCGCCCCAGAATACCAAAGCAGCAAGCACAAGTAGTACTGTCACCGTCGTATTGATGGTTCGTCCCAGTGTCTCATTCAGAGACATGTTCACTGTATGTTCAAAATCCTGAGAGCGTCGTGTCTTGAGAACATTTTCACGAATACGATCATAGACAACAATTGTGTCATTAACACTGTAGCCCAAAATTGTCAAAATTGCAGCAATAAATGGCACCTCGATAGTAATGTCCATGAAGTGTCCTAGAGCAGCAAAAACACCGATTGTAATAATGACATCATGCGCCAACGCAAGTACAGCACATGAGCCATAATACCATGATGAAACTGGCACAGAAATATTTCTGAATGCCCACGCAATATAGAGGAGGATCCCCACCATAGCAAAAATAAGCGCCTTGATCGCGTTAGAACGTAGTTGCGCGGAAATTACACTCCCCGTAAACTCAATTTTGTTTTGCGTTGCGTGCGGGTCAATAGCTGTCACTGCAGCAATCACCTTTTGATTAAATGCCTCATCTGCCTGCGAGTACATAATAGCATACTGCACCGTTGCACCATCCTGTGCGATACGCTCCACAGAAAGATCATTTGTGCATCCATCTTCAATATGTGCACATACCGTCTCACGTGACACATCCACATCATGCGCAATAGAGTACTCCATCAATGTGCCCCCTGTAAAATCACGCCCGAGCTTCAAGCCCCATGCGAAAATAGCATAGATGGCCAATGCCATGCAGAACAGAGAGAAGGTGTATGTGTAGCGACGTTGTCCAACAATATTTTTCATAGATGTTATTTTTTGTCGTGATTATCACCACTGTATCCACCACCGATGAGCCACGGATACCGTGCAAGCCATGGACCAGAGACATGGACTACGACGATGCGCACCAAAATGATTGCTGTAAACATAGATGTCAGCACACCAAGGATGAGGATAATTGCAAAACCCTTCACAAACCCTGTGCCCATCGTCATCAAGACAAGTGACGTGAGGATTGTAGAGTAATTACCATCACGAATTGACGTCCATGCACGCGCAAAGCCTTCGGTAATCGCACGCTGCAGTGGCTTACCTCGCCGCAATTCTTCACGCAGACGCTCAAAAATGAGAATATTTGCATCTACGGCCATACCAATGGAAAGAATCAAACCAGCAATACCCGCAAGTGTCAGCGTGATTGACATTGGTGTAAAAGTAGAGAGGCGAATAATTGTCACAACCGTTGCAGTGTAAACGATCAGCGCCATTGATGCAATCAGTCCGTAAAATCTGTAGTAGGCAATCATAAACAGCATCATACATAGTAAGCCAATAATGCCAGCGTATAAACTCTTCTGTAGCGCCACCTGTCCAAGTGTTGCCTCTACGCTATTTTGTGAGACGAGCTCAATCGGCACTGGTAATGCGCCTTCGTTCAGTCGTGCAGCAAGATCCTTCGCTTCTTGTACAGTAAAGTTTCCAGAAATCACCGCACGTCCATCAGTAATTTCTGCCTGCACAGTCGGCGCACTCACAATCTCATTGTCTAAATAAATTGCCACCTGCTTGCCAAGATTGCGCTTAGTAATATCGGCAAACATCTTTGCGCCTGTGCTGTCAAATTGTAGAAGTACTTCTGGCTCAGATAACCCACCACCATACTGATTGCCCAGATTCAATTGTGACTGCTCCAGGTACTCTCCTGTCAATTCCGTTGCTGTAAATTGATCAACTGGTGGATCCAGCTTGCCAATGAGGATATGCTGTGCCTTAATCTCACGATCATCGCCCTCGCCACGCGTTTCCATCTTCTTGACAATGTGCCACCCAAACTGTGTTTCTACCAAATGGTCTACAACCTGCCCATCCTGCAAGTCGTCAGCAAAAAGCGCCGCATCAAACTCCGGTACATAAGCTCCCTTCTTCACAAAATCCAAAACACCGCCCTCCTCGCTGTTGCTTGTGTCTTTGCTAAATTCTTTGGCAAGCGCAGAAAAATCCTCACCATTCTGCACGCGCGTCAGCAGATCTTGTGCCTGCTGTTGTGCCTCCTCATTCATTGGCGCAACCACCTGTGCCAATGCCTGCCGCTCTTCTTCCATGGCATCTTCCGATTTTGGTTCGCGAAACTCAAGAAATGGCGTCTTTTGGATAACATTTTTAATATCATCAATATTTTTCGCCCCAGGAAATTCCACAATCAGAAAAGAATCTTCACCACGATGCGCTAATTGTACAATCGGCTCTCCTACGCCATAAGCATTCACGCGACGCTCCACAACCGCCTGTACAGCATGTTCTGCCTCGCGCACTTTTTCTGGTGCAATTTTACTTGTATCCAATGCATACTCTAAGTGCAGCCCGCCCTGTAAATCTAGTCCTAGATTAATGGATAGTTTTTGATCTATACTCTTCCACCACGCCGGTGCCCATTTCGGTGCGGGAATAGCGATCGCAACAACACACACGGAAAAAAGAATCGTCAACCAAAAACTTCTCTTACTATGATGCATTTTTCGCATACGGTACATGTAAGGATAAAAACCATAACTCCCACGGGAATCATACAAACTGTATTGTACGCTAGCACATATAAAAAAGCAATAATCGCACCCTGATAGTTATTTTTTTGCAAGATCACGCACAATACGTGACAAAACACCACGTGCATTGCGAAACGTCAGCATGTTCATGGCGTGCTCGTAATTCACCCATCTGTACGTGATGTGCTCGTGAGAAATACGCACAGCTGCATCCATGGGCACTTCTGCAGCTAGAAAAATTACACGCTTCCACACCACAGCACACGCTTTGTCATTTTTACGTTTGCGATACTCCTCACCGCGCGCCACATAACTGAATTGCATGGTTGTGCGAATACCAGAAAAAATCCGCACATCTGTTATACCCGTCTCTTCACAGATTTCCCGTAATGCTGTCTCCTGCTCCGTCTCCCCCACTTCCATATGCCCACGCGGAAACTCCCAATGCCCTGCACGATACTGTAGTAAGAGAAACTGTCGATCACCACGTGGTGACGTGCGAAAAACTACTGCTCCAGCAGACACTTCGCGCGCCACACAGTATGGCGCGAAAAGAGATGGGAACTGTGTACGCACAGTCATTAATGGCTTTCTACTTCCCATGACACTTCTTATACTTCTTACCGCTGCCACAGGGGCACGGATCGTTTCGTCCAGCAGTAGCAGTGGCACGAAGTGGTTGTTGAATCTTCGGCAAGCTAGCAAGTGACGCTCTCTGTTCATCATCTGCCAATGCCGCTAATTGACTGACATTGTCACCTGCACCAGACAATTGCATGTTGCGTGCCAGCTGCATCATCGCACTATCTTCTTGCGCTACAACTGCTGCACGAAACATCGTGCGTAATGTTGTTGTGCGAATATTTGCAAGCAGTTGCGAAAACATCTCAAAAGCTTCCTTTTTATACTCAATGAGAGGGTCTTGCTGACCATAGCCGCGCAAGCCAATTCCTTGACGCAAATGATCAATGGCATCTAAGTGATCCATCCAGTGTTGATCAATAGACCGCAGTACCACGGATCGCTCAATAGCGCGCTGTGCTACATCACCATTATGTTTTTCACGCGCAGCATATGCCATTTTTCCAGCACCAAAAACATATTCTACAAGCGACGCAATGACTTCGCGATCATCACGTGACTCATCACTGATGATGTGTGACAATTTATCCACTGCTGCATCGTCCAGTGGAAAAAGTGTACGCACATCATGTGCAATAGTATCCACCTGCCACGTATAGCGCTCACCTGTCGTGTTGGCACCAATAATTTGCTCTGCCTCCTCTTGTAGCATCATCATGACTTCCGGCTTCACATCCTTCTTCTCCAGCACTTCCTGTCGTCGCTCGTAAATCACTTCACGCTGCTTGTTCATCACATTGTCATAGTCTAAGACGCTCTTGCGAATATCAAAGTTGAATCCCTCAATCTTCGTCTGTGCACCCTCAATCTGTTTGGAAATAATAGCATTTTGAATCGGTTGATCTTCCGGTAATCCCAGCCGCTCCATGATATTTTTCAACTTATCTCCACCAAAGCGCCGCATCAGTTCATCTTCCAGAGAGATATAGAACTGTGTTGTACCAGGGTCACCCTGCCGCCCGGATCGCCCACGCAACTGATTGTCGATGCGACGCGCCTCATGTCGCTCCGTGCCAATAATATAGAGCCCGCCAAGTGCAGCAACGCCATCACCTAGCTTAATGTCTGTACCGCGTCCCGCCATGTTTGTGGCAATCGTCACTGCACCCTTGCGCCCCGCGCCAGCAATGATCTGTGCCTCACGTTCGTGATGTTTGGCATTGAGTACACTATGCGACACACCGGCTTTCTCTAGTGCGTGACTGAGTGCTTCAGACTTCTCAATCGCCACTGTACCCACCAATACCGGCTGTCCCGTTGCATGCAGCTCTGCAATCTTCTCCACAATAGCGCGAAATTTCCCACGTTCATTTTTATACACAACATCGGCGAGGTCGGCACGAATCATCGTCTTGTGCGTAGGAATTTCCAACACATCTAAGCCATAGACCTTTTGCAGCTCCTCCGCACTTGTACTTGCTGTACCAGTCATGCCGGCAAGTTTGTCGTACATGCGAAAATAGTTCTGAAATGTGATCGTTGCCAACGTACGTGACTCACGCTGCACCACCACGCGTTCTTTTGCCTCAATGGCCTGGTGTAAACCGTCACTGTAACGACGCCCCTCCTGTGCGCGCCCAGTAAACTCATCAATGATGATCACCTCACCGTCACGTACCATGTAGTCCTTGTCGCGCTGAAAAATAGCATGTGCCTTCAGTGACTGTTCTAAATGATGCACGTATTGGATGTTGCCTTGCGTATAGATATTACCAATACTCAGATCCTTCTCTACCTTTTCAATACCGCTATCAGTAATCGCCACTGATCGCATTTTTTCATCTACAGTATAGTCCGTACCCTGCTCAAGACGCGGCACGATGGCAGCAAAACGCTCATAGAGTTTTGTGGATTCCGTATCTGGTGCAGAAATAATCAGCGGCGTACGCGCCTCGTCAATCAAAATGGAGTCTACTTCATCCACAATGGCGTAGTGATGCCCCCGCTGTGTAATATGCTCTGTTGACTGCGCCATGTTATCGCGCAAATAATCAAAGCCAAATTCATTGTTTGTACCATACGTAATGTCGGCTGCATACGCCTCTTTTTTATCTACCGGCACTAAGTTTTCCATCTCAATATCTACCTCATCACTATCTACGGTCGTACCACGATAGAGAAAGCCCCCCGCATGCGTAATGCACGATGTCTGCAACCCCAGCCGCTCAAAAATAGCACCCATCCAGTTGCAGTCACGCCGCGCCAGGTAGTCATTTACCGTCACCACGTGCACACCCTTGCCTGCCAGGGCGTTAAGATAGATGGCCAATGTAGATGTTAGTGTTTTTCCCTCACCAGTCTTCATCTCGGCAATCTTGCCTTGATGTAATACAATACCACCCATCAACTGCACGTCGTAGTGTCGCTGTCCAATAGCACGTTGCGCCGCCTCGCGCGTGAGTGCAAACGCCTCCGGCAAGAGTTTTTCTAGCGACGTGCCAGACTGTGCACGTTCTTGCAGTGTGCGTGTACGTGCAATCATATCGGCATCTGTCAATGCTGTCATTTCACCCTCCAGCGCGTTAATCTCTTCCACAATGGGCTGTAAGCGTTTGATCTGTTTTTCGTTGGAACCGAAAAATTTTTGCAATAGTGACATAGGTGTGTGTATAAAAAAACGACGTATGCAACACATCTGCCGCAAACGTGTCAATTCTATCAAAAAGCCTTCCCCGCGTCAAAATTTGTCTGTACCCACTCATAGAGTTCGCATGCTTTGAAAATGTAGACCCCTTAGAGAAAAACTGACACAACTACATGGTAGATGTGAAAAGGCAGTGGGAAAAAGACATGTTGACCTATATTTTAAACATGAAAATAAAACGGAGCAAAAAATGAAACGATTGCACTACTTCATGATTTAGGCGTGGAACAGCAGAACACCATAAAAGAGGGGCATTTGTAAAAATTAATGGCAAGTAAAAAATCAAACTAGCTCAAACAATATAGCATCTATTCTGCGCTATTGTGAAGCGTAGAAATCCATTATTTTACACAATCTCATCAATTTCCCCGTCGCCATCGTCGTCTTTGACTTGGTCAAGCGTCACACTCAACAGTTGCGACACACCGTCATCACCCATCGTCACACCATAGAGCACATCGGCGTGACGCATAGTCTCGCGGTTGTGCGTAATCACGATGAATTGCGTCTTGTCAGTCAATTCGCTGAAAATACGCGCCAGTCGCCGCGAGTTTGCCTCGTCCAGTGCCGCTTCTACTTCGTCAAGGATGGTGAAGGGCGGTGGATTGTAGGCAATGATCGCCAAAAGCATTGCCACGGATGTTAGAGAACGCTCGCCGCCAGAAAGCAGGGAGAGGTGCGACACCTTTTTACCCGGTGGCGACGCAATGATGTCAATGCCAATTTCGGGCTTTGCCGCTGACGTGGCATCCGCCACGACGTCATCTGACGATGTGTCTTCTTCAGCCACTGCACCGTCACCGCGCCGCAGTGTCGGTGCAATAGTCGTTTTTTTCAATTTCGCCGTGCCACCATTGAATAAAATACGGAAATATTTTGAAAACTCCTCATTAATTTCTTTGAATGCCACCGTAAACGCTGTATGAATTTTATCATCCATTTCTTTAACAACTTCTTTAAGTTGCACGATAGCATTAGCAAGATCACGAGACTCTGTGATCAATACATCAAACCGTGCCTGCATTTCCTCATACTCATCAATCACCAGCGGATCAATGCCACCAACGTGTTCATACTTGCTGCGCAACTTGCGTACTTCTTGCTCCATGTGCGCAATCTGCTCCGGCGATGCGTGTTCCACTGTTACCGCAAGATCTTCCACCTCCACACCAAGCTCTTCGCGCACCTCACCACGTACATCATCAATCCGCACATCCACACGTGCCATGTCCACGCGCACTGCATTAAGTTTTTCGCGAATATCATCCAGAATGATTTGCTTGTCACGTTTTTCTTTTTCTAGCGCAAAAAATGTGATACGCGCTGCCTTGTCAGCCGCTACCACTGCAGCAATTTCATCATCCAACCGCGCAATGGTTGCCTGTGCATCCTGTGCAGCACCTGTGTGCTGTGCCACGTCTTTTTCCAACTGCGCAATCGTCGCATCATACGCCGCGATGCGCTCATCATAGTCATCCGTTGCCACATCCACGTGCTTCTTGCCAGCATCGTTATACAACCGATCCATCTGCGCATGCACATCACGCAACTGTGCTGCAATTTCCTGCACACATGCCACATCCGACACCTCTTCCAGCGCATCAATCAACTCTGCTTGTCGCGCCCGAATCACATCCAGCTCCTTCTGCACATACGCCAAATCCACAGGAACATGTATAACTTTTTTCTCATGCGCCTTGCGTTCTTTTTGGAGATCGATACGCCCTGCAGCAATAGCAATCTTCTTTTCCAGATCCTGGAGCAATGCATACGTTGTACGCTTCGTTTTTTCAAAATCTGCAATCTGATTCGCATCATCCACCTTTTTTGCCTCTGCCATCAACTGATCATTGACACGATCCACATCGCGCTGCGCATGCTGAAACGCTACACCAACTGTTGCAGCCTGATCGTCCAATGCCGTCTTCTCCCCCATGAGCGTCTGCCACACATGTGTAAAATATGTACGCTGTGCAGTTTTGTACTGCTCATAGATCTCTTTACTCTGACGCGCCTTTGTCGCTTGCCGCTTAAGTGATCGGATGTGTGGCGTTACTTCAGCGATCAACGCATCCACTTGCGCTAAATTTTCTTTTGTGCGATCCAGCTTCTTCAGTGCGCGCGCTTTACGAATCTGATAATGTTTAACACCCGCTGCATCTTCAATCATCTCACGTCGTTCTATCGGTGATGCTGATAAAATTGCATCTGCCATACCCTGTCCCACCACACTATAACTCTCACGTCCGATTCCCATCTGTGCCAACAGGTCCACCACATCCAATAATCGCACTGCTGCACCATTCACCAGATAATCACTCTCGCCACTACGATAGAGCTTTCGCGTGATCACCACTTCATCAAACTCCAAAGGAATACTCTTGTCCGCATTATCAAAAACCAGTGATACCTCCGCCATAGACGCGCGCGGGCGCGTTTCCGATCCCGCAAAAATCACATCCTCGCTCTTTTTGCCGCGCAATGTCTTCATGGACTGCTCACCCATCACCCACCGCACTGCATCGGAGAGATTGGATTTGCCCGAACCGTTCGGTCCCACAATCGCCGTCATTCCCTTCGTCAATCCTGTGCGCGCAAAATCAAATGCCGTGGCCGTGGCAAATGATTTGAATCCCTTAATATCAACGCGCTTGAGAAACATAGTACATGGTCATCTTTCTTTTAGGATACACTGACTTATAGATGTATGGCAAGGCACACTAGCTTATAAGGATGCACTCGGATTACTAGAAGATTCTACATTAATCGATTTATAGGTCATGAAACTTTGACATATGATATATTTTTTTATACTATTTCTCCACAATCTCAACTACATAAGGAGGAAAAACAATGAAGTGGAACTTTAACATTTTCAGAAAGAGGATCATAGCGGAATGTGGACACAGCGCGTATATCACAGACACAGTTCACGCCTTTGGCGAGCAGACAACAACAACTGTACCGGTTATTGATGGCAAAATAGAGTACTGCCACCGATGTCTTGAAAAAATGGCAATCAGATGTGCATGGTGCGGTAAAGCAATTTTCATCGGTGACCCTATTACGCTATACTCTCCAGTGGATAAAAATCGCATGATTCCGGACTATGCCGTTCTGTATAACAAAGAACATCTCTCCTACGTCGGCTGCCTAAGATGGGACTGCGCTGACACAGGAGCAGACATGATGGGGTTCTGGTTTCCACCGGGTGCAGTAAAGCGCGTATTAAGCCCGCTAGAGAGGTTACTAAATGACCCAGAAAAAAAATGCGTGATAACCCAAATCCCCTGAGGCAAGCCTCAGGGGATAAGGATGATAAAGTTCTCTCATAAAAAACAAGCCCAATTCACAGTGTGGATTTGGGCTTGTCTATTTTTCAAGCACCCACAAAGACAGTGCAGCACAGTTGAGGTTTTCCGTTGCAGATGATAGGATACAAACGATATAATGTGATTTCTACGCTGCATAGCTTATGGATATTGTACGCCGGACAAACGGCATGCGCCAACAACCCGCTCGCATGAACATGGCCCGACCCAGTGTGCCGCGCACCGCGCCGCGTGCGCTGCAACCGCCATACCCCACACCGCAACAACAGCCCTACCGGCGCGCTGCACCATACCGCATGTCCGCACAAGGGCAGCTGTCCTACCGGCGCGCTGCATCAGATCGCCCGTACAATGATAATACAACAGCGCACAGCGCATCGACAGCGGGTGACGCACCACCTTCCGCATACGCGCCACCTCACAGCTCGCAGCGTGAAGCGCCCTCCGCACAACGCGCACCACACCGTCGCATCCCATTCGGACGCATCATCCTCATCACAGCCGCGGCGATTTTTCTCATTGCGCTCGTGTGGACAGTATGGATGCTCTACAGCAAAGGACGCATAGCCGCCGCCAACATGAATGACAGTGATCGTCCCTATACGCTACGTGCAGCACTGGCAGATATCGCTAACCCACAATCTTTCGAGAAACTAAATGGCTTTGCAGAAGGACGCATCAACATCCTTCTCCTCGGGCGTGCCAACACCTTCAAAGGCGGCAAAGACCTCACCGATACCATCATGCTTGCAAGCATCAACACGCGCAACTATCGCCTCGGACTCTTCTCCATTCCACGGGATTTGCTTGTGACACACAACGGACGCACCGTCAAAATCAACAGCCTCTACACCTATGGACTACGCGACGATGTTGGTACCGACTATCTCACCGATACGATTACTACCATCACCGGCGAACCCATACACTACTATATCCTCATGGACTTTGAAGGATTTACAAAAATTATTGATACACTTGGTGGTATCAATATTGACGTCCCCCACCACATCAAGGACACTCGCTATCCAGGTCCTGGATACAGCTATGAAACATTTGAAATTCAACCAGGATTACAGCACCTTGACGGTGCCACTGCACTGAAATATGCGCGTACACGCCACGACAGCGAAGGTGATTTTGGACGTGCACGACGCCAGCAGCAAGTAATGCAAGCTGCACGCAATAAGGCATTTTCCCTTGGCACCATCGTTAATCCAATGAAAATTGGTAGTATCTTGGATGTCTTAGGTGATCATGTGCACACTAATGTTGGCGGCGACGCACTAGAGCCATTGATCTCTCTGATCAAAAAAGTAGACACGCATAACATTACCACTGTTGTGATAGATGCATGGCGACCGGATAGCCTCCTCATCAGCGCACGCAGTGGTGGCATGCCTGGACTCATTCCCCGTATCGGCACTTATCGTGAAATGCGCGAACGCGCCGGTGCGCTGTTTGAACTTGATCAAATTACACAGCGACAGAAAGACATTGCAGCTGAACAACCCACCATTACCATTATGAATTACAGCGGAAACAGTGAACTGCTTTCACGTGTTACCACGACGCTCAAAACGATTGGCTTTTCCTCTGTCACAGCTACGGCACTACCACGCGGCCACACCAACACCTCTTCCATAATTGACACTACGACCATCTCTGATCTCACTGATGGCGAAAAACCTTTTTCACTAGACGAACTCATCAAAAAACTTCCCGCAACAAAAAGCACTACCCCATCTGACACCGACACAATCACTGCCGACTTCGTCATCACGCTTGGCACAGACCTCATCCCTACCTACACCTATACTGCCATTTCACAAGACGAAATGGAAAAAGAACTAGAAGATGCATTACTTACTAATCCTCATGATGCTCTATGACACAAACACTCATGATTGTCGGACTCGGCAATCCCGGTGCACGCTATGAACGCACGCGCCACAATGCAGGTACGCTCTTCATTGAACGCCTCCTCCTGCGCCACGACGCACCCGATCATTTCCGCCACGAAAAAAACCTGCATGCCGATATTGCGCGCATTCCTGCCGACCACGATCGCCACGCTCTGATCTGTGTCCGACCAACAACGTTTATGAACCGCTCCGGCGATGCTGTCCGCGCAGCTACTGCCTATTACAAGATTGCACTGGACAATCTCGTCATCGCACATGATGACTTAGATCTGGCATTAGGTACTTATAAAATCAGTCGCGATGTGCGCTCCGCCGGACACAATGGCGTGCAACACATTATTGAGACCCTTGGCACACAAGATTTCACGCGGATCCGTATCGGCGTGGAACACAGAGATGGACGTGTCGCGCGTGGATCCATTGCCGGCGATGACTTTGTCTTGCAACGTATGTCCGACGATGACCATGTCTTACTCATGGAGACCATTGACATCATTATTCGCGACATCCACGAACAAAAACACGTTACTGCTAAACCAGCAGCAACGTGTGAGTAAAATACCAGACGGTTTATTTTTTATGTAGAGCGTCATACATTTCTGCAAGACACCCGAAGAACAGAACGCCTGGTGACTGCGCCGCAACTTCCTCAAAAATTGCAGCCTCCTCTATCGTCAACGGCGGTTTGCCGTCGCCGAAATTGAGCATGACGTATGCCGCGAGGTAATCGGTCGCAACGAAGATGCTCCTTTGCATGAATTCAGGATCATCGCTACCATAGCGTTTTTTGGCATACTCCTTAATGAGGGTATACCCTTCTTCGCTAAAACTATTCCGACATTGCTCGGGCAGCGTTGCAGCATCGGGAATTTTAGCGAGGAAATCTACCTCACTCATCATATCACCCTCCTCCATGAATAGAAGGTGCATGACGATGTGCACCATCGCCATATCAATTTCCTCCGCCGCCGGCTTTGTCACCGTATAATGTGGTGACGCACAGCCGAACAAAAGAGCAGTCATCAAGAAAACACACATTATGTGACGTACACGCATGTCAACCTCCAAATTTTGTCGTAAGTAATTAATAAAGAACATCCATCCACACATCATTCCGTCCATAGATCCTTTTGCGCACATGCACAATGGCATGTGACAAAAGACCGTTGCCGGTAAGGAGGAGTAACCGAACACACAATCTATAGACGGAACGATATGCAGATGGTATTGTAAAAGAAATATCATTATAACAGAACAGCGCTTTTATGTCAATTGTGCATGTGTCCGACGACGACCGCCCCTACCTCAATGCGTGGCTCCACATTGCCGGTGTCGGCGCGCACAAACTCTTCCTCCTCGCAGGGCATTTTGCATCGTTTCGCGACGCATGGGAGACGTCGCATGACGCGCTTGTTGATGCCGGTTTTTCCACCACACTCGCCGCACACACTGTCGCGTCGCGCCCCACCATCAACGTAGCGGAACAATGGGACACCTGCACGCAATCGCACATTTCTCTCATCACAACGCGTGACGCGTCTTTTCCTGCAACATTGCGCGGCATCCCCTCCGCGCCGTTTGCACTCTACGTCCGCGGCGACGCGCGCGCACTCACGCGTGGCAGCGTCACAATCGTTGGCGCGCGCAAAGCCGGCGACTACGGCACGCGTTGCGCACGCCTCTTCGCCGAAGACATTGCCCTGACGCACATCCCCATCATCTCCGGATTGGCACTCGGCATTGATGCCATCGCTCACACTGCTGCGGTGGAGTGCGGCGGTGTGACCATCGCCGTTCTTGGTGGTGGCATTGACGACGCCACCATCACACCGCGCACACACCTGCGGCTAGCGCACCGCATCCTCACCGGCGGTGGCGTGCTTGTCTCCGAATATCCGCCAGGCACACAACCTAACCGCGGCACCTTTCCTGCGCGCAATCGCTTGATGGCAGCACTCGCCGACGCCGTACTCATCGTGGAAGCCACTGCCAAATCCGGCACACTCACCACGGCGCAGTGGGCACAAAAGTATCACAAAAAACTTTTTGCCATTCCCGGATCCATCTTTGCTGATGGTGCCGTCGGACCAAACACACTCATCCGTGACCACTGTGCCACAGCCGCACTTACACCCAGCGACGTCATCGCCGCATGCACCGCGAGCGACGATGACACACCACAACGCCACACACAAAAGACGCGCACCGCACCGCCCACACACGCCCCACATCCTGCAACCGCCGACCCCCTCCACGAAAAACTCGTGCGCACCATCGCCGCCGCACCTGACGGCATCCACATCAATGCTCTGATCGCTAAGCATCCTGCCGACGCAGCTACCATCCCCGCCGCACTCATGATGATGGAGCTTGCGGGCACAGTGGACAGCCTCGGCAATCAAACCTACGTTGTGCGGAAGTAAAAAATGGGAAGAAATTGCTCTTCCCATTATCAAAAAAGTATATCACGCTCATGTTACATCGGGCACATGATGTGTCCGATGCACCTTTTTCTTTATGTATTTTTCCAAAAAACCGACAGTGTCCGGAGGCAACGGTGTCACCGACACAAAATACAGAACCAGTGTTATGGAAAAGATTGTGATAAAAGAACTAAACATACCGGACATGATTATCAACACACATGCAAAAACACACGTCAGAAAAAGAGATATAATGCGAAGAGGTCGCAAGATAAAAAATAATTCATTGAGCCAAAATAACCCCCGATCAGACGTTTCGCGCCATTCCATTTCCAACCTGCTTGAGCAGACAATATAACCGAAAGAGAACAACACCCATGCGACAATATGCTCTACATTCTCCCCAGAAAAAAGAAGGATGACAAGTGTACCGACACAAATCAATCGCGCCATAACAAAGTTTGTCATACCTATAGTGTGTTGCAGATAGCACGCGCATCGCGTCGCTCCGACAACACAACGCAGATCGCAAGCATATAAGATACTCCGGATATCCCTTATAATATCTTTCATTATTCATCTCCCACAAGAATGTGTTCAGAAATGCAAAAATGTTAAGAAACGTATTTTTTCCACACTACTCCAAAAATACACTTTTGTCCACAATTTGACACAACAGCAAATCAATTGTATTTTTTGAAACAGTAACGCGCGCTGTGTACATGCAGCATCGCCATGGGTATAACTCACTGATTTAAAATCAAAACACAATGAAGCTTCTCATCGTCGAATCCCCTACCAAAACCAAGACCATCGGAAAATATCTTGGCAAGGACTTTACTGTTGCATCCAGTGTCGGACACATCCGTGATCTGCCGAAATCCAACAAAGACGCCATTGACATTGATGGGGGTTTCACACCACGCTATGAAATCTCACCAGATAAGGAAAATGTTGTCGCGGACTTGACGGAAAAAGCTAAAAAGGCAACAGAAATCTATCTTGCCACTGACCCCGACCGCGAAGGTGAGGCAATTGCGTGGCACATTGCGGAGCTGCTCAAAAAAGCAAAAATCCCCGTCTCTAAAATGAAGCGCGTGACATTTCACGAAATTACCAAAGATGCCGTCACCGATGCCATTGCCCATCCACACAAAATTGACCAAAATCTCCGCAAGGCGCAAGAAGCTCGCCGCGTCTTGGATCGGCTTGTGGGCTACGATCTCTCGGGTATTATTTGGCAGAAGGTGCGCTATGGACTCTCCGCAGGACGCGTACAGTCTCCCGCGCTGCGTATTTTAGTGGAGCGCGAAAAAGAAATTCAAGCATTCGTGCCAGAAAAATACTGGACCTTGTCCATTGACGCCGAAACCACAAAAAAAGAATTACTCACCCTAATGTGTAAAGACGAGCCACGCGACAAAAAAGAAGCGCTACGCATCACTCAAGCGGCAAAAAAAGGTCCGTGGCACATAACAGACATTAAGGAAACCACACAGAAGCGCCGCCCCTATGCGCCATTCACCACATCCACATTGCAACAAACTGCATCGTCGCGCCTGGGTTTTTCCCCATCGCGCACCATGCAAACCGCACAGAAACTCTACGAAGCGGGATTGATCACGTACATGCGTACCGACTCAGTAACACTGTCACAAGACGCACTTACTGCCATCAAAAAAGTCATCATCGCTACCTATGGCGCCGACAAACACGAACTACGCCTGTACAAAACTAAGAGCAAAAATGCGCAAGAAGCACATGAGGCGATTCGCCCATCCAATCCGAAACTAGAGCACGCCGGCACCACCGCCGATCAAAAAAAACTCTACACCCTTATTCGCACACGCGCACTTGCCTCACAGATGATTGATGCCACCGTCAAGAAAACACGTATCGCAGCAAATATCACCGGCGACACGATTCCCGAATTTACCGTAACGGGTTCACGCGTCATTGCACCGGGATGGCTCATTGTTGACACCGCAGCGCGCAGTGATGACGTGGAAGTACCACTTGTTGCTGTTGGCGACCCGCTTACGCTGGTAGAGGCCCATATGGACGAAAAAGAAACCACACCGCCACCACGCTACTCCGAAGCAGGGCTTGTGAAAGAATTGGAAAAGCGCGGCATCGGACGCCCGAGCACCTACGCATCCATCATTCGCACCATTGAAACACGCGGCTACGTGGAAAAGGAGGGGCGCGCACTCAAGCCAACCGACACAGGCATCGTGGTGAGTGATTTCCTCTCCGAACATTTCGGCACATATGTGAGCGACACCTTCACCGCAGAAATGGAGAATGAGCTGGACGAAATCGCGCGCGGCGAACGCGACTACGCCGCAACACTCGCGGCCTTTTACACGCCATTCACTAAAGATGTCAAAAAGAAAGAGAAGTTGGACAAAGTCACCGACCTCGGCGACGCACCTGCAAAATTCAAATGTCCAAAGTGCAAAGGCGACATGGTGATCAAACTCAGTAAAAACGGACGCTTCCTCAGTTGCAAGAAGTTTCCCGACTGCGACGGCGCGCGCACGATTGACGGTAAAAAGATGGAAGGACCCAAAGAAACCGGTGAACTCTGTCCCAAATGCGATGGTAAACTCGTGGAGCGCGAAGGACGCTACGGCAAATTCATCTCCTGCTCCAACTATCCCAAATGCAAATTCATCAAAGAAGACCCTAAAGAAGCTGCAAGACGCAAGACCGGTGTCACCTGCCCCGTGTGCACAACTGGTGAAATGGTAGAACGCAATGGTCGTTTCGGCGTATTTTACAGTTGCTCAAATTATCCACAGTGCAAAAATGCTATCAAGGCGCGCCCCACGGGTAGCCTCTGCACCTTCAAGCGCGACGGTACAAAATGTGGCGCACTAATGATGGAGGGTACCAAGACCATCCCCGAACGCTGCTCCGACAAAACTTGCCCCAACAACCGTCCGGATCGTTTGGAGAAATAATAAAATCTTCCCTAAATAAATACGGGAATAACTTTAACACAAAGAGAAAAAGATGGTGAGTAGATCTAGAGAGAGATATCTTCAACAATGAGATATCAATTATCATAATAATCTGTATAATCTTCATGAGGACTGGATCTCCGACCAGCATTAAACCCCTCTGCAAAGCTTTGTTCTTCAATATGATAATTATCTACCCTGTTATTGTAGATAATACCATCCATAATTATTGGTATTAATATCCACCACCATGACAAACACAAAACTGAAGTCAATTTGGTAATAATAAAAAGAATTGTTATAACCATTGTTTAAATTTTAGTAATTATTTTTCCTTCACTATTTTATCCTCCTTAAATATTACATAATGGCATAAAAATACAAAGAAATTCGCAGAAGTATTCGAATTAAAGAAATATGCACTCCTCTTTTACACATAACGCGCAACCGGCGCAAAGCTCTTACGATGTATGGGTGTGGCGCCGTGGGTACGCAGGGCGTTTAGGTGTGCTGCAGTGCCATAGCCTTTGTGAGCAGCAAAACCATAGAGCGGATATTGTGCATCATAGTCAATCATGATGCGATCGCGTGTGACTTTGGCGATGATGGATGCGGCAGAAATAGATTTGACGTGCGTGTCGCCGCGCGGGATGCACCGCTGCGCATGGGAACAGTTGGCGATTTTTTGATTACCGTCAATGAGAAGGAGTAGGCGCACATCGACATGCTGTGCCTCGGCAGAAGTGGCACGTGTCATGTGTCCTGCCACGTCTTGCACTGCCTTTTTCATGGCGAGAAATGTCGCTTGCAAAATGTTGATGCGATCAATCGTTGCCGGCGTACTGATGCCGACACCAACATGAAAATACTCACAAATCCACGCATACGCCTCGTTACGCTGTTTTTCGCTGAGTGATTTGGAGTCGCGCACCAGTCGCCACACACCGTTTTCCGTAACACTGGCACGTGTGTACAGCGCTGCATCTTTAATGACACATGCCGCCGCAACTACAGGACCCGCCAACGGACCGCGCCCCGCCTCATCCACACCGCATATCACATTACCCTGTGTACCGTCGCGCAGTGTCTTTTCCAGGTCAAATGTTGCAATTTTCATATGAATAGTATACCACCATGTCGCTCCAACCAGAGTGAACACAGCAGAGAAATCTCACGCATATGGTTTTACACCATGCACTACTGCCCCCAAAACCCTCAGCTTCGCTCAGAATAACACGAGTATGTTATTTCTATGCTACAATACTACAAGCGAATCCCATGTCCATGGTTTGTGTCGTCTTACATCCTCATTCTACCATTATAATTCTTAGTTTTCACCCACCTAATGTTCACCCATCTCCACACACACAGCGATTTTTCCCTCTTACATGGTCTAGCAAAGATTGACGACCTTCTTGCGGCGGCGCAAAAAAACGGCATGACGGCGCTTGCCCTCACCGACAAAAATGCCGTTTATGGTGCCGTAGAATTCACGGTGAAAGCAAAAGACTATGGCATCAAACCCATCATCGGTGCAGAAATTCTCGTGGCGCCGGGCGGAATGATGAATAAAGAAAACACGCCATCTGCACGCAAAACCCATCAACTTGTCCTCCTTGCGCAGAATGAAATCGGCTACAAAAACCTCTTGAAGATCATTACTGCCGCGCAATTGGATGGGATGTATTTCGTACCGCGCGTTGATTATGATGTGTTGCGCGCCCATGCGAACGGACTTATTGCACTATCTGGAGGCGCCACGGGTGAAATCGGTGACGCGCTCGCCAATAATGGCTATGACAAGGCACGTGAAAAAGCACTACTATACGCCAACATTTTCGGTAAAGAGAACTTCTTTCTGGAGCTCAACAACCATCCCGATTTTCCCGATCAAAAAAAGATTAATGATGGACTCATTGCGCTATCTGCACAAACAGATGTACCACTAGTGGCGTGTGGCGATGTCTACTATATTGACAAAAGCGACCGGGACACACATGAAGTCCTTCTCTGCATCCAAATGAACCGCAAGGTCGATGAAGTAGATCGCCCAACAATGCGCCACCTAGATCTCTCTTTTCACACAGAAAAAGACATGCGTGAAGCATTTGCCGCCGTACCTGATGCCGTAGACAACGCCCAAAAAATCGCTGATCGGTGTACATTCACAATTGACCTCGGTCACACAAAACTTCCCTACTTCCCCTTGCCAAAAAATACAGATGCTGACACATTTTTACGTGATCTTTGCGAAGCAGGGCTCACAAAAAAATTCGGCACGCAGATCACCTCTCTCCATCGTCAGCGATTGGATTACGAACTAGATGTGATCAAAAAAACTGGATATGCCTCCTATTTTCTCATCGTACAAGATTTTGTGAACTGGGCAAAAAACGACGGCATTGTCGTCGGTCCCGGGCGTGGTAGTGCTGCAGGATCCTTTGTCGCCTATCTTACTGGTATCACCAATATGGATCCCATTGAATACAAACTTCTCTTTGAGCGTTTCTTGAACCCTGAACGTGTGTCTATGCCAGATGTGGATATGGACTTTTCCGATGACCGTCGTGATGACGTCATTGCCTATGTGCGACGCTTATACGGCGCCGACCATGTAGCGCAAATCATCACCTTTGGTACTATGGCGGCACGCGCCGCAATTCGCGATGCTGGGCGTGCACTTGGTCTTCCCTATAACTTCTGCGATCAAATCGCAAAACTCATTCCAGAAATTGTCGGAGCATCCATTGACGATGCACTCAAAACCGTACCAGACTTCAAGCGTCTCCATAAAGAAAATGATGATGCTGCAGAATTAATTGACACAGCACGACGCTTGGAAGGTCTCTGTCGCCACTCCTCTATTCATGCCTGTGGTGTCGTAATTACTGATAAGCCTGTTGTAGAATACACAGCCATGCAGCGTGTTGCGGGCGACGATCAAGCTACTGTGACACAGTACGCCTCTAGCACAAAATTCTCCGCCGTGGAAAAAATCGGGCTTTTAAAAATGGACTTCTTGGGACTCAAAAACCTCACCATCATCCAAAACACCTTGCGCATCATCAAAAAAATCCACAGCGAAAAAGTGGACATTGAGCAGATTCCGCTAGATGATGCACGCACATACGCCCTCCTGCAGCGCGCACACACCACAGGCGTCTTTCAGCTAGAGTCCGGCGGTATGAAACGCTATCTCAAGCAACTCAAACCCACCGTCTTGGAAGACATCATCGCCATGGTTGCTCTCTATCGCCCCGGGCCAATGGAGTGGATCCCCGACTTCATCGCCGGCAAGCACGGCACAAAGACTGTGACTTACTTACACCCGAAACTAGAAGCGATTCTCGCCGACACTTATGGCGTCGCCGTCTACCAAGAACAAGTCATGCGAATTGCACAAGATTTGGCAGGCTTCACCCTTGGTGAGGCAGATATTTTGCGTAAAGCCATGGGCAAGAAAATCATTGAGTTGATTAAAGAGCAAAAAATTAAATTTATTGACGGCTGTGTTGCTCATGGCATTACCAAAGATGTTGCAGAAAAAGTCTTTGCGTTTATTGAGCCATTTGCCGGCTATGGATTTAACCGATCGCATGCTGCATGCTATGGACTCATTGGCTACCAAACTGCGTACTTGAAAGCGCACTACCCTGCGGAATTTATGGCGGCTCTCATGACATCCGATCAGGGGCATTCCGATCGCATTGCTATTGAAGCCGCGGAGTGCCGCGACATGGGTATCACCGTATTGCCACCAGACGTCAATGAAAGCTTTGAGGAATTTGCTGTTATCTATGCGCCAGATGATGCTGCCAAAAAACAGCCGCGCATTCGCTTTGGCTTAAACGCCATCAAAAATGTTGGGCGTCCCGTGGCACATGAGATTGTAGAAGAGCGCAAACGCGGCGGCAAATATCGCGATCTCTCCGACTTTTGCACGCGCGTCGGCTCCAAAGATCTTAACAAAAAATCCCTGGAGGCATTGGCGATGGTTGGCGCGTTTGACAGCTTTGCTGACCGCGACGACATCCTTGCCAGCATGGACAAGATTTTGACATTTATCAAAGACCTCCGCATCAACACGCAATCCAAGCAACACTCACTCTTTGGTGCCGAACTCCTCTCACGCGCCACCATCCAACTCGTCACAGGTATCCCCAGCGGCAAAAGTCAACATCTCGCATGGGAGAAACAGTTACTTGGACTTTACGTTTCCGATCATCCCGCCTTTGCCTACAGTGCGTTTCTTGATCACGTGTGCGTAGGACTTGACGTCTTGGGCAAGGACACTGATCAGCGCGGTAAAACACTCACCATCGGTGGCGTCGTCATTGCCGTCAAAACGATCCTCACCAAAAGTGGCGCTACCATGGCATTTGTCACAGTGGAAGACGGCAAGAGTACTACAGAAGTCATTGTCTTTCCGAAACTGTTGGACAGTTGCAAAGATCTCCTCACCGAAGGGCGCGCCATCGTAGTCACTGGCACACTCTCCGACAAAGACGAGGAAGTAAAATTCCTTGCCAATACTTTGGAGGAAATCGCCACCGATAAAAACGACTACGCCAAAAGCCTTGTCGCAACACGCAAGAAATATGAGCATACGCCCACACCGGACCCCGACGGCGCTGCGCCGTGCGACACCGCCCTGCCACCTGCGCAAGACACTCCCGCAAATGATGACACCCCCGCACACAGCGACTCCTCCACATCAGTGACACCAAACACACCGTCATCCCTCACCATCATCCTTCCGCCATCTGCCGGCATTGACACGATTGAAAAAATCAAAACTACCCTTGACACTTGCACTACCGGTCCTACTACCGTTTTCCTGCGCCACAACGGGCAAACCATGCGCACGGCCTATACTATCACCACCGATACAGCGTGCATGAGCGCACTCGCAACCATCGTTGAGGCATCATCTCTTATCACAGCATAAACACCGTATAAATAAAAAACCACCAACAAGTTGATTTGTTGGTGGTTGTTGAGACGATAAGCCTATCGTGGTATCAGCACCAAACACTCCGGTGCATCATTGTAGATCCGCGTGACGCCATCACCCGGCTTGTCAGGGCGTACAACCATTGTGCGCGACCATTCAATGCCCGGCATGTAGCGACACGTGATCTGTACATACCCACCACTGTTTTTCTCCACTTCCACCGTTGCAACGATGTGCTTCCCAAGAAACGACTCATCAATTCCGTGGAAGAAGATATTGAGAATTTTTTTGTTTTTCAATAAATAGCCAAAGCGCCAATATACTGGCACCTCCTTGCCGTCATGCCCTATAAAAGCAGGCATGGGTTTCATGTAAGGACCGAGTTTTGGAACCCGTACCCTAATCGCAAGATGCCTCTTAAGAACTTTTGGCGCAGAAACAGCATAGCTGATGTGCTCCCCCATGTTTTCCTCCTTTTTTTATGGAAGAGCGGATAATTCACTCTTTCCGATCAAAAACGCTTGACGTTCCGTACGGAAAATGTACGGTCGCGCAACTGGAGTTGGGCTGGTGGAATTGGGATTGAGTACATCAACGAGCATCCACCCGTCGCGCACTCTCTCCATAAGAATGGTTTTATGGACAACCTTGCCAAACGGCTGCCCTAAAAACCAATTGGTTAACTGCCAGCGCGTCAAGATGCGGGTATTCGCATCTTTAACGATATAGTAGAGACGATGGTTGTTTGGCAATTCGCCCAACAACACCATGTTCCCCGCGACGCGTACAGGATCGGTTTCCACCTGCCCATCAGGCGTAACAACCGATTTGGAACTCACCGTTTGGTTGACAACAGCGTGCCCCACCTTGCCGAGATCCATCGGCTTTGCACAGGCATTGAGGCACATAAAAACACAGCCTAGAAAAAGACAATGTACGTAACTCATCTTCATGACTACCTCCTTGAGAAATAGATATATAAAACCTTATTGAATTGAAAACGTACAGCTCGCAATCATATCATACAATTTATAAAATGTCAATATTGCAAAAAGCCATTTTTGTGCTTTAATAAAAAGAACAATCTGACAAACGATGACGCGGACTCACTAACCGCAGAGTTTGCATGTTGGGGGTTCTCCCCTTGTGTGCGCACATGATAAAAAGTACACACGAAAAGCGCCCATGATGACCATCAGGGAAGCTGAGTGGAACCGCCCACTGTGTTGCCAATGTGACAACGCCACGGGTCTCGGCATGAGAGAGGATGGTGTGTTGGTGTTTTTTTGTTTTTTAAACATGCACATCGTACTTCATTTTTAAATCGTAATTCTTAACACGTGCACTACATCACTCTTCACTTGTGTCTCGTAAATCTTAATTCCCACAATATCTATGTCCCACACTTCCATTGACACACAGCGCCACTCCGCAGCACATCTCCTCGCCACAGCGGTCCTGCAGCTGCATCCCGAAGCAAAACTCGGTGTCGGTCCCGCAGTGGACAACGGTTTTTACTATGATTTTGAAACCGCGGAACCTTTGACGGACGCTCACCTCAAAGACATTGAGAAGCGCATGAAAAAACTCATCGGACGTGACGTAATTTTTGAACACAGAGAACTCTCACTTGACGAAGCGCGCGCCATTTTCCCGCAAAACACCCAGCCCTATAAAGCCGAACTCCTTGACGATCTTGCCGCCGAAGGTGAGACGGTCGTTGGGATCTACACCTCCGGCGACTTCACTGACCTGTGCAAGGGACCGCATGTGCGATCAAGCAAAGAGATCAATCCTGATGCGCTTAAACTCATGCGCGTCGCAGGCGCATATTGGAAAAGCGATGAAACGCGCCCACAGCTCACACGTGTCTATGGCGTTTTGTTTGCCACAAAAGAAGAATTGGATGCGCATCTCCACATGCTAGAAGAAGCCAAAAAGCGCGACCACCGCAAGCTCGGCAAAGAATTAGACCTATTTACATTTTCTGACCTTGTCGGTGCAGGGCTGCCACTCTTCACGCCAAAAGGAACGCTCTTACGCGATCTCATTGTGGAAAAAATCCACGGATTACAGAAGAAGTACGGTTATCAAAAAGTCACCATCCCCCACATCACCAAAAGGGATCTCTACCAAACATCGGGACACTGGGAAAAATTCGGTGACGAACTATTTAAAGTCAAAGGACAGTCGGATCAAGAGTTTGTCATGAAACCAATGAATTGTCCCCACCACACGCAAATTTTTGCCGGACACAAACGCTCGTATCGCGAACTGCCGCTACGTCTCATGGAAACCACCACGGTCTACCGCGACGAACAAGCCGGTGAACTCTTGGGACTCTCGCGCGTGCGCGCCATCTCACAAGACGACGGTCATGTCTTTTGCACAACAGAGCAAGTGGCTGCGGAAGTTAGTGGCATCATTGACGTCATCCGCGCATTCTACACATCACTTGGCATGTTTGAGGAGGGTAAATATTGGGTGTCGGTATCCGTACGCGATCCCAAGACACCGGAAAAATATCTCGGCGATGCCACCCGCTGGGATGACGCAGAACACATCCTGGAAGATATTGCGCGGAAGGAACATCTCCCCTATACACGCGTAGAAGGTGAAGCCGCATTTTATGGACCGAAAATTGATTTCATGTTCAAAGACGCCATCGGGCGTGAATGGCAGCTCGCCACAGCACAGTTGGATTTCGTCATGCCGGAACGTTTTGCACTACGTTATACCGATGCTTCTGGCGAAGAGCAAACACCGGTGATGATCCATCGCGCCATCGCTGGATCGTTGGAGCGCTTCCTCTCCGTCATCATTGAACACTTTGCCGGTGCGTTTCCGCTGTGGCTTGCACCGACGCAGGTAGTGATCATCCCCGTTTCCGAAAAATTTGCCGACTATGCAGAAAGCGTACGCGCGCAACTGGAAGCAGCAGATCTGCGCGTCACCGTGAACAATCAGTCCGACACGCTCGGCAAACGCATCCGCACGGCGCAAAAAGAAAAAATCCCCTACATGCTGATCGTGGGCGAAAAAGAGATTGCCGACAGCACAGTCTCCGTGCGCTCACGCGACGACGGTGATGCTGGTGTGTATACTGTTACTAGCTTTATCGCCACAATACAAGATCGCGCGCAATAAGGAGCCACAACGACATTGTCGCAGTGGTGATATGTGAAGCATTCGTCAATAATGACCTGCTGTATTGCCTGCAACGCTACTGACCTCCATGGATTGCTGTAGTAAAAAAGATGATTCCATCCTATTGTATTGTATAAAGAACATACCATGCATTCCACTATCAAAACATCACAAGAGAAGCAGTGCACTATCGTCGTCGTCGGACCCACAGCATCTGGCAAATCTGCAATTGCCACTGCACTTGCAAAAAAATATAATGGCGAAGTTCTCAGTGCAGATTCGCGCCAAATTTATCGCGGATTGGATATCGGTACCGGCAAAGAGCCTGGATATGATGCAACGTTTATCGATGCCACAGGGCGTACACGTAACATGTATGTATCCGATAATGTTGCACATCACATGATAAACATTGTGCACCCCACTACCATCTACAGTGCAGCGAAATTTGTCAAAAAGGCACAGCGCATCCATGCAGATATCTGTGCACGAGGCAAAACGCCGATCATCTGCGGTGGTACACTGTTTTGGGCACAAGCGCTTGTGGAGGGTACGGTCTTCCCTTCTGTTCCCCCAAACCCATCTCTGCGCGCCGCACTGCGCGACCAATCACCAGCGGCGCTGTTGCAGAAATTGCAAGAGCGCGACCCCGCCTATGCCAAAATCGTTGATCCACGCAATCCCGCGCGCCTCATCCGCGCCATTGAAGTTGCCACGGCACTCGGCGCCATTCCACGCGTCTCATCTGTCGCACCGATCAAAAACCCGCTCATTCTGGCACTATCGCCATCTCGTGATATACTATACACGCGCATCGAAAAACGCATGGATCACTGGTTTGCTACCGGTATTTTTGATGAAATTGTCCATGCGCACACTGCACTGCGCGTGCCGTGGGTACGTTTGGAGCAATTTGGATTGGAATATAAGTGGTGCACACGCTATGTGCGTGGCTATGTGTCCTTTGCCACAATGCGCACCAACACGCTGCGCGACCTGAAGCACTATGCTAAAAGACAAGAGACTTGGCTGCGCCGCTGGGAACGATCTAATCCATACATCATTCGTATTCACACCCTCTCTGATGCTATGCATCATTACTCACGTCACACACTATGCCGCCCATCACAAAAAAAATCCTGATCATCGCCGCAATCATCATATTTTTCATTACTGGCATGCTGGCAGCATCCACTGCACTTGTCATACGTTTTTATAATGCCACCACAATAGAAAAAAAGGACTGTGCTGTCATTTTTGGTGCTGCCGTCTGGAGAGACAATATTCCTTCGCACGCACTTTTTGACCGTACAAAAACTGCCGTTGCCTTATACAAAAACAATCAAGTGAACTGCTTGGTGCTGTCGGGTGGTCCGTCACGCTATGGCGAACATGAAACCGAAGTGATGCGCCAATTGGTGCACGAATACTATGGGATTGCCGAAGAAAACCTTGTGCTGGACCATGACGGTATCAACACCCTTGCCACCATCCGCAATTTGGATAAGAGTAAAACGTATATTTTTGTATCCAATGACTTCCATCTTGCGCGCATCACCCTCATGGCACATGCAAATGGGATCAAAAACTTTGCCCTCATGCAAGCAACCTACCACGAGGGACGCTACACGAAAGAGCCGCACTTCTTCCTCCGTGAGGTCATCGGCATCCTCTACTACGCGACAGGACTCTACCACATTATCCCAAATGACTAAAAATCCCCCACAAGCCCACACCACTCATGCAGATGTGTGGCGCATGAAGTAGCTATTGTGCTCTAGAGATAAGGTGATGACATGACGTACGTTATCACGGATTCACCGTCACCTGATAGGTTAC
>JAXGYI010000011.1:0-36274 GCA_040772365.1 Candidatus Moraniibacteriota bacterium
AAAATCCTGCGGATTTTGCTCGTACAATGTTCGAACTTCGTCCAAGAAACACCGCACAAAGCTCAAGAGGTAGAGAGACCCGAGGTCTCCACAAAATGACGTAAAAAATATGAAAAAAATGCTCGAAGTTAAACCATTTCAGGAAACATTAAATGCTAGTATGTGTGGGCCAGCATCTCTAAAAATACTACTTTCTTATTATGGGGTTGAAAAAACTGAAAATGAATTAGCTGAAATATGTCACACCAGTGAAGATTTAGGAACTGATGACCAATCATTAAAACAGGCAGCTGAAAGCTTGGGATTTAATGTGCAAATAAAAAATAACAGCGATTTCGATGACATTGAAAAGTGGCTCGCAAAAGATGTGCCAGTTATTGTTAATTGGTTTACTCGCGGAAGGACTGATTATACAGATTCTGATGTTGCTGACGGTCATTATTCCGTTGTAGTTGGTTTGGATGACGAATACATTTATCTGCAGGATCCTGAAATTGGAACTGTGCGCAAATTGGATAGAGAGGATTTTATGACTGTCTGGTTTGATTACGCAGGAAGATATATTGAGCCAAATGAATTAATTATTCGTCAGATTATTGCAATTTATCGATAACGATATGTTTAAAAAATATCATTTTTCTGAAAACGCTAAAATTATTACATCTGAAATTCCTGGAAAAAAGTCAAAGGAATTATTAAAAAAACAGGAGCAATTGGAAAGTAATAATAGATCCTATCCAAGAGGTATTCCTATTGCATTTGATAAAGCCAGAGGAGCAGCGATTACGGATGTTGATGGCAATTTGTATTTGGATTTTTTCTCTGGTTGTGGAGTTGTTAATTTTGGGCATAATAATCCAGATGTTTTAAAGGAGCTTGAAAAGTGCACTGATTCAATCATTCAATCTGTTGATTTTCCAACCAAGATAAAAATTGATTTCATGGAAAAACTTCTGGATTCACTGCCAGAGGAAATGAAAGGAGAATATAAGATTAATTTTGGAGGCCCTACTGGTTCTGATGCGGTTGAGGCAGCAATGAAATTAGCTAAAATCAACAAGAAAAGACATGGTATTATTTCTTTCCAAGGAAGTTATCATGGCATGACGGCTGGCGCGTTAAGTGTCACCAGTAAATTGTCTCATCGAGAAGATGTTACATCCTTAATCCCCTGTGTCCATTTTATGCCATATTGCAGCCCATACCGATGCCCAATGGGTTGCAATAAAAACAATAAATGCAATTTTGAATGCGTCAATTTCATTAAAAATACTCTAGAAAGTCCTCATTCAGGCATTGAGAAGCCAGCTGCAATTATCATTGAACCTATTCAAGGTGAGGGCGGCACATGCATTCCCAAGGATGGCTGGTTAGAAAAAATTGTTGATATTGCAAGAAAAAATGATATTCTTGTTATATTTGATGAAATTCAAGCTGGTTTTTATAGAACTGGAAAGCTCTTTTCATTTGAGCACACCAAGGCTATTCCAGATATTATCACCATGTCAAAAGGTATTGGAGGTATTGGTTTCCCATTGTCATTAATTCTCTATAAAAAAGAATTGGATATCTGGAAACCTGGGACTCATATTGGAACATTTAGAGGGAATCAGCTTGGGATGGCAGCTGGTCTTGCAACTCTTGAGTTGGCAAAAAAACTGAATATTGAATCACATGTAAAAAAAGTTAGCAGAATAATGGAAAAGAGACTAATTTCAATCTCTAAAAATTTTGATTTTATTGGTGAGGTTAGGGTTAAAGGAATGATGTTTGGAATAGAATATGTCAAAAACGACAAAAAGGAGCCAGATCCTGAATTGGCAAAGCGAGTAAGAAAGGCATGCTACGGAAATGGTTTACTGGTTGAAATTGGTGGTTATCATGATAATGTTGTGAGGTTTTTGCCACCCCTTGTGATCACGGAAAATATTGCGAAAAATGGTTTGGATATATTTGAAGCAGCTAATATGATAGTTCAAAAAGAGTTCAAATTTTGAATTTGTCAAAAAAAGTGTAAATTTTTTACTGTAACAAAAAATCACCTCAATTAAGCGGTGATTTTTTGCATTCTGTTCAAAGAAAGTTAGATCTTATAGCTTAGATAGTCTTGAGAGTCTTTAAACGGCTTAATATGAGCCACTCAGGTCTCTCGATGCTAAATGTTGGTGGTTGATTTCCAACTATAGTAAAACGAAAAAATAATGGTATGTGCCAAAATGGTATAGCAGTAAAAAGGAAGTTAACTTGATTCTTAAAAAACGCAAACACGTATTCTCATTAGATGACCAAATGCCCAACAGGGAGAAGTATATGATTGAGAATGTCATCAAAGATACCAAGACCAACCAAATTTGTTTATATGAGCCATATTAGACTATAAATGTGACACTATACTGTCTTTTTCTTTAAAATGAGACAGGAGCTGTCCCGTGTCTCATTTGTCTCATTTTGCCCTCGAAAACCCGACCCGACCTCTTAAAACCCCGACTCTTTACAGACCCTCAAAAAAGCCTTATACTGATTGAAAGCAGCGGGTTCCAGACCGAGGTAGCCCGCAAATTTTTCCGCTCAACAAAGTTGCAAAATATTCTCTTTAGAATCTCTTGCGCGTCTTTTTGAAAATGTGTCAATACACTTCATAAGAAGGCTAGCCATCACACGTTTTTTGTACAGTTTTGATCATCTGTACAATTTCTGGAAATTCTGCAATGCGGAAATGCCCATTTTTGCTGTCATAGATGGTAATGTGTGCGTGCGGGAGTTTCGCTCTGTATTTTTCAGCGTGCGCAATCGGAACAACATCATCATCTCTAGAGAATAGGAGGAATGTCTGTGGAGAATTCTTTTCTATACGCGACAAGTCGGAAGGCAGCGTGAATCCACCCACCAAGTCTTCTGTGGGTAGGGTATTGTCATAAGGCGGACAAATGAGGAATGTCGCAAGAATTTTTTTAGGGAATGTATTTTCTGCGAGGTACTTTGCAAGGAAGATGCCGCCCAGCGATATGCCAATGAAGATTATGTTGTCTTTCACATAAGGGATGTGTCGCTCAAAGTGAATCTTCCAATGAGCGTAGCGTGCATTATCTGCAAGGGGCATGCGTGGTCTGATGATGTCAAAGTCTTTCCCAAGTTTTTGATCGAGGTAGTCTTCTCTCCATCGCACTTTTTTCTCAATCGAGATCTCTCGTGTTTGAAGAAAATGCACGTAGTCTTTCTGTCGTGCAAAGGTCATGCCGCCATGAATGATCATGATATGGTTTTTCTCTCGCATAGGTTTTTCTAGGATGTCTTTGCTAGATTATCACTAGGTTACGAAACACGCAAACCGTACATGAGCGGTGCTACAGCTGTACCAACAGTGCATTATGTGATACACTGCAGTGGTAACTATGGTAATCAGTATGGGCCTGTGACGTGATATCGGAGGAAAATCGCGGCACCGTGCACAACAAAATGATATGGACGTAACAATCTACTCTACGCCAACATGTGGCTACTGTACGTTGGCAAAAGATTTTTTGCAGGAAAAGGGTGTGGCATATACGGATATTGACGTTTCTGTGGATCAGAAGAAAGCACAGGAAATGGTAGAGAAAACTGGACAGATGGGTGTGCCAGTTATTATTGTGAATAAGGACGGTCAAGAGGAGATTCTGGTAGGATTTGATCAAGTTCAGCTTACACAACTTTTAGGTTTGTAGTTGACACGACATCAGCGGGCGATGAATAACACAATGTCGCTCGTGATGTCCTGTTAACACATAAAGTGTATGGCACATAGTATTTATGATACAGTGATCATTGGCGGCGGTCCTGCAGCGGTGGCAGCAGGTGTTTATGCTGCGCGCAAGCAAATGGCAACAGCATTGTTTGCCAATCAGATTGGCGGACAGTCAGTGGTGTCAGACGGTATTGAGAACTGGATTGGTGAACCACGTATCAGTGGCCCGGCACTTGCCATAAAGCTTAAAAATCACTTAGAGGCACAGAAAGACGCGATTGATCTTTTTATTGGAACAGCGGTGGACACGGTTACAAAAGATGCTGATGGACTTTTTGTAGTAGCAGCCGGTGATCAACGCTACAGGACGAAAACAGTCATTGTGGCAACCGGTGGGCGTCATCGTCGCATGGGTGTACCAGGTGAGGCGGACTTTGAAGGTCGTGGTGTGGCGTTTTGCGCGACGTGCGATGCGCCGTTTTTCCGTGATAAGCATGTTGCTGTTGTGGGTGGCGGTAATAGTGGCTTGGAGGCTGTTGTGGATTTAATGGCATATGCAACAAAAATCTACCTCATTGCACGTAAGACATCGCAGAAGGAGCTGCGTGGTGACCCTGTAACGCAATCCAAGATTCTCGCGTCAGATAAAGTCACTATCATCTATGGATCTGAGGCGTCGGCAGTGCATGGTGATGGTATGGTGACAGGATTGACGTATAAAAATCTTGCAACTGGTGCAGAGAATCGGATAGATGTGAGTGGCGTATTTGTCGAAATTGGATCCGTGCCAAACAGTGAAATTGTAGGCGATCTTGTGGAGAAAGATGCATGGAATAATATTGTTGTGGATCCCGTGACACAGGCGACGACGTGTGCGGGAATTTTTGCTGCAGGTGATGTGACGAATGCCTTATATCGGCAGAATAACATTGCTGCTGGGGATGCTATAAAGGCGCTGCTGTCGGCATATGATTATATCAAAAAAGGTTAATTCTGTAGTGCTATGAAGATGTACCTTGGTGCGGATCATGCGGGGTTTCTTCTCAAGGAGGCAATCAAGGCAGCATTTGAGACAGATGCGGCGTATGTGATTGTTGACTGTGGCGCAACGACAATGGAGCATAATGATGATTATCCGGATTTTGTATTACCTGTGGCGCAGAATGTTGCAACAGATCGCAGTCGTGGGGAAAAGAGTATTGGAATCGTGTGTGGCGGATCGGGACAGGGTGAGGCCATGGTGGCTAATCGTGTAGTGGGTGTGCGGTGTGCAGTGTACTACGGTGGTGCACGTGAGATCATCACGTTATCGCGTGAGCACAATCATGCTAACGTGTTATCGTTGGGCGCTCGGTTTCTTTCTGTGGACGATGCTCTTGCGGCAACACGACTATGGCTTGCGACAGCATTTTCTGGCGCAGATCGTCATGTGCGACGTCTTGCAAAATTTTAAAGAGAGTCTGTATGGGAATGGTAAAGTCATCTGAAGAAATTGCTATCATGCGTGCAGCGGGACGTATTTTAGCAACAGTGATGCATGCACTGGAACAAAAAATTGTCATCGGTATGCATGGTGATGAGTTAGACACTGCTGCAGAAGAAATGATCCGTGCAGCGGGGTGCACGCCAGTGTTTAAAGGATATGGCGATCCACGCGATCCCTTTCCTAGTACGATCTGCTTGTCGACGAACGATGAGATTGTGCACGGGCTTCCTGCAGCGCATGTGCTTGCCGATGGAGATGTTGTTAAAATTGATGTTGGGCTCTCTCATAAAGGCTATTGTGCAGATATGGCACGTACATTTATTGTGGGGCAGGGCAGTGCTCAGGCGCGTGCTATTGCCTTGACGGTGCAGCAGGCCTTCCATGCTGGGTGTGATGCGGTACGTGATGGGGCAACGCTCTATGATTATGCAGCAGCGGTGCAACATGTGGCAGAGTCGCATGGATTTTCTGTTGTGAAAAACTTGGTTGGACATGGCATTGGTACACAGCTGCATGATGAGCCAAATGTACCAAATTACGCTGTAGAGCATTTGAAAAATGTGCCACTGCGTGCCGGCATGACGCTGGCTCTGGAGCCGATGATTAATGCTGGCACAGATCAGACCCGCATTGCAGAAGATGGGTGGACCTACTGTACAGCAGATGGTGCATTGAGTGCACACTATGAAAACACGGTCGTGGTAACGCAGCGTGGCGTAGAGATATTAACAGCACAGTAGCATAATGTACTTAGGTATTGATTGGGGGCACAAAAAAATTGGACTTGCGGTGGCACAGGATGATCCTCGCGTCGCGATGGCGCATGCGACGATTGACAATGATCGCGATGTTTTTACGCGCCTAGCACAGATTATTGCTGCGCAGGATATACAGATGATCGTGCTCGGTAAGAGTGCTCACGTCCATTGCGCGGATAATACAGCAGCTATTGATCGTTTTGCGACACAGTGTCGTGCGCGGTGTGGTGTGCCGGTTGTGTATGCACCGGAAATGTTCTCATCACGTGAGGCGCAGCAGAATTTGATTGCTGGTGGACGAAAGCATGTGCATCTACAGGATGATGCGGAGGCAGCGCGCATTATTCTCCAAAGCTATCTTGATGCGCAAAACGTAAAAATGTAGTATACTGAAAAGAGCATCATGTGTTTGTGCACATGCGTGTAAAAATATTTTTATGCACAATCAGTCACCACATCTCTCTATTGTTATTCCGGCATATCAAGAAAAGGATCGCATTGGTGCAAACCTTCTTGCGATTAAGAAGTATGTGGAGCAGCGGGGGTTTTCTTATGAAATTCTCGTCGTTGTAGATGGATCGCCGAACAACACGGCAGATATCGTGTGTGGGTATGGTGCGGAGATTAAAAATTTGCGTGTCATTGAGAATCCGCACAACTGTGGCAAGGGCTATGTGGTGCGGCAGGGACTCATTGAGGCAAAAGGGGCGTACCGTGTATTTGTAGATGCAGATGGATCAACATCAATTACGCATATGGATAACGCATTTAACCTCTTTGCGGAAGGTGCAGATCTCGTTGTGGGGTCACGTGCAATTCCTGGTGCATATGTGCAAGTGCGGCAGCCACGCTATCGGGAGGCTCTTGGCAGTGTAGGGAATATTTTGATTCGCATCGTACTTGGCTTGTGGTCATTTCCTGATACGCAGTGTGGATTTAAAGCAATGCGTGCCGAGGTTGCAGAGGCTGTAGCGTCACGTATGGTCGTTGATCGTTTTGGGTTTGACTTTGAATTGATTGTTTTAGCGCAGAAATTGGGATTTTCTGTTGTACAGATGCCAGTGCGGTGGCTGAATGAAGTAGAGTCCGCAGTGACGTTGACTGGACCAAATGGTTTTATACAGGTATTGCGCGACTTATGTAAGACGCGTATCCGTTTGTGGATGGGTGCCTACGGCATCACCACAGTACGTAAAAAATAAAAACTAATATGTGGCGCGTGTGCCATGGAGGTTGTACGCGCTCCATTAAAAAACGTATGATCACGGTGCAAAAAGACATACAAAAAACACAACGCCCACAGGCGCAGATTCGCCATGATCTCTTGCGAGATGAGTGGGTTATTATTGCTAATAATCGTAAAAAGCGGCCACAGGATTTTGCAGAAGATAAAACAAAGCCGCCATATGATCCAGAGAAGGATGTTTTTGCACATTTTGACAATCAGGAGCAGGAGCCAGATGTTTTGATCTATGCAGATGAAAACAATGAGTGGACGACGCGTGTGATTCCCAATAAGTTTCCATCAGTGGTTATTGATGGCGAGGAAGAGGATTTGTCTGAAGGTGTTTATCAGGCAATGACGGCATATGGTAATCATGAAGTCGTAATTACGCGTGACCCGTTACGTGATTTTGCACAGCTGGAAATTCACGAACTGGCAGAAGTGATTGATGCATACCATGAGCGCTATCTAGCACTGATGCACCAGAGGGGTGTAAAAAGCATCTCCATTTTTCATAATCACGGTGCGCGCGCTGGAGCATCTATTCGCCATCCACACTCACAGATCCTTGCTTTGCCAGTGATTGTGCCAGCCGTGCAACGTGAAATTGTCGTGTGCGATGCATACTATCAAAAACATCGCCATCACCTGTGGGAAGTCATGCTAGAACAGGAGTTGCGTGAGGGGACACGTATCATCTATACCAATAAAAAATTTATTGCTTTCTGTCCATTTGCGTCACCACGCGCCTTTGCTATTCGCATCGCCCCGCGTAAGATGCAACCGTACTTTGAACGCATCACGATGGATGATAAGATGTTTTTGGCAGATGCGCTACACCAATCACTCTATGCGCTTGGCGTCATTTTACACGATCCAGACTATAATTACTTTCTCCGTACGTCACCATGTGATGGCGCGGTGTATGATGAATACAGCTACTATCTTGATATTTTACCGCATACGCACACCTATGGTGGTTTTGAGTACTCTACAGATATTGAAGTGGTGCCGATTGCACCGGAGGATGCAGCGACAGCGTTGCGTGAGGTCTGTGAGGCAAAGAAGTAGATTTTGTATAAGCAAGACACATGAAGAAACTCATTGTGGGCAATGTGAAGATGCACATGGAAAATCCGTCACAGCGGGACGAGTATTGTCAGGCACTGCTACAGGAGGTAAGCCATGTACACACACAACATACCATCGTGGTCTGTCCACCACCAGTATATACGGAATATTTTTGTCGTACACTAGACGCATCACCCATTGCTGTTGGCGGGCAAGACTGCTTCTGGGAGTACTACGGTAGCTATACCGGAAACACGTCGCCCAAAACTCTTGCGGCGCTTGGTGCGCGCTATGTAATCGTTGGACACAGTGAGCGACGTACATACAATCATGAGACAGATGATGATGTGGTACGTAAGGTGATTACAGCACTACGTGCTGACCTCACGCCGATTGTCTGTGTGGGATTTTTATCTATGGGTGATGAGATGGAAAGTGTGCGAGTGCAAGTGGAGGCGGTGCTGCAGGCGTGTGATGCGCACAATATACATAATGTGGTGTTTGCCTATGAGCCAGTGTGGGCGATTGGCAGTGGTCACACACCGACAAGTGATGATATCCAGACAGCGACCGTGTTTATTCGATCACTTGTCGTACAAAAATACGGTAAAGATACTGCACAGAAGGTGCGGGTACTTTATGGCGGAAGTGTTACGCCTGACAATGTGACGGAAGTGTGCGTCAACGCCTTTACTGATGGTGTTCTTGTGGGCAAGGCAAGCCTCTCACCGTCGCGTTTTATGGGTATTGTGCGGATGGTAGGATAGGTGTGTCGGTTAGGTAGGGTGTTACGCTATGCTGTGGGAGTATGTGTAAGATGGAGAGGTATGTCCCTGGTGTGATCCCTGGATTTTCTGGCGTGATGAGATTTTTATTCCCTTGGGCGTTGTTGACATCTTGCTAGAGCAATGGTACACTTTCTTTTGTAGTTGACATAGCGGGGTAGAGCAGTCTGGCAGCTCGTCTGGCTCATAACCAGGAGGTCGCAGGTTCAAATCCTGCCCCCGCAACATTGTGTGGATAGGTTTTTGTGCTATACAACGTATTAACAATAGCAGAAGAAAAGGGAAACTACCGGATGAACACGCAGTAATCACACGGAATGGATGCATAAAGAAGTGAGCGCGCCAGGGTAGCTCAGTTGGTTAGAGCGTGGGACTCATAAGCCCAAGGTCGTGAGTTCAATCCTCACCCCTGGTACGATAAAGGTAGTACATGATGATCATCGTGCTGCAGAATGACAAGATGTAGAGTGGGCGCGGCATGGGTTTTTCTTTCGTAATACTATTGGGGGCGTAGCTCAGCTTGGTTAGAGCGTCTGCCTGTCACGCAGAAGGTCGCCGGTTCGAGCCCGGTCGTCCCCGCCAATCGCTTATTGTGAGCACATACGGACCATATGTATCCGTGGACATCTTCATAAAGCAGGAGTTTATTCTGTTTTTATTTTTATGCAAAAATATATTCGTACGTTCTAGTGTGGAATATTGTATGAAGGTTGTTTGCATATTTATACGAGGATTGGTATGGTGAAGATGTAAGGCCAACAGAAGACCGTTTATGAAAAATACAGTCATCATTCTAGCAAGTGGGAGTGGGCAGCGCATGCGAGCGGGGAAAAATAAGGTACTTCTATCGCTGCAGCGGCGGCCACTCATCGCACAAACAATTGCGGTGTTTGAGGCACATCCAAAAATTGCGCGCATTGTGATGGTGACGCAGCCGTCGGAGCGGGCGGTATTTATGCGAATTGTGCAACGATATAATTTTACAAAAGTAACGGATTTTGTGGATGGTGGTAGGGAGCGGCAGCATTCGGCGCATAACGCTGTGGCACATGTGGACCTGACGCACGGTATTGGTGCGCGCGATGTGGTATTGTTCCACAATGGCGCCAATCCGTTTGTGAGTGAGAAGGAAATTACACAAGTGATTGCAGCAGCGCGAAAGTATGGCGCGGCTGTTGTAGCACATCCTGTGAAGGACACCATTAAAGAGGTAGATGACAAAAAGAGGGTGGTGCGGACTCTTAACAGAGAAACACTATGGGCGATGCAGACACCGCAGGCACTGCGCGGTGATTGCGCGGTGCGAGCATTTGCGTCGGCGGCAGATGAGGGATTTGTGGGGACAGATGACGTGTCGCTTGCCGAGCGCATTGGCGTGCCGGTGAAAATCGTGAACGCGTCGCTAGATAATTTCAAAATTACAACACCGCAGGACTTGCAGTTGGCGCGAATGCTCGTGCGAGTGCGCCGTCAGTAGGGATGTTTTGGCAGGAATTCTCTCCCATACCCAGAGCGGTAGGGATGTATGACAGGGAAAAATATGCTAAGATAGAAAAATCATATGATGTTTCGTGTAGGATGTGGACAAGATGTACACCCATTTGGCACGGATCCACAAAAACCTCTGATGATTGGCGGAGTCGTGTTTGCAGGTATGCCGGGATTTGTGGGCAATTCTGATGGGGATGTAGTGTTGCATGCGTTGTGTGATGCTATTGAACAGGCGATTGGCGGCGATTCGTTCGCGTTATATGCTGATCAGCTGTGTTTGGAAAAAGGTGTGACGGATAGTGCTGCCTATGTGGATGTGGCGCTCCAGCACATGCGCCATGCAGGGTGGGAGCTGAATAATATCGGTGTGAGTCTGGAATGTCAGGTGCCGCGCATTATGCCACACGTGGAACACATGCGCGAAAGAATTTCTTCACTGACAGGCCTTGGGAGTGATGCAATTGGTATTACCGCAACATCGGGCGAAGGGTTGTCGGATGTGGCGCGTGGCGCAGGTGTCGCAGCGCATGTGATCGTCAGCGTTATCACAGCAGATCTATAATTTTTTATTTTGTACTAATGTCAGTAATTCATAAGAAGGCACACGCCAAAGTCAATCTCACCTTGGAGGTGACGGGGAAATTACCAAACGGGTATCACACACTGCGTACAGTCATGTTGCGTCTCCCACATCTCTTTGACGACGTCGCTGTAACAGTGCGCACGGATACAGACGCGATTACGATTACATGCGATGATCCATTGCTGCCAACAGATGAGCGGAATCTGTGCCATACTGTGGTACAGCCATTTCGCGACCGTACGGGCAAGTCATTTGGCGTGGATATTGCACTTACCAAGCGTATTCCTATGGCTGCAGGGATGGGCGGTGGCAGTAGTGATGGTGCTGCAGTTTTATTGGCATTGCAACAATACTATAATAATCCATTGACACTGGAAGAGTTGATGGAGGTGGCATCTGGAGTTGGTAAGGACCTCCCGTTTTTTCTCACAGAAAAAGGATGTGCGCGGATGGAGCATTTCGGCGATGTTATGGTGGAAGAATTTGATCCACCGCATCTGCACGTACTGACGATTCATCCCAGCATTGCAATCTTTACACCGGATGCCTTTGGGTCGCTCGCGCCGCGCTTACCGTTACTATCTGCACCGGACAGAATAAATACTACAGAGGAAATCTGTGCAGCGCTACGCGCTAGTCGTGATATTGCACCACTTCTGTACAATGATTTTGAAGAGACGATTTTTGCACTACATCCAGATATTGCTGCAGTCAAGCAGTCTCTTTTAGATGTTGGTGCAACGGGCGCGCTGATGAGTGGAGCGGGATCATCGGTTTTTGGTATTTTTTCATCACAGGAAGACCTCCACCACGCACAGCGTGTAATGCTGGAACGTTATCCGCAGTATCGTGTCATGGTGGGGTAGAGGCCGTACATAGTGATCTGTGGTTGTTACGTAGTCTGTGTAGTGCACGCCCTCTGTGTGTGATGGTTCCTATCTTTTTTCGGATGTGGATAACCACTGAGTGGGTATGGTATACTAGACAGACATCAGGGGGCGGCATGTGCCGCTTTTTGTGCGAATAAAATGGGATATATGGCAAAAAAACGCAAGGGGACACTACTTGTTATTGATGGGTCGGACGGATCGGGAAAGGCGACACAGACGAAATTACTGGTGCGCGCACTCAAGAAAAATGGTGTACCCGTGCGGACGATGGATTTTCCACAATATGAGAAGAATTTTTTTGGTGCATTTATTGGTGCATGCATTACAGGTGCTCATGGGGATTTTTTGGCGCTGGATCCGTATATCACATCAGTAGTGTATGCGGCAGATCGTTTTGAGTCCTCGGCGCAGTTGCGAAAGTGGCTTGATGCTGGTGACACGGTGGTACTGGATCGCTACGTGAGCGCTAATCAAATTCATCAGGGCGGAAAAATTGCCGATGTCAAAAAACGCAAGGCCTTTTTAACATGGTTACATACGATGGAATATAGTGTATTTGGACTGCCGCAGCCGGATGCTGTGATCTATTTAGATGTTCCAGTACCAGTAACTGTGGAACTCCTCAAAAACGCCAATCAGGACAAGCCGTATTTAAGAAATGGTAAGAAAGATATCGTAGAGTGTGACCTGACGTATCTGACACGTGCGCGCGCAAGTGCACTGTGGTTGGCACGGACCCAAGATGGATGGCAACGTATTCAGTGCGTGCGACGTGGCGCGCTCCGTACGATTGCTGCAATTCATGCAGATGTATATGATCTTGTAGAGGAAATCTGTAAGTAATAATCATAACATATGATGATGACACAGAAAGAGTTGCGCACGAAAAAATCGGCGGCGCACGTAGTGAAAAAATTGCCAGGGGGTGGATTCGTTTTAGTGCTGGATACGGGAGCAACGATTGACGCGCAGGCAGAAGCAATGCTGCAGGCACTTCACTCGCGTTCTACAGGTGGCATTACAGCGCATTTGAAAACGCTTGCGGCAAAAGGTGCGCAGAACTTCATGCAGAATTTTTATGTGGGCTATGGACATAAATCTATTGGCGACTGTGGGAGTGCTACGGTATTTGTGGAGGGTATCTCCATGCTGGCGGCGAAGGCAATTCAGGACTGGAGATTATATTCTGGGCAAGAGGCGTCCACGCGATACGTAGATTTTGCCAAGCAAAAATTTTGTAATCCACTTGGAACAAAGCAGGGGGAAAAGATCGTGGAGGCGTGGCGTGCGTTTTATATGAAACTGCAGGAACCGCTGCACGCACATCTCATGCAGCAGTTTCCGCGACAGGATGGTGAGGATGAAAGAACCTATACCAAGGCAATTGCCGCGCGTGCGTTTGATATTGCACGGGCATTTTTACCTGCTGGCGCTACGACAAATGTGGCATGGCGCATGAACCTGCGGCAGTTTGCTGACGCGCTAATGCTCTTGCGCCATCATCCACTGGAAGAAGTACGCACAATTGCTGATGTGACGGAAAAGGCGTTGAAGAAAATGTATCCCGCATCGTTTTGTCATCCACGATTTGCAACAACGGAAGCATATAATGCACAGTGGATGCAGTACGGATACTACTATACTAATAGGCAGGCAAAAGAGTTTACGCTCTTATATGATGCAGTGGACCGCACCATGCTTGCCGCACATGCACAAGAACTTGCATCGCGTCCAATCAAAACAGAATTACCGCCGACGGTTGCAGTATGCGGTACGGCGGCATATGAGTTTTTGCTTGACTTTGGGTCGTTTCGTGACGTGCAGCGTCATCGGTCGGTGGCTCAACGGATGCCACTCCTGACGTGTACGCATGGTTTTGAGCAGTGGTACATTGATGCACTTCCGGAACAGCTCCAGGCGCGGGCGGAGCGGTTCATTGCAATGCAGCAGAAGCGCATTGATGCACTGAAGACATCAGAAGAAATTAAGCAGTACTATACCGCAATGGGCTTTCGTGTACCATGTGTGATTGCTGGGGATCTCAAGGCATTAGTCTATGTTGCGGAGCTGCGCTCTACACGCTTTGTGCATCCCACGTTGGTGCGACAAATGCTTGCACTGGTGGAAAGTTTGCGCACACTCTTCGGCGCACACGGGCTTGTGATCCATACTGACGATGAGCCACATCGCTTTGATGTGCGGCGCGGTACACATGATATTATTCCACAAACCTAGAGGTAGAGATTGGGGTTCACAGTGGCGCCATTGGGGATGAAGACATTTTTTACAGTAGAGGATTCGGTAATGCTAAATGTTTTTGTGACGAAAACACTAAAGTGGAGGTGTGTACCAGTGGAAAATCCCGTGTTACCCATCACGCCAAGTGTGTCGCCTTTTTTTACGCTTTTCCCCTTTGACACCTTCACGGAAGAGAAGTGTCCGTAGAGTGTAATGAGTCCGTTGTTGTGATCAATGGCAACCCAGCGGCCATAGCCATATCTACCCATATCACCAGTTGCTTTGACCGTACCATCTGCTGCTGCGAGAATGTCATAACTGCCACGTGCGGCATAGTCAATACCATTGTGTAGTCCACCTTTGTAATTGGAGGAAAAGGAGGTTTTGCCATAGCCTTGCGTGACGACGTAAGGCTTTTTCACAGGTATAGCGAAGTTCGCTTTGTCGCGTTTTGGGAGATCGGCAAGTGAGAAGTTACTAACCTGGGTGTTGGCGAGGTCAGTGATTTCCTGTTGGATGGCAAGTTGTTTTTGGAGGACTTTATCCAGGCGGTTTTGATACTTACTTTCATCAACGGCAATTTGTGTGGCAAGGACACTCTTGTAGTTGCGTGAGCTTTCCAAGTAGTCACTGCGTTTTTCAAGTTGGTACTTTGCATCACGAATTTCCTGCGATCGTTTTTCCAAGTCAGCCTGGTCGTTTTTGAGTGCTTCTTGTGCATTGTGGATCTGTGTGACATAGTCGCTGATTGAGGCGCTTGCATGTGCAAGCCTGTCATCGTGTGCAACACTGTCGCTATCGAGGAGGCGCACAAAAGCGCTATGCTGGATTGCATCTGCTGCGAAGTCTTGATAGCGTTCACGTAGGAATTGCGCTAGTACGGCTTTTTGAATGATGATGAGCTGTTCTTTCTGCGTGATTTCACTGTGGATACGGTCTAATTCTTGTGTTAGTGTGGCGATGTCGTCCTCATTTTTCTTGATATTTTTTTCAATCTGCGCGGATTCGCTGTCAATGCGTGTAATTTGCGCAGCAATAAGTGCATTTTCTTTTTGCTTGAGATCGAGAATGTCGCGATACCGCTGCTCTTCTTTCGCAAGATCTTGTAGCTCATCATAGCGATCATCCAATGCTTCCTTATTGAGGTCGGATGCAGATGCGGATTCTGTGGGTTCTTGGAGTGCTGCGGCATGCAGTAGCATCGGACATAGCAGCATGACCATTATACTAGAACAGAGAAATGTGTAGTATGTTTTCATATACCCTCCAGTATACCATAAAAATTGTCATTACGTGAGATTTTTTAGCGGTTGCACGTGTTGCATGTAGCGTATATGGGTATCTTCCAGACATGTGGTATAATGAAAACTAGCATATAGTAAAGACAAAATACTTCTATGAGAAATCTACTGGCATGTGTCGTTGCTGCAGCATTGGTGTATGTAGTAACAACTGTGGCGGTGATTGCCGCAGATCAGACGACGCTTTCTGTCACGGTCAATAGTATTACTGTGCCGCCGGTGGCAACAATTGTGCGCGTGGAGAATGTAACGGCACATACGGCAGATGTTGTGGTAGATGCAGATCCATCGTATGCCAATATCAACGTGGATGCTGTGCTGACATTTACGGATCACAATGGACAAACGACGCAGCAAACAGTGCGCGTTACGGTGGATGGCACTGGTCGCATGATAATTCCAGCAACACAGCTTTTACCAGGGACGCAGTACGGAGTTACAGTGCAATATTCTGTTGCTGGCGCAAACATCTATAGCCCACCATCTTCCTCACACGCTTTTACAACGTTAATTGATCCACCGCATACACTCACAGCTGCAGTAAATCCCGCCACGCCGTCAACGGCAATTGATCTTACTGTAGGTGTGGATAGTGCACTGATAGGCACAGCGGCAATTTTTACAGTAGAGGTGACGAATCAGCGGACACATGCGGTATACACTGTGCAGAGCACAAGAACGATTGATGGATCTACAGTAGCATTGCCGATGACTGGGCTTGATCCAGCAACATTATATAGCTTTCGCGTGAAATACGCACGTACGGGTACGGCTGTGGAAAGTGGATATTCTCCGATAGCATCAGCAACGACGATTCCACTAACGCCAGTTATTGATGCGATTACACCTGATCCAGATAATAGTGATACAGCGGCTACAGTCTCCATGGTTGTGGACGCAGGTGTTGTAGGGACAACCATTGATATAGCGCTGATCGTCAAGGATACCCGTACCGGACAGGTTTCAACACTCCATGTCACCATGCCTGTGACAGACACAACAGTGGACATTCCTGTTGCGGGACTGGCTCCAGGAACAACATATGTATTTCAGGCACAGTACGCACCAACAGGTACGGCGGCATACAGCTATCCGTCTGCAGAAGTTTCGCATACAACATCTGCTCCGGCTGCGCCAGTCATCATTGCTATTGCAGAAGATGCGTCTGCGCCAGCCACTCAGGCAACGGTGACGCTTTCTCTTGATGCTGATCTTGTCGGTCATACGATGGATTTTGCTATGGCCGTCGTAGACACGCGCACCGGAGAAAGGACAATTGTACATGTTACGCTGCCTGTTTCTGCAACAGAAGTTGTTTTACCACTTGCAGGACTGACACCAAGTACAACATACCATGTTGATGTGCGCTATGCATTGGCGGGCACGGCAGAATATAGCCCATCTTCTAATACCGTTGCGCATACTACGGCATCACCCTCTGCTCCAACAATTGTTTCTGTTGTACCGCATGATGCGCGTCCGACGTCTGATGCTGTTGTTGCAGTCTCTCTTGATCCAGGTGTGGTTGGTACAGTTGTCACTGTTGTTGTGCACGTGACAGACCCGAAAACTGGTCAAACGCAAACATTTACCACAACCCTACCAGCAACATCTCCAACAGTGCATGTTGCGATTACTGGACTTTCTCCAAACACACAGTACACGGTTGTTGCGCAGTATGGCATAGATGGCGCAGATGAGCTGAGTGGATTGTCTACACCATTCTCATACACAACACCGCGTAAGGGCGGTGGCGGTGGTGGCGACAAGGATGATGACAAAAAAAGCGATGATGATGAGGAAGTGAAGCCCGTTGCGCCACCACCAGTATTGCCATGGATTCCTTCTGATACACTACCCGCAACACCAGAAGATGCTGGCGTAACACCACCCACGCCACACATTCCTGACACGGCATTGGGTGATGGTGTTGCAGGAGGACGTGGATCTTCCACCGCACAAGATGGGCGTGATCGCCGTGATGGAACAGGGCGTGGTGTGGTTGTAGAGCGCATTGTGCAGGGTGTACGGGCAGTGCGTGAGCATCTCTCCACTGCAACGGCAGAGACAGGGTATCGCACACTGGCGGCAGTTGGTGTGGCAGCAGGAGCTGTATCTGCAGCTGCAGCAGGAGCTATCCCACTTTTTTCAGCACTACCAAATGCGATGAATGGCGGTATCTTTTTGCGATTTTTGGAGTTATTTGGCTTACTTGGACGCCGTAAGGAAGAGCGTAACTGGGGCACTGTGTTTGAAAAGAATACCCACCTCCCCATTCCCACTGTGAAAATTGTTCTTACGGATATGAAGGGGGATGAGTTGGCAACAACATACTCTGATCGGGAAGGGCGTTTTGGATTCCTTGTAGAACCAGGAACATATTACTTTCAAGTGCATAAGAAAGACTTTACTATTGTCAATGATATAAAAGATGATGATCTGTATGGCAGTGTTTACCATGGTGTACCAGTGACAGTCGCGCAAGATACAGTGATGATTACCAATATAGCCATGGAGTCATTGACCCAAGATTGGGCAGTATACGGACAACGTAAGGCAGCGCAGTACCACTCTGCTATGACCATTGTAAAAAAACATTTCTTTGTCGTGCTCTACTATGCCGGTTTTCTTGCAACGGCAGTAATTACTTATTTCTTCCCATCACTCTTCAACATCACGATGTTAACGCTGTATGTGGCAATTTTCATCTACCAGACTTTTTTCAAGAAAAAGAAGTATGGTGAGGTCACCACTGCAGCTGGCGCACCTATTCCATTTGCTGTAGTGAGTCTGCATGATGCGGGAACGGGTACGAAAGAGAAGTTCGCTGTGACAGATGGTGCTGGGCGCTATTACATGCTTGCTGAGGACGGAAAGTACACCATTCGCGCCAAGGGGCAGCCGGTTAGTGGAATAGCATTTGACAAACAGGCTCATGTGACGGTGCGTGATGGTCTTGTTAAGGAAGATGTTGTGGTATAGGTAGTGCGTGTTGCTTCGCATGCGCAGAACAGTAAGTAATGGGCACATTGCGTACTCGTGGTTTCTTTGGTACGCTTGGAGCATTTATTGTGTATTTTCAGTATGGGACATTCTCACGCAGTGCAGTCTGTGGAAGTTATGGCACCTGTTGGCAGTTTTGCGTCGTTGGCAGCGGCGCTGCACGCTGGTGCTGACAGTGTGTATTTTGGTGTTACACAGCTGAATATGCGGGCGCGTGCTGCGGATAGTATGCGCATTGCAGATATTGCAGAAGTCGTACGTCGTGCGCATGCCGCTGGTGCTGCTGCATACATTGCTATTAATACACTACTGTATGATCACGATATGGCTGTGATGCGTCGCATCGTGGATGCTGCACGGGAAGCTGGTTGCGATGCAGTGATTGCTGCGGACCTTGCATGTATTATGTACTGCAATACTGTGGGGATACCAGTACATATTTCTGTGCAGTGCTCCATTTCTAATTATGCGACGGTGGCATTTTTTGCGCAGTTTACTAATCGCGTGGTGTTGGCACGGGAATTGAACATTGATCAGATCGCTGCTATTACACGGAAAATTCGCACAGAAAAACTGATCGGACGAGAAGGACGCTTGATGGAGGTGGAGGTATTTGCCCACGGCGCGCTATGTGTCGCGCAGTCGGGTCGATGTGCGATGAGTCTCTATCATCACAATGCGAGTGCCAATCGCGGTGTGTGTCGTCAAGTTTGTCGCATGCCCTATAAAGTGACGAATATCGAAACAGGAAAAGCCTTGATCGTTGATCATCACTATGTGATGAGTGCAGCAGATATCTGCACTGTTGATTTTTTGGACCTCCTTGTAAACGCCGGTGTGCATGTGCTGAAAATTGAGGGACGTGGGCGTGCACCGGAATATGTAGATACAGTTGTGCGAACGTATAAGAAGGCACTTGCCGCAATTGCGGATGGGACATATACGAAAGACGCGATTACGCAGTATCTTACAGAGTTGGGATCAGTGTTTAATCGTACGTTGTCACATGGGAATTATTTTCTTGGGCGAGAAATTGGCGCATACTCACGTGTGTATGGATCGCGTGCCACGCAGCGCAAAGAATATGTTGCACGTGTCGTGCATTATTATCGCAAGGCCGGCGTGGCGGAGTTTTTGGTGGAAGCCGGCACAGTATCGGAGGGTGATGCAGTCATTATTATTGGCGCGACGACGGGCGTGGTGCGTGTGCAGGTAGAGGGCATGCGTGTGGATGGGTCTCCTGCACAGAGCGCGGCGCGCGGTGCGCGGGTGACACTGGCAGTTCCAGAACGCGTGCGGATCGCCGATCGCCTCTATGTGCTACACGATCGTGATTCCGTGGTATACTGTGAGAAGTACCGTGCTTGACATGGTCAGTATTTTTTAAAAATGTATCCTATGGGAACAAAGAAAATCACTGTTACACAGCGGCATGCAGATTGTATTGGGTGTGGGGCGTGTGTCATGGCAGCGCCACAGCAATGGATGATGGATCCAGAAGAAGGAAAGGCAGTGCTGATTGATGGGCAAATGGATGGCACTGTACTGAAGACGGAGATTGATGTTGCAGACCTTGCGTCTAATCACGAGGCAGCAGCAGCATGTCCAGTACAAATTATTTCTGTTATAGAAGAGGGTGGTGCGGCATAGTTGTGCACGATATATTCAATGACCAAAACACAAAAACAACATGTGAAGCGACGCTCACTGCGCACTGAGGAGAGTACAAGTCGATCAATTCAGTTGATTGCGTTTTTGGGCTTTCTCTATGGATTATCGATCTCGCTATTGGCCTATGTAACATCATCGTACTTTAAAACGGTGATAGGATCGGATAATGTCAGCGTCTTCTATTTTATTATTTTTGCAGTAGCGTTGCCGCTCCTCTTCCATCTCCACCGTTTGGTGGAAGGCTTTGGACGTGCACGCACACTGATGCTCGTGCTTATTGTGCAAATTGATGTGCTGTTTTTTTTACAATTTCTTCCGATGAATTATGCTGGTGCTGTACTGCTGATGATCTATGCCATTCTGAATAGTTTCGTGGCGGTATTGATTGACATTGTTCTTGAGGCGTATAGTGTTGATGGCACAACAGGTCGGTTACGCGGGCTCTATCTCTCGGTGTGGAATTTTGGTGTTTTGGTGGGTCCGCTCATCTCAATGTACATTCTGGATCATTTTGGATTTAGTGCGATTTTTACGGCAGAGTTACTTGTCTATGTTGCGATGTTTCTTGCTGTTTTTCTTGCACTGAATAATATTCGTGGACATGTGCCGAAGCAGCGACTGTCCTTGCGTAAAGTCGTGCGTACTTTTCGTATGCGACGCGATCTATCATATATTTATGCCGTATCACTCGCATTGCGATTTTTCTATGCATCAATGACAGTGTATATGCCGCTTTACCTTTTTGATTTAGGGATGCAACCGATGGAGGTGGGACTTGTATTCACAGTGATGCTGATCCCGTTTATTTTGCTGCAGTATCCCGTGGGTGTGCTAGCAGATAAGAAGTATGGAGAAAAAGAAATGATGATTCTTGGATTAATCATCATGATCGGTGCTACGGCATGGATGTGGGCAACACAACGTACTGATGTGTGGATGTGGATGGCACTGTTGACCGTGTCACGTGTTGGTGCAGCAATTTTAGAGACAATGGAGGACTCCTATTTCTACAAGCAGATCACTGCTCATGATATGGCGCTGATTAATTGTTTTCGTACGACGCGGCCATTTGCTTATATTGTGTGCATGATCTTAACAGGGGCTGTCTTTTTCTTTTTTGAAATGCGGAGTATGTTTATTGTTATTATTATTGTGTTGGCTCTCTCTCTTGTGCCGGCAGTACGTCTTCGTGACACGCGGTGATGACTGCGGTCACGTCAAGAGTGTGGTATACTGAATGCGAGGCGTTATAGTATGATTGAAAATATTTTTATGAAATGGTTTTTACTAATGGTGAGCGTTGTAGGGGCTACCTTTAGCACGGGGATTTCTGCACCGCTTTGCACTTTTGCAGCAACGGATGGTGTTTACACAATCACTGTGGATACAGTTGGCTTTTCCGGTGGGGATACCAGCACGGATGGGACGTATGGCATCACAGATACTCTGGGGGAGCCGATTGTTGGTGTGAGTACAGATGGTATGTATCGTACACAGGATGGTTTTTGGTATCAGGAGGCCACGATAATGACGTTGACACTGAGCGCAGATACAACAAATCTCGGCACGCTTATTACTGGGACACCAAACACTGCAACAATTACGGCAACCGTTACGACGAATGCGTCAAATGGTTATCAGCTTTTCATCAACCAAGATCACGATCTGAGGCATACAGAAGATCATGCGGTACACATTCCGGCATTTTCCGTAGGAACGATTGCAGCGCCGGTAGCGTGGGGATCGAATGTGGGTCTCGGTGTGTCTGTGCTTTCAGCTACAGGTAAAGATGCTAAATGGGGGACGAGTCCGCAGGAAAATTATGCTGCAATTCCCAATACGGCAACGCTACTTCACACCGCAGCAGGGTATCATACAACGCCGGATGATACGGTTATGCAGTATAAGGCGGATGTGGCGCAGTCACAGCGGGCTGGTACGTATACCAGCACCGTCACATATACAGCAATGGAGAATCTTTAAACTGTGGATAACTCTCTGTGTAATTTTTGTGACGTTTGTGCTATACTGCATGCAGTGCTATATTATAAGTATAATTTGTAAAATAAAAAACTTATATGAAAATTTATAGAGTCATAGGTAGTGTAGTGACGTGCTCAGTAGTTCTTGTTGGGGCTTCGGTTGCGTTTGCAGACAATCCCGATGCAATAACGCTGACGACAACTGTTGCGGGAACAGTCGCTTTGAGCTGTGATCAGACAGGGAATCCTGACGGTACACCAAAAACTGTGGAGCTTGGGACATTAACAGCGGGAACGCCAGTGACAGGGAGCACGACGTGTACTGTGACGACAAATAATGCAACAGGCTATACCTTAAATGTGAAGCGTGATGATGCAGACACTACAATGGATAATACCGCAGATGCTGCAGTAAACATCGCAGATCTTCCTAATACAATTGCTGGAACATCACCAAATAATCCAATTCCGTGGGTAGATGGTACAACTAAAGGTCTTGGATATACAGTTGCATCTACGAGTGCGACAGGTGGTAATATCACATGGGCAAACGCTGGTGCGAATTACGTAGGTTTTACAACGGCAGGAGAGAACATCATGGTGTCTACAGGTTATGATGCTACCTCTACGACAACAGTCATTAATTACAGATTGGATGTTCCATCAACACAGCAGACAGGCACATATGATGGTGTTATTACGTATACCGCAACAACAAACCCTTAAATCCTGTAGAAAAGATAGCAACCTCTCTCTATGAGGGGTTGTTTTTGTTTTCTTGTATGAATGGAGTGGGGAGTGCTGCAGTTCGCACCTCCGTAGCATATGTCTCGCTGTGCTTTGTGCATTTGCACCGTGCGCAAGAGTACGCTATACTTGCAGTGGAGGATGATCTCACCGCAAGCGTTTGGCAAGGTCGGAGACGCTACTTGAGAATCAGTCTTTCCGTATAAATCAGTAATCGGTCAGTCATAACGTTATGGAACGAGATGCACAATTTGTCGAAGAGGTTGTTAAGATGCTCGTCGACAATCCCGATGACGTCAAGGTGGATCGCACCGTTGATGAGATGGGTGTTTTGATCACACTGAGTGTCAATCCTGGCGACATGGGTATGGTCATTGGTCGCGAGGGGTCCACTGCCAAGGCGCTACGCACATTGTTGCGTGTGGTTGGTGCGCGCAATAATGCGCGTGTGAACTTGAAGATCAATGAGCCAGAAGGCTCGGATCGTCCACACAAAAGCAATGGTGAGAACGCACAGAAGACACTTGATGAGGTCGTTGGAGACATCCAGATTTAAATTCGCTTTTGAAGCAAAACCCGCCCCAGCCGGCGGGTTTTTGTGTGCACGAGTGTCGCTGTAGAGCGGTTTTATGGTACAATGTGCATAAGGTTTATAATTTATAGCAGTATGGTACAGTGCATTATTCTTGCAGCAGGGCGTGGGGTGCGGATGGGTGATCTTACTAATGACTGCCCGAAGCCGATGTTGCTACTGCACGGCAAGCCCAAATTGGCATGGAGTGTGGAGATGTTGCCGTCGGCTGTGGATGAGATTATCATGGTGGTGGGTTATTTGCACGAGCAGATTCGCGCGTATTTCGGTACGCGCTATGCTGGTCGCGCAATCACATATGTGGAGCAGCACACACTGAACGGCACGGCGGGTGCGGTGGCGTTATGTGCGCCATTTATACGCGGAAAAGTTTTGGTGACAATGGGTGATGATCTCTACATGCAAGCGGACTTAGAAAAGTTATTACAGTATGAACAGTCACTGTTGGCAATGCCGACGGATTACGCGCAGAACTATGGTATCGTCAGCGTCAATGCGGAAGGATTTCTCACGGGCGTAGTTGAACATCCACATGACATGACGACGGGACTGGTGAATACCGGTGCGTGCGTTTTGGCTCAAGCATATTTTGACTATCCGCCCGTAAAGATTTCAGATCGAGAATATGGGCTGCCGCAAACACTTGCAGCGATGTATCCCGCGCATCCGACGCATGTGGTGCATGCCACGCACTGGCGCGCCGTAGGTAATGCCGACGATCTTGCACGCGCGCAAGAAGATTTACACATCTTCGCGCCATCGTTGCATACATAACACATGGGATCCTAGTAGACATGAGGTTTTTATACAAGTTTTGTGTAATAAGCCGTGTATTATCTTGTACAAGGTGTATTTCTTTGCTATGGTTTGAAGGATGGGCGAATACACGTAATTGATATTTATATGAAAAAGAAGAAGATCGTAACGATTGGTGGAGGAACGGGATCATTTACATTGCTGACGGGGCTCAAGAACTATAATTATGCATTGACGGCGGTGGTGAGCATGGCAGATGATGGTGGGTCTACGGGAGTGTTGCGTGATGAGCTGGGTGTGTTGCCACCAGGCGATGTGCGGCAGTGCCTCGTGGCACTGACGGATTCCACTGATGATTTGCGCGCACTGATGAATTACCGATTTGAAAATGGCGGCTTGGAGGGGCATAATTTTGGCAATCTATTCTTGTCGGCATTAGAGAAAATGAATGGCAGTTTCTCGGCTGGTGTGGATCAGGCGATTACAATTCTTAACGCCAAGGGGCGTGTTGTGCCGGTGAGTGAGGGGGATATGCGGTTGAAAATTCGTTTGAATGATGGGCGCATTTTGATCGGCGAGAAAGAGCTGGATCACAATGAGGATGTTCGCGGCACGGGGGTGTTGGATGTACAGCTAGAGAAGCCAGTCAGGGCAAATGCGGCGGCAGTGTCGGCTATTGGTAAGGCAGATGTGATTATCATTGGCCCCGGTGATCACTACGGCAGTATTATGCCAAATCTCTTGGTGCAGGGTATTCCGCAGGCAATTCGTAAGGCACGAGCTAAGGTTATTTTTATTGCACCGCTTACCAATAAAATGGGACTCACAGCAGGGTGGTGCATGGAAGATTATGTGACAGCATTGGAAGATGTAATTGGTGCACCGCGTGTGGGTTTTGTTGTGGTCAATACTACGACGCCCAATAAAAAAATTCTTGCGCGCTATGAAAAGAAGGAAGGAAAAAATTCTTTGGTACACTATACTACGGACACAAAGAGGCATTATAAAATTGTCACAGGTGACATCTTGCGTAAGGAAAGGGTTGTCAGGAATAAGAGTGATGCACTGGCGCACACGCGTGCATTTATTCGTCATGATAGTGCAAAGTTGGCGCGTGCTATTTCGCTGATTGTGGAGCTCAATGATTTCAAGTCGTTTGATATTCTTTAAGCACATGGTGCAACACACAGACAAAAACACAGCAACACTTTTACAAGTCACCGCTGCACAGGCGGCGATTTTTCGCAAAAAGCCTCTACGCTTCCTTCTCTTTGTTATTCGTCGGCATCCGTGGTGGAGCGCACTTGCCGTGGTGTGCGTATTGGCTGCGGCGGGGTTGAATGGTGTGCTGTATCCCATGATCGGGCAATTAACTGACACACTTGCGCGCACAGAGATACATCGCGTGGCAGATATCTACATGCCGATGTGGATACTGATCTTTCTGATTTTTCTCAAGAATATTGCTTATCGTTTCAGTGGCTTTGTGGCAGCGCACATGATTACCACAATGTCGTTTTTTGCGGAACGTGTAGCATTTGCCTACTTACAGTGCCATAGCGCATCATATTTTTCCGGTCGCCTGAGTGGTAAAGTGCAGCACAAAATACAAAATATTGTTCGTGCGATTGATCATCTAGTGTCTATTTTTTTGTGGAGCCTCCTCTCTCTTTTTGTGAAGGCGGGTACTGTACTTTTTATTGCGTTTTCTATAGATCGCACCATGGGGTACGTCATTACATTGTTTATCATCGTATCTGTGACGTACAGCGTGATCGCCGCTCGTAAGATTGGTGCTCTGTCGCGAAAGACGGCAGATATCGGATCCACGGTGCGTGGTATATTTGTGGACGTCATTGGGAATATTTTGGCAGTGAAGCAGCATAATGCTTATCGGGAAGAATCGCGCAGGGTAACCCATATCTTAAATGACTATCGACTAGCACATCGCAGGACATGGTGGTATGCGGATGCAGTCATTTTCTTTAGCAATATCATCATCATTAGTATGATGACTGCCGTGATGGTGCTAGCACTACAACTATGGCACGCAGGCGCTATTAGTATTGGGGCGGTTGTCACGCTCTTCAGTATGCAATTAATGCTCTATGGCGATTTGGAATTCCTGGGGATGACAATCAATCGTTTTATGGAAAGCTATGGGCAATTTGTAGAGGGCGTGGAAGATCTTTTTGTGCCGCATGGCATTGTGGATGCGCCGGATGCGCAGCCGTTTGTGGTGACGCAAGGTGCGATTGCATTTCACGATGTGGCGTTTCGCTATGAGGAGGATGAGACGCAGGCGGTTTTTACAAATTTTTCACTACTGATTCCTGCAGGGCAGAAGATTGGATTAGTGGGCGAATCAGGTGCGGGGAAGTCCACATTTGTAAAACTCCTCTTGCGCTTTGTGGAACCAGAGCAAGGCACGATTACCGTGGATGGGCGCAATATTGCACAGATGCGGCAGAATGATGTGCGTGCAGCTATTGCCTATGTACCGCAAGAGCCGCTACTTTTTCACCGTACTATCCGCGAGAATATCTTATACGGCAATCCTAACGCCACGGAGGAGGAATTGCGCAATGCGGCGCGACAGGCACACGCACTAGACTTTATTATGGCATTTCCGCAAGGATTTGAGACGATTGTGGGAGAGCGCGGTGTGAAATTATCCGGTGGGCAAAAACAGCGGTTGATGATTGCGCGTGCCATGCTGAAAGACGCACCGATCTTGGTATTGGATGAGGCGACGAGCGCCTTGGATTCGCGTGCGGAAAAATTAATCCAGGAGGCACTTGCACGGTTGATGCACGGACGTACCACAGTTGTGATTGCGCACCGGCTGAGCACACTGAGACGCATGGATCGTATTGTCGTATTTGATCATGGTAGAATTAGTGAGGATGGCACCCACGAGCAATTGCGTGCACGTGGTGGTGTCTATGACATGTTATGGCGCTATCAATCCAATCGTCTATAATTGTTACATCTACGTCCTATGATGAAAATTTTTGTTGATTTTGACGATACGATCTTGAATACGCGTGAGGGGTTTTTTGGTGCACTGCGTGATGTCTTTGTGCGCAATGGTGTGCCCGCGGAAATCGTAGATCGGACCTATGAGCAATGCAAGACACAACAGCGTGCATCTGATTTGCACTATACACCGCAAGTGCATGCAGATTTCTTACGTGCAGAGGGATATGCACTGCTGGGATTTGAGCGTGCCTATGAACAGTTATTATCACATACGTCACGGTGGGTATATCAGGATTTTGCACCGTTTATTCAGCAGTGTGGGTCCTCGGTAACGATCCTGTCTTACGGTGATCGGGCATTTCAAATGGCAAAAATTTCCGCAAGTGGTGTCATGTCACTGGTAGAGGACGTTATCATTGTACAAAGTGCCAAGGCGCCGGCGATTGCACGCAATATGAGTGAGGCAACGGAAAGTGCTATTGTACTGATTGATAATGATGCACAGTTCTTTCCTGCAGTAAAGGCGTTGCGACGTCCTACAACGACGGTGCACATGGTGCGTGGCGGTGTTTCGTGTAACAGCTATACATGTGACGCACATTGCACGTCCTTTGCCGATGTGTGCGCATTAATACTGTCGTAATGTTTTATTACACGCATAGCGTAGATACTCTTCATGAAGGGCGTTTCTTTGTATGCGCGTAGTGCATGGTATTACAGAGATATGCTATACTTTATAGCATAGTGAACATGTAAACAGAAGTTTATTAAACCGCACAATTTATCATGGCTACACCCACATACAGTGCCACACTCACACCCACAGAAACACACATCGGCTATAAACTCGATGTCCCCACGACACAACAAGCTGGCATCTACAGTGGTATAGTAACCTATCAGGTGACGGTGAATCCGTGAAAAATTCTTTGATGTAGTGCTATGGCGCATGATCAGGAGCATAAAAATAAGCGATGGGGAATGCGGCGATGGGACTACATTTTTGCAGGGGGTGTGATTGTCAGCGGCGGGCTCTTTTTCGGATCTTTTAGTCTTGCAGTGATGAGTGGTATAACGGCAGTTGTGATGTGGTTCACTGTGCTGTGTGGATGCATCCTCTTCATTACTGCTATAGGGGTTTTTGCAGTCACTGTTCATACTATTCGTGCACTTGCGTTAGTCATAACGGTGGCATGCTTACCGATACTGCTTTGCGGCGCAAGTGTGCTACACGGAGCTATTTTTGTAGTTGGCATAGGATTGCTTCTCTACGGTCTTCACGTGATGCGGCGCACCATGAGGAATGTCCTTGTTTTTGATAGCTGGCTTGTTGTGCGTAGCGGTGTTCTTTATGTGATGGCAGCGTTAATCATCATGACATCCAGCTACTACTATCTTTATCTAAAGAAACATCTTTCAGATGATACAATATTGCAGATCTCACCAACGGTGCGTAGTGCGATTGTAGATCGGGCGATGTCGCCGTCAGATGTGTCACAAGATCCACTAATAACAGTGGATGATTATCTACAGATGATTGTGCGTCATCATATTATACAGGATGGTATACCTGCAGCAACAGATGTGCTTACGTTGCAGTGGATGCATACTCCGACACATCCCACCGTAGAATATACCGTAGCACAGTTACGAGAGATGGTGGGGCATTCTCTTGGGCGAACAGTGCATGGAACAGACTTGGCACGTGATGTTTTTACTGATATGATTGACATGTATGTATTCCGCCTCATCAATCGTCATCATACGTTTCACGCGTATCGCGTAGAGGTTTTTGGCACAACGTTTTTTATTGTTGCTATGGCACTATCACCGGTACTGCGGGTTGCGGCAATGGTGATGATTCAATTGAGTATTTTTCTGTTGCGGCGGTATGGTGTGCTGCGTACTGTCTGTCACACTGCACGTGTGAAAACGATTACACTATAAAAAATTTTTATATCTGTAAAAATATTTCTATGAATCAGGGTTATACAAAGACGTTCCTTGTACCAGCTGGCATTATTCTTGCTATTGCTCTGGTGGCAGTGGCACTTTATGCATTTTTACCGGGATCATCTGATGATGATAATGTGTCGGCAGATGGTCTTCCGCAAGGCATTGTGCTGTACTATGGTGATACATGTCCGCACTGTAAAAATGTGGATCAGTATGTCGCAGAGCATGCTATTCATAGCAAAGTGGATTTTGTGGAGAAAGAAGTCTATCGTGATCGGGCGCATGCAGCAGAGATGCGTGTTGTTGTAGATCGATGTGGTGTGGGCAGTGGCGTGCCGTTACTATGGGATGGACAGACGTGCTATGTAGGCGATCAGGATATTATTGCATTTTTTTCTGAAAAGATTAGCGCAGATATGTCAGCACAGGAATAAAGGCAGTGCTGTTGTAGGATAGAGCAGAGTTGCGTGGTATATGGGTATTTTCTCTAAGGTGTAATTTGCACATACGTAGCAGTGTTTATGCAAAAAGTTGTTATTCTTGGTGCACGGGGGATGTTGGGGCAGGAGCTTGTTGCACTGTTTCAGGCAGATCAAAACTACACTGTGACAGCGTGGGACCGTGAGGAGAGTGATGTTACGGATTTTGCGCAGTTACGCACACAACTAATGGACTTATGGCCGGATCTTATCATTAATGCGGTTGCGTATAATGCTGTGGATGCTTGTGAGAATGATGTAGAGCAACGTGCAGCAGCGCACCTACTGAATGTGCGTGTGCCCGGAGAGCTGGCAAAGATTGCAAAAACTCTTGACGCAACACTGATACACTACTCCAGTGATTATGTTTTTGATGGCGAGCGGCCGGAGTATGCTCACGGGAAAAATCCGCATTGCTGTGGACAGGGTTGTGTGACTTGCATGTACCGTGGGGATGCTGAACATTTTGAGTATTGGGCATACCATGAAGATGATCGCCCGCGCCCGCTGTCAGAGTATGGCAAAAGTAAGCATGGTGGTGAGCAAAGTGTGCGAAAGCATGCAGGCCGTTTTTACATTATTCGCTTGTCAAAATTATTTGGAAAACCGGCAGAAAGTGCAGTAGGCAAGAAAAGTTTTTTTGATACAATGTTGCAGCTGGGTAAAGAAAAAGATGAGGTACGTGTTATTCATGGAGAGGTGAGTAAATTTACATATGCGCCGGATCTTGCGCGCGCAACTAAAGAGATCATGGAACAGCATTATCCCTATGGGATATATCACGTGGCCAATGATGGTGCGTGTACATGGTATGAGGGCGTGAAAGAACTCTTTGCATTGGCTGATATTACTACACCAGTTGTGCCGATTGCGCCGGAGGATATGCCGCGTCCTGCGCAGCGCCCAGCGTCTTCTGTGCTGAAGGTCACAAAAATCCCGCCATTGCGCCACTATCGGGATGCGCTGGCAGAATATCTCGGCAAGAATCATCGCGTAAGCGATAGGGATTTATAGTGGCAGGGTATAGTTCATTGCCTGCGTGGAACGCTGATCCCATGTCGATGTGTCGATAGAAAATGTGACAGTGTCAAGAAGATTTTTGTACTTTAGAGAGCCATGAGCTAGCGCATGCTCGTATACATCTTTTGTCACCTTTACATCATCGCGGCAGTACTTCTCTACTTTTTCCACATCGCCATTTTTCCACCACTCAATGGCTTGCAGGCCATGCCCGCTTTTCCCAATACCAAGAGTTGCCTGTGCAATGTTATCCAGTTTCAAGCTGCGACCGACAACGTTTTTGATTTCCGTCATAAGGTCTAGGCTATTGATTGTGGTAAGATCGCCTGGATAGTACTTATTGAGCAGGGGAATATCAAAGTGATCAGAGTTATATCCGATGAGTAAGTCAGTTTTCTCAATAATTGGCCACAGATCACTAAGGGTATCTTGTGTAAAGGTGAGATACGCATCTGTCGCATAGTCATAAATAACCATGAGCGAGAGCGAGAGTTTTGCAGGATCATTTGATCCAACATCTTGAAAAGTATTGCTAGTTTCGATATCGAGAACAATTTTACGCATAATAGTAGGATTTTTAACAACAATAGCACTATTCTATCATGAGGAAAAAAGTGGTACAATACCCGTACAGTAAGAACGTGATAAGAATGCGGTAATATGTGGAGTATTGTTATACGTATGGGGCTGGTTGCTGTGTTGGCGGGGGGTGTTTTTGCATGGTATCGCATGCCAGATGATCATAGTGCAGTGCTGTACAGAGATGCATCGGATGCAGCGGAGCGTGTTTTACAGGGAGATGCAGCGATTGCACAGGAGACACAAGTGTCATCTCTCGTTGCGGCATCACAGGAACGATCAGTACATGTAGATGTGCCTGTTGCTGCAGACCTTGCACCGGTGCGCACGACGGAGGATTTCTTTTCTACAGTAAAGGATTCTGTGAAGCAATCTGTTCCATTTATTGTACAGGCACCGCGTGCACAATGGGATGATCCGCGCTTTCAAGATGCATGTGAGGAGGCTTCACTGCTTATGGCGCATGCGTGGCTAAATGGCACGGGAGCTATTTCTAAAAGTGATGCCGAGGCAGAGATGGAGCGTATGTTTCTTGCTGAAGAGGCGTTGTTCGGCGCCGGTGTTATTGACACTTCTGTCGAGGATACGGCGGCATTTTTTCAGAAACACTTTCAGCGTACTGTAGAGGTTGTACGGGATACGACGTTGGAAAATATGTACCGCAACCTTGCAGAGGGTTCTATTATTATTGCGCCGACAAATGGGCGTGCACTTGGCAATCCAAATTTTACTAACGGTGGTCCGGATCGACACATGCTTGTCGTGATTGGTTATGATAAAAATGCGCGTGAGTTTATTACGAACGATCCTGGTACACGTGTTGGCAAGGGGTATCGGTATAAGGATACGGTGCTGTATAATGCTATTCGTGACTACAGCACGGGACACAAAGAGCCGATCCTGGGTACATTTAAGAATGTGATTGTTGTGCGGAAATGAGTAGCAAGTCTTCTCTTGCAAAGAAAGGTATGGTGATGCGCCCTGGTATACGGCGTGCGATTTTTGCATGGTACCGTGTTCATGGACGACATGACCTACCGTGGCGAAAAAATATTTCAGTCTATCGTGTTGTCATTGCGGAAGTGATGCTGCAACAAACGAATGTGCCAAAAGTGATTGATGCCTATACAGCGTTTTTGTCTGTTTTTCCAACAGTGCGTGCACTTGCCGCAGCGTCACAGGCAGATGTTGTACGTCAGTGGAGAGGACTAGGATATAATCGTCGTGCACGTAATCTCCATAAAATGGCGCAGATAATCGTGCAAGAGTACGGTGGGCGTTTTCCTCTGGATCCGGAGAAGCTCCGTGCGTTACCTGGTATCGGTCCGTATACGAGTCATGCCATCCCCATTTTTGCTCGCAATAGCGATATGGCGACGCATGATGTTAATATCGTACGTCTCGTGCGTCGATGGCATGATGTGCAGCATGCAGACCTTGCAGATATTGTGACATTGGCGAGCCGTTATGTTCCGCGTGGGCGATCGTGTGCGTGGCACAGTGCGCTTATGGATTTCGCATCATTGATATGCACGAAGCGTGCACCGCAGTGCAGCACATGTCCACTGCGACGACAGTGTCAGTCCTATCCTGCGCCGCGCGATCCTGTTGTGCATAAAAAAAAGGAGATTGGACGTAGTGAAAATGGTACGCACATTCCACGGCGGATCTATCGTGGGCGTATTGTAGAGTTTTTGCGTTCTGCACCGGCAACGCGCAATGCTATCGGTAGGGCGATCAAAAAAGATTGGTCTGCTAGAACTGATGGCGCATGGTGTGATGGTGTGTTGCAGACATTGGTGCAAGACGGTATGATTGTACAAAAGGGTAATCAGTGGTATTTGCGGTAGTGCGTTTATGGTAGAAGAAATTATTGTTGTCTCTCCACGTGGTTTTTGTGCAGGGGTAGCGCGATCAATTGCAGCAGTAGAGCGTGCGTTGGAGCTGTATGGTGCCCCAATCTACATTAAGCATGCGATCGTGCACAATGCAACAGTCGTACAGAGTCTGGAAAAAAAAGGTGCTGTGACAGTGGAGGATGTCGCTGATATTCCTGATGGTGCAACAGCGGTATTTAGCGCCCACGGTTCACCACCGGAACACTTTGTACAGGCACGTCGTCGGGGTATTCGTGTCATTGATGCGACATGTCCACTTGTGACAAAGGTGCATCGAGAAATGCGTCATTTTCTCACAGCGGGGCGGTCAGTTGTTTACATCGGGCACAAAGGGCACGTGGAGGGTGAAGGGGTGATTGGCGAGGCACGAGACATGGGCCAGGATGTGCCGATTGTGGAAAGCGTAGAGGATGTTGCAGGATTGTCTTATCCGCCAGACACACCTATTGCGATTCTTACACAAACAACACTGAGTATCGATGAAACGCGCATGATTATACAAGCACTTCGTGAACGCTTTCACGATACTATAGAACCATCGGCACAGGATATTTGCTACGCAACAACCAATCGTCAAAAAGCTATACGTGCACTAGCGCGAGATGTTGATGTGGTAATCATTGTGGGATCACCAACGTCATCAAACTCGCGACGTCTGCAGGAAGTAGCGCAGCAGCTTGGTGTGACGGCAGTACTTGTGGAATCCTTGGAGGAATTACAGTTGGATACTTTCCGTAATGTGCGACGCATCGGTCTCAGTGCCGGTGCGAGTGCACCAGAACATCGTGTGCAGGAAATTGTGACGCACTTTGCTGCACATGGCGCGCAGGTACGCACCATGGACGTTGTTGCTGAGAATGTGCAATTTACATTGCCGCAGGAAGTTGCGTAGATTGATGGGGGTAGTCTTAGTGTAGAGGAATGTGGATACGTCGCTATGGCGGAGCACAGTGTTGATGTGCTGTGTGCGATTTTTGCAAAACCACGTCGTTGTAGCGAGTGGTGTGGCTGACACGCAAGTGTCAGCCTTTTCTGTTGACAAATTTTATAAAAAATGCTAGTCTACTCAGTTATCTCTTTTGCAGGGGGTGGCAGTAATTTCATCATCATTTTATATGTCTATGACACGTATACGATTGATTGTGGTTATGGCATTGTCTATTGGTGTGGCATCACCAAGTGCTTTGGCGCAAACAGCGAGTGCAGCAGCGTGCGGTGCTGCAAGTGGCAACACCTTTTCTTCCTATGCGGAGATGGTGGGTGCTGGATTGTGTTCGTCTGGAACGGCGACGAGTATAACAGGTACGGCATCTGCATGGGCGTGGTCCTGTGCAACAGCGACATCAGCTGTGGCATGTTCTGCTGCAGTAGCACATAGCGGTACCTGTACATCTGACTGGTGCTTGTCAGCGCTCTATCTTGAGAAGCGTGATGGTACAAATACGAAAGATACACAGACCGTGCAGAAAGGTGGTACAGCGAAGTTTACGATTTCCATTATGAATGGTGGGTATATTCCGCTTAAAAATGTCCAGGTGACTGACCTCCTTGCACCAGACTGTAACCGTACTGCAGCGCAGATGGCGCAGCTTTATGGTGCATCATTTGATCCAGGTGAGGTAATTTCATATACGTGCTCACTTCCGAATGTGCAAGAATCATTTGACAATGTAGCGACTGTAACGGCAATTACGCCAAATGATGGCACAGTACTGACAGTATGTGATGATACGCATGTGGATGTTACAGAGCCGCCAACACCAATTGACGGTGTATGTGGTCCTGCCCATGGCACAACTGTGGAAAATGCACCAACAGAAGGACTTTGCTCTGTGGGTACGCCGACGCCTGTAATCGGCAGTGGTCCATGGTCGTGGCAGTGTGTAGGAAGCAATGGTGGACAAACTGTTATTTGTGGCGCGTACAAGCTTATCCCTGCAAAACCCGCAATCTCTCTTACTAAGCGCAATAGTGACAATAGTGGTGATAGCCAAACTATTGCACAGGGTGAAGCGGCACACTTTACAATTACCGTAAAAAACACGGGTAATGTGAATCTAACGAACGTCGTGATTACCGATCAGCTTGCACCAGACTGTAACCGTACTGCAGCACAAACTGCACAACTCTACGGTGATGCATTCACACCAGGTGAGAGCTTCAGCTATACGTGTACACAGGAAAATGTACAAGAGTCTTTCACAAATGTTGTTGTGGTGAATAGTGAGACACCGGGTGATGACAATGATCCGCGTGATGAGGATGATACGGACGTTGTTGTGGAAAAACCAGTAACACATCCCGCAATCTCTATTGACAAGAAAAATGGTGACGGCACTGCAGATACACAGACGATTGCTAAGGGCGGCACAGCAACATTCATGATTACCGTAAAAAACACGGGTAATGTGAATCTAACGAACGTCGTGATTACCGATCAGCTTGCACCAGACTGTAACCGTACTGCAGCACAAACTGCACAACTCTACGGTGATGCATTCACACCAGGTGAGAGCTTCAGCTATACGTGTACACAGGAAAATGTACAAGAGTCTTTCACAAATGTTGTTGTGGTGAATAGTGATACGCCAGGTACACCGGATGACCGTGATGACACAGATGTGGTTGTGCCGGAGACACCAAAGAATCCCGGTATTAACGTTCAGAAGCGTAACGGTGATAACAGCGGTGACTCACAAACGGTGCTAAAGGGCGGCACAGCAACATTTACGATTACCGTAAAAAATACTGGTGACACTGCGATTACCAATGTGACGATTGCCGATCAATATGTGCCAGACTGTAACCGTACTGCAGCACAAACTGCACAACTCTACGGTGATGCATTCACACCAGGTGAGAGCTTCAGTTATACGTGTACACAGGAAAATGTACAGGCATCATATCGCAATGTTGTGGTTGTCACAGGGGAGACGCCAGATGGTGAAACGCCAGATGACAGTGATGATTCTATTGTCACTGTGCCTGGAGATGAGCCTCGGAAACCCACCAAAGAAAAATGCGACGCATCCATCGGTGACCTCGTCTGGAATGATA
>JAXGYI010000012.1:0-19021 GCA_040772365.1 Candidatus Moraniibacteriota bacterium
CTACAGTGGTATAGTAACTTATCAGGTGACGGTGAATCCGTGATAACGTACGTCATCTTATAAGATTCATCTCAGGATATATCCCGAGTGGACTTTTATGATAGGCGGGATGTATTGACATCTTGTCGTATTTTCGCGACACTGTATGGAGCGATCTATAATAATTATGATGAGTAGTACGTCATATGGCATTGCATGTGGGAATTGTCGGATTGCCGAATGTGGGGAAGTCCACGTTGTTCACAGCGCTGACAAAAAAACCAGTGGACATCAATAACTATCCGTTTTGTACAATTGATCCGAATGTTGGCGTGGTGACAGTGCCGGATGCGCGCTTGGAGGCTCTGGCACAGATGTCACAGAGTAAAAAAATCATACCAACGGTTGTAGAGTTCGTAGACATTGCCGGGCTGGTGCGTGGCGCGTCGGAGGGAGAAGGTCTTGGTAATAAGTTCCTTGCCAATATTCGTGCAGTAGACGCAATCGTTGAAGTGGTGCGCGTGTTTGCCAATGACACCATTACGCACGTGCATGACACTGTGGATCCCGAGCGTGATATTGAGATTATTGAAACAGAGTTAATGCTTGCTGATATGACGACGGTGGAGAAAATGCTGATGCGATTGGATAAGATTGTACGCAGTGGTGACAAGGACGCGGTGGTACAAAGGGAGCTTGTGGAAAAGATACGCATGGCATTGGATATGGGGCAATTAGCACAAACGGTGATGTACGATGTAGCGCATGAGCCCTCGGTGCGTATTGTGCGTGAGATGAGCTTGCTTACGATGAAGCCGATCATCTATGTGTATAATACATCGGATACTGCTGCGGCCTTACCAAAGACATTAGAGCAGCGTCCGCACGTTTTGGTGGATGTTAAAATTGAGGAGGAATTAATGGACATGACTACAGATGAGGCAATGGAGCTGGGCATTCAATCACGACTTGATGGGGTAATTACAGCGGCCTTTGACGTATTGGGCCTACAGACGTTTTTGACAACAGGGGAAATGGAAACGCGTGCATGGACAATGCGCAAAGGATCAACGGCGCCGGAAGCAGGCGCGGCGATTCACAATGATTTTAAGGAGCGCTTTATCCGAGCGGATGTTATCAATTGGGAGCAACTCCTTGCTGCAGGCAGTTGGGCAAAAGCACGTGAAACCGGTGCGCTTCGTACAGTAGGGAAGGACTATGTGATGTGCGATGGAGATGTTGTGGAATTCAAGATTGCCTAGGATCTTCTATAAGTGTGTGCTGCAGTAGTGCTTCCTGCGACACAAAAGAAATACCGCGATGGAGTGTAATGTATGATGTGGAAAATATTTTTACAATGCCTAAACTAAATGCAGGCATTGACAACTTTCTTCTTTTTTGTAAAATAGGGAAGAGAGTTAGCACTCACTGCTATTGATTGCTAATTTCTCTCACCATCAATGAGACATCTAATTTGTTAAATGATGCACATATGGTAAAGCAAATAGAATTTGGCGCAGATGCGCGCAAGAAGGTCGTTACGGGTATTGATAAGGTAGCAAATGCTGTCAAGACCACAATCGGCCCAAAAGGACGCAACGTTGTTTTGGACAAGGGTTATGGCGCGCCGACGGTGACAAATGATGGCGCCTCTATTGCCAAGGATATTACACTAGAGGATAAGTTTGAAAACATTGGCGCTGATCTCATCAAGGAGGTTGCAGATAAAACGAATGATGCGGCTGGTGATGGTACAACGACATCTACAATTATGATGCAGGCCATTGTTAGTGAGGGGATGAAGTTTGTGGAAACAGGGATTAATCCCGTTGGGATTCGCAAGGGATTGGAGGAGGCAAAAGATGATGTCATCACCATTTTGCAAAAAAACTCCAAGCGTGTTTCCAGTAAAGAGGAAATTGCACAGGTAGCAACCAATAGTGCGGAAAACGCAGAAATGGGCGCAATGATTGCAGATGTGATGGAAAAAGTTGGAAAAGATGGCGTCATTACTGTAGAAGAGTCGCAGACTGTCGGTTTGAGTTATGATGTCGTGGAAGGTATGCAGTTTGACAGAGGATATGTCTCACCGTACATGATTACGGATGCAGAATCACGCAAGGCAGAGATTAAAAATCCTTCCATCATCATTACTGACAAGAAAATTTCTGCAATTAACGATATTTTGCCACTTTTGGAAAAAATAGCACAAGGTGGTCACAAGGATCTCGTGATCATCTGTGAAGATTTGGAAGGCGAGGCGCTAGCAACACTTGTGGTGAATAAACTGCGTGGCACACTGAATGTTCTTGCAGTAAAAGCACCGGAGTATGGCGACACGCGCAAAGATGTCTTAGAGGATATTGCCATTGTTACGGGCGCAACAGTGATCTCTGATGAAAAGGGTATGACAGCAGAAAATGTTGGGCTGGACGTGCTGGGTAGCGCAGCACGTGTGGTAGCTACCAAGGATCACACGACGATTGTGGATGGTAAGGGTAGTAAGAAAAACATCAAGGCACGTGCTGATCAGGTAGCACGACAGGCAGAGATGGAAACGTCAAAATATGAACGAGAAAAACTGCAGAAGCGTGTTGCAAAGCTTAGTGGCGGTGTAGCAGTGATTCGTGCCGGTGCTGTGACAGAGACAGAAATGGGCTACGTGCGTCACAAACTGGAAGATGCGCTGGCAGCAACAAAAGCAGCTGTTGAGGAAGGTGTTGTCGCCGGTGGTGGCGTGGCACTCGTTAAGGCAGCAGTGGCGTTGACCGCAGATGAAAAGCGTGGCAATGAATTTCGTGCAGGATATCAGACGCTACTTACCGCACTCTCTGCTCCACTTAAGCAGATTGCAGAAAATGCTGGTGAGCGTGACGCAGCAGTTGTGCTGAATGCCGTATGTGAAAATAGAGGCAAGAACTATGGCTATAACGCCATGGAGGATCGCTTTGAAGAGGATATGGTAAAATCTGGCATCATTGATCCGTTGAAGGTGACGCGTACAGCAATTGAAAATGCCGTATCGGTAGCCTCAATGCTTCTCACAACAGAGGTTGTCATTACAGATAAGCCTGAGGAGAAAGAGCCGGCAATGCCAGCTGGTATGGGCGGTGGTATGCCCGGCATGGGGATGATGTAGATCTTGCAGAGAATACAGGTGACTGTAGAGAAAAGTTCGCACGACATTCTTGTCTGTGCGAACTTTGTTTTTCGTTGCGTGCGTGCTATACTGAACGGGAGGCCGTCAAACAAAAAGATATGAAAATTGACAATGCGCAATTGCGCGATTATTTGTTGCAGCATGGTGTAGTCACACGGGATATTGCAGACGCTGCGTATACCCAGGCGCAACGCGAGAATACACAATTATGTGATATTTTAACCAAGGATGGCAATGTGGATCCTATAGCATGCGCCAAGGCGATGGCGTTGTTTTTGGGATATCCATTTATCGATCTATCCAAAGAGAGCATTCCGTCGCCGATACTGAACATTATTCCAGAACAGGTTGCAAAAAAATCACAAGTGGTTGCATTTGCCAAGGAGGGTGATGCAATCAAAGTAGCCATGCTTGATCCGGAGAATCTGCAAACACTAGACTTTTTGCGTAAGAAAACTGGAGGTTTGGATATTATGCCGTACCTCACAACAGCGGAGAGTTTGCATACTGCGCTCAAGCAATATACGAAAAGCTTAAAGGCAGAGTTTGGTGACATGATGCCGGATGATGTTGCGAATGGCGCAGATTCGTCGGAGGAGGATGATTTAGCAAAAATGGCACAAGACTTACCAATTGTGCGTATCATTGATACGTTGGTGAAGCACGCTATTATGGATGGCGCATCAGATGTGCACATTGAGCCGGAGGAGAAGCAAATCATTGTGCGCTATCGCATTGACGGGGTTTTGCGTACAGCGATGACACTGCCGAAATCAGCGCTGTCTGGCATTGTGGCACGCATTAAAGTGTTGTCCAATCTGAAACTAGATGAGCATCGTCTGCCACAAGATGGGCGATTTAAGATTGAAAATGAGGAATATAAGATTTCTTTTCGTGTAAGTATTTTGCCAGTATTTGACGGTGAAAAAGTTGTCATGCGCCTACTGAATGAGTCGGCAACAGGATTGACGTTAGAAAAAATGGGCATGCATGGAGAGGCCCTGGAAGCGGTGCATCGCGAAATTCAGAAACCCAATGGAATGATCTTAGTAACAGGACCAACAGGATCTGGTAAGACAACAACGCTCTATACAGTTGTGGATATTCTAAACTCACCAGAGGTGAACATCTCTACTGTAGAAGATCCTGTAGAGTATCGGATGGATAACATCAACCAGACACAGGTGAATGCAAAAATTGGCATGACATTTGCAGCGGCGCTTCGTGCACTTTTACGACAAGACCCAGATATCATTATGGTCGGAGAAATTCGCGATCACGAAACACTGGAAATTGCCATCCATGCTGCAATGACAGGGCACTTAGTGCTGTCGACACTGCACACTAACTCTGCTGCTGGTGCGATTCCGCGTATGGTGGACATGGGGGCGGAGCCGTTTCTCATTGCGTCAACAACGAATGTCGTTATCGGACAGCGCCTCGTGCGGCGTCTATGTTCTGAGTGTCGTCAACCTTATCGACTGGATCGTGCAGAGTTGGATACATTAAGTAAAAATTACGATCTTGAAATGATTGTAGCCACGATGCAGCGCTTAGGCGTGATGACGGTACGTTCACTTGGTGAAGTGGATCTGTACAAACCGCAGGGCTGCACACACTGTAGTAATACGGGGTATAAAGGACGCAATGGTATCTACGAGGTTTTTGATGTCAATGAAGAAATTGAAAAACTGATTACGCATAATGCAACAACGGAAGAGTTAGAAAAAAAAGCACGAGAGCATGGCATGGTAACGATGGTGGAGGATGGTTTTTATAAGGTGCTACAAGGAATAACAAGTATTGAAGAGGTAATGCGCGTGACGAAAGAGTAGTTGCGCATAGCAGGAATAATTACGTACACGATATCTGTAAAAAATTATGGCAAAATATTTATACACGGCACGTAATGCTGCTGGAAAACCAATGTCCGGAGAAATTGACGCAAAGGATGAGCGTGACTTAGCAGCGCAGTTGCGTGCCAATGGCTTCATCGTAACGTCCATAGAGAAGCAGGCGGAGAAGGAAGAAAAGCATGCTATTAAAATCCTCGATCGCTTTCAAGGGATAAGTCTCAAAGATAAACTCTTTTTTACACGCAATCTTAGTGTGATGATTGCCTCTGGTTTGACGGTCGCGCGTGCAGTATCTAATCTCAGTGTACAAACCAAGAATAAGCGCTTTCAAAAAGTATTGGAAACGATCTACCATGACATTCAATCCGGTATGACCTTTAGTGCAACACTGGCAAAATTTCCAGCAATCTTTAGCGACCTTTTTGTGAATATGGTGCGTGTTGGTGAAATCGGCGGCACGCTCGATCAATCCTTACAGATTATCACATCTCAGATGGAGAAGGATCACGAACTACAATCCAAAGTGCGTGGCGCGATGATTTATCCAGCTGTCATTGTCTTGGCAATGATCGGTGTCGGTATTATTATGCTGACGTACATTTTGCCACAGATTTTAGGGGTGTTTGCTGATATGGAAGTAGACCTTCCTGCAACGACAAAGTTTGTGATCAAATTGAGCGATGCATTTCGACAGCACGGCATTATCATCGGTGTGGTCTTTGCTGTGCTTGCCATTAGTGTCAAACCATTTCTTGGTACACAGGTTGGTAAGCGAGCGTTGAGTTTTGTGAACATTAAAACGCCCATGCTGAAAGAGATTGTGATGAAAGTGAATGTGGCGCGATTTGCGCGTATTTACAGTTCTTTGTTGCGTAGCGGTGTATCGGTTGTGGACTCCTTGACGATTGTCGGTAATACGCTGTCCAATGTGTATTTCAAAGAGGCAATTTTTGCGGCATGCGATCAAATTCAAAAGGGTGTTGCATTATCTACGGTGATTGCTCAGTATCCGCAGGTTTTTCCTATTATTGTCTCGCAGATGATTAGCGTTGGTGAAGAAACGGGAAAAACGGAGGATATGATGGGAAAACTTGCAGAATTCTATGAAGACGAGGTCAATCAAATTACCAAAAACCTCTCTTCAATCATTGAGCCAATCTTGATGATTGTCATTGGTGGTGCGGTTGGTTTTTTTGCTGTGGCCATGTTAACACCGATGTACAGTGTTTTGGAGAATATTTCATAATTACTAGTAATGCCATGTATGACGCCGCATGTAGTCAGATTTTTTCGCAAACGTCGTAGTTGCCAATTGCGGGGACGCAGTCGCCGTAGGGGATTCACTCTCATTGAGGCTCTTGCCGCACTGCTTATTTTTGGTTTTTTAGTAAGTGTCTTTTACCGCATTTTCATCGCATCGAGTGCGTACATGGTGAACTCTCGAATGCTGCGTGGAGCAGTGACGGCAGCAAATGAACGCATGGAGCAGTATCGCAATATGGCATATGATGACATCGGTACTACTGATGGTGCGCCGCTGGGGATGATTGTGCCAGATGAAACAGTGGCGATTGAAGGAATGCGCTATCGTATTATTACCTCAGTTTTTTTTGTAGACGATCCGCATGATGAGATTGCGCCAGATGACATGCTGTTTGAGGACTATAAGCGTGTAAGTGTAACAATTGCTTGGCGGGAAGCGGCTGATGCGAGTGTGCCAGCAGATCGTGTTGTGCATGATGCAGACTTTGCATCACGTCGCATTACACTGGTGTCGCAATTCATACCACCTGGTGGAAGAGAAACATCTGTAAGTGGCGGTATCTTGCATGTCAATGTCTTGAACGGTGATGGACAACCAATCAGCAATATGCCAGTCGAGATGCACGATATAGAAAATGATCGCACCGTAACGATGCGTACAGATACTGTTGGGCGCGTGCAGTATGTGGGTGCAATGCCATGCGAAGGGTGCTATGCGGTTACTGTTGGCAGGAATGGCTACCAAACAGTTTATACCGAGCCATTACAAGAGGCATATACGCCAAAATATGTACATCAATCCGTGATTAAAGGAGACCTTACAGCGCTAACGGTTTTGAGTGAACCGGTTGCGGATATTACTTTTGCATGTATGGATGGATCCGGTGCACCCCTGCCGCAGCGTATTTCATTGAGTATGGTTGGCGGGCGAATTCGTGGACTTGATGTAGAAGGGAATGTCATCTTTTTTGACCATGATGATCTCCTGACAGATGCACATGGCGTTGCAGTCATGCGTACGGATACGAACGGCGATGGCGTCATTACAACAGATGATCATGCAGATCCTGGCACATATACGGTAACGATTCCCACAGAGCTCGATGGCTATCAATTATGGAAGGTAGGCGATCAGCTTCCGGATATACCAGAAATAGGTATGCTATCAAAGGCGTCCGTGTCAATTATGCCAGGGGAAGAGCGTACCATTCCTATTTTCTTTGTGTCACAAGAACACGATGCTGTGCTGGTGACAGTGGTTGATGCAGATGGTCCAATAGATGGCGCATCAGTACGTATTCAGGGTGAGCACGAGGGCTTGTCGTTTGATGTAGAGGGAGTGACGGATGCCACAGGTACAGCGTATCTTATACCAGAGGATACAGCTGCCTTTCTTCCTGATACAACATATGAGTTAACGGTAGAAGCGGACGGCTATCAGAAAAAGGTGCAGGATGTGACAGTATCTGCGCTAACGCACGTATCTGTAACACTGGAAAAAACATGATTACACGGACGCCGCATAATTTTCACTCCCGTTTACGAGGTGTGACATTTGTAGAGATGATTGTGACGATTGCCATCGTGTCTATTGTGATGATAGGTTCGTCAATATTTTTTGTGCGGATGTGGCGCCTACATGGTTTTACTATTGAAACAGCTATTGCATCGATGACGGCACAGCGTGGTGTGAGTGAGGCAGTAGAATCAATTCGTCGGGCCCGTACGGCGCAAGACGGTTCTTTACCCATCGCTGTTGCAGAGGAACATCATTTTGCATTTTATGAAGATGTGGATTACGATGGCAAGGTTGAACGTGTGCGGTATTTTGTGGAGAATGGACGATTTCGTCGTGGTGTGACAAAGCCAGTCATTGCAAGTAATGGTGTTGTAACATATCCTGCGGCAGATGATACGGTACGTGATGTGGCAAATTACATCGTCAATGAAACTGCAAACATGCCAACATTTACATACTACGGTGCTGATGATAAGGCATTTGCCTATGACGATCTCGCCACGTCACGCCTTCCTGCAAATGCACCGCTTGGTATGATTCGCATGGTAAAGGTGCTACTCTATGTGAATCCTGATGCAGTGCGCGCACCAAATCATGTACGGATTCAATCATTTGCTGTTATTCGTAATCTTGCCATCTATGACAATGCGCAACCATAATACACGATGCACCATGCGCGGATCCGCGCTGCTCTATGTTTTGGCAACGGTAACCATGGCAGGTGTGTTATTTGCAGGACTTGTGCATTTTGTCGTGTCACACCTGCGGTACGATACGCATTTGGAGCCGGATGTACAAGCGTTGCATGTTGCTGAGGCTGGTGTGTATTTCTATCGATGGTATTTGGCGCATCACCTTGAGGGGCTGACACAGAGTCAGGTGGAGGAATTTTGGAATAGTGATCCTCTGGGCGTAGATCGTAATGGCGATGGATACTGCGATGATACAGAAGTGCATATTGCACATTACTATGGCATCGGCACATACCGCATTTGTGTGATACCACCAAAAAAATATTCTACAATGTTGTGGATTCGATCACAGGGTATCGTTGCGTCTGGTAATACAACACGCACGCATACGGTGCGTGCACGTCTGCGCAAAGAGTCATGGAGTGAATATGCAGTTCTTGCCAATGCGGATATGCGCTTGAGCCAGGGTACAAAAATTAACGGACGGATTCACGTGAATGGAGGTTTTCTCTTTGATGGTGTAGCTTCGCATGTTGTATCAAGCTCTTTGAGCGAGTATAGGTATCCTGACTCGGATACACCGCGTAACAACCCACAGCATGCTTGTTGGAGGAGGCTTGGCAGGTGGTGGTGTAAGGCTGTGTGGACAAATTGGCACAATGACTATCATGCAGTATTCAAAAGCCCGGTTTTTATTGCGGGTAAAGAATACCCTGTAACAGCCAAGGACTTTGGTAGCGTGTCGGGTGATTTTGCTGTCATTAAGGCAGAAGCGCAAAAGCTCGGTCTTGCTTTTGACCCACGGCATGAAGGACGTCTCATTGAATTAGGTGAGCCATCATCAGGTAAGATGAGGATTTCTACAGTTTTGAGGCACGATCCGCAAACATTTGGCATTGTAAAGTTATCACCAGCGAGCACGATAATTAAGGATATTCCATCTGAAGGAGTAGTATATGTTGAGGGTGATGTGTGGGTACAAGGTGTGTTGCCGGAAAATACACGGTTAACGATCGCTGCACAGAGTTCTGCTGCCAATGCACGAATCATCGTAGGGCATGATGACCTAGTCTATGCGGATCGCACAGGAAGCTGCACCCTTGGTTTGATGGCGCAGGGCAATATTGAAACGGCAAAAAATGCAAAAACCCAGTTGCGCATTGATGCCGCCATGCTTTCTCAGGAAGGTCGTGTGGGGCGTATGTATTGGTGGGATGATTATAAGGACCGCATCACGATCTATGGTGCTATTGCTACGAATGCACGCATGGGATTTGGATTCACCTCTGGACAAGGCTATAGGAATCGCGATATTATTTTTGATGGAAATCTCTTGGACAACCCACCGCCACTTTTTCCTACTGGGAACGTGTATACGATTGATCTTTGGGAGTCGCAGTAGGATGTAGTAGAGAATATACCATGCTATAGCTACAGTGGATGATGGGCGGTTTCATTTTGGTGACATTCTGTAGTATAATATAAAGGAGTGCAAAACAAACGAAAACACAATGTCATTTTTTAGAAAGAAAATTATTGATCCGACACCAGCATATTTTGGTGTAGATATCAGTGACCTCTCTATCAAGGTATTGCAGATGACGCAGCGTGGCGCTTTTGATGAGGTGGTTGGTTTTGCTGCGGGCAAATTACCCATTGGTGCTGTTGTAGATGGTGTGATTACGGATGGAGAAAAAGTTGCAGAGGCGATTGATGCAACGCGCCGTCGCGCAAAGTTGTCATGTAGAAATGTCGTATGTTCTTTACCAGAGTCCAAATCATTTCTGCGTATTATTACGATGCCACGTATGCCAGAAGATGAGGTCGCAGAAGCCATTAAGTGGGAAATTGAAGCTGTGATTCCGTTGCCAATTGATCATGTGTACTATGATTGGCAAATTGTACGCAAGTCGCTCAGCGCGAAAGAAGGGCAAATGGATGTGATTGTGGTTGCTGTTGCAAAGAAGTACGTTGATGATTTTATCAGTGTTTTGCAGAAAGCAGGTTTGACCGCATATGGTTTTGATGTAGAGTCTGTTGCGCAGGCGAGTAGCTTGTTACCGGAAGATGAAAAGGGTATTACGACGATGATTATTGATATTGGTGATAAAGGGACAAGCTTTGTCATTACGGTAGATAATATTCCCGTCTTTACCTCCAGTATTCCACTTTCCGCGGAATCATTGACCAAAACAATTGAACAGAAACTGAGTATTTCGCATGAGGAGGCAGAAAAAATTAAGGTCATGTATGGTATCGGATCCGTTTTGAACGATGATCATGTGTTTCAAGCAACGAAATCCGTTGTAGAGAATTTTGCAATAGAGGCGCAAAAATCCATCGATTTTTACCTTTCTCGTATGCGGTATTCACAGACGGTTGATCGCATTATCATGTGTGGCGGTGGAGCAAGAACAATTGGTCTATCATCATATCTATCACGGCGCTTACAGTATAATATTGAAAAGGGTGATCCATGGATCAATATGCGTTTTCGTAACGTGCCACCTATTCCACGTGATGAGGCTGTGCAGTATGCAACAGTTATTGGATTGGCAAGTAAGCACATGGTATGATTTTTAGTAGACTGTTATGAAAATTCACTTCAATCTTCTACCGCCAGCACAAAAAAAACATCTTGCGACACAAAAAGTGTTGCGAGTTATCATTGAAAATGAGGTGTATATTATTGCTGTCATGGCGGTTTTTGTTCTAGCGCTATTGGCAATGTATATTATTGTGGACAGTGATGCCAATACGGTTACGACAGCGCAGCAGCGCGTGCAGCAGGATCCTGCATATCAAGAAGTGGTCACTATTCGCCAAACTTTTGCAGAGACACATAAGGATGTTATGGCGCGTACAGCTATGGTCAAGCGTCACTATCAGTGGACACGTATCATTGATACGATGAACACGGCAATGGTGAGCGGTGTATCTGTGGAAGACCTCTCATCACACGATAATGTTATTACGATGCGCGCTACAGCCCAGCGACGTGAGGACGTTGTTGCGTTAAAAGAACAGTTTCGCTTGGTGGAGTGGAAGGGAAAGTCGTGTTTTACCGAACTTACTGTGCCTGAGGCAGACCTTGCCGCACCAACAAATCTCGTATTCACGATGACGTTTACCATTGATCCGGTGTGCCTACATTAATTCCTGAAATATTCTCTATGCGTGCATTTTTCAAAAAATATCACTCATCGCTGACGATTATCACGATATTTGTTGCTGTGATTGTGATATTGATTTACAGCGCATACTACCTCAGTGTGATGATTCGCGAGAAGACACTTGTGCTGAAGCAGAACAAGATGGACTATGCGCTCACGCAGGATGATGTACGTGCAATTTCTGCACTGCGAAATGACCGACGCTACGTTGAGGCCTATCATGATATTACGAACATCTTACTCCCTAATACAGATGAGGAGAAGGTGCGTCTTTTTGCCACAATTGAGGATCTTGCACACGAGAGCGGTAATCAGGATGTCGTGCTGGCTGTCAAGGATCTGCCAACGACAGCAGCGCAAGCTCGTGCGGCATCCGTTGATCCAGATGCCAAAGACGGTGCTGCAATGTCGCAAAAAAAAGAGAAGTCCACGATCACGCCATCGTCACAGCAGTATATGTTCGTGACAGTATCAGTGACCGGTACGTACAGTAATGTGCTGACGTTTATGTCGCGTATAGAAAATATGCCGTATCTTTCAGATATTTTACGTATTCGCATTCTCAAGAAAACAGCGAGTGATGTGTCAAAAGGAGCGTCAGTAGAGGAAGACATTGCGCAGCTGCCAATTGATCATGTCAACGCAGAGATGGATGTGGCATTTTATTTGGCGCAGTAATTTGTGATCAGTATTTATGAAATTTGGCTCAAAACGAAGTGCACATGATAGGCGACGTGCTGTACAGGCATACGGTGATCGTATCGTGCGTACCGTAGGAAGATTATGGCGGGTGATTTTTATGAGCCTCCTGAGTATCACGGTGGTTATTCTTACGGTGATTGTTGGCTATCTGTGGTATACGTACATGCGTATGCAAGACGTGTCCCCGCAAGAACTAGAGCAGTATATTGCCACAAAGCAGGAGGAAACATCTTTCAAGAGGGAGGCATTTGATCATCTCAGAGAAACTGTAGAAGCACGTCGTAATAATTTTGATCATCCTCCACAGTTCTACGATAACATGTTTCACTACTAATCTATCCAGGACCAGAGATTTGTAGTATTTGTTGCAGTGTGTCTTGGAGAGGACTTGAACCCCTAACCTCCTGGGCCGAAACCAGGTGCTCTATCCAATTGAGCTACCAAGACAGGGTGCCTTGTGTGCGCGGATGCACTTGGATTATGTCGTAGAATACGGTTTTTGTCAAAACGGTGGTGTAATGGTATAGTTGTGGTGCAGTGTGTTATGCTGTATGCATGGTGCGCAAGCAGGTTTTGGGCCCGTAGCTCATCTGGTAGAGCGCAGCATTCGCATTGCTGAGGTGAGGAGTTCGAGTCTCCTCGGGTCCACGTTATTTTTTATCTACGTGTTTTATGCACAATCAGTATCCCAATACTATCTCAATGCGTACAAAACTCTCAGCTATATGGATTTTTGTCGTGTTGAACTATTTGTACTGTGATGTTGCTGGTCTTATGGATGCGCGGTTATTGCAGCAATACCTTTCCGGTGTTGTGGACGGTGTTGCCATGACCCCGCTGTTTTTGCTTGGCGCAGCGGTGTTTATGGAGATATCCATTGCAATGACACTGATCTCTCGGTTAGCACCCTATAAAATCAATCGCATCAGCAATATCATTTTTGGTAGCATAACGACGCTTGCTCAGGCGGCAACACTTGCCGTCGGATCCGTGACAGCATATTATGCATTCTTTAGCGTTATTGAAATTGCTGCTACTGCGTCAATTGTGTGGCTTGCGTGGCGTTGGCGTACAGCGTAAGCACGGCCACTGTTTCATGGGGTGCAGCCCATAGTTTTTTCATGAGCATGGAGCGTACAAAAAAAGATGTGATGATGATGGTGCTTGGCGGAGTGGCGGTGGTGTATTTGCTCAATCCGTCTTTTGGTATTTTTGAACTTCTGCCGGACAACCTGCCATTGATCGGCAACATTGACGAGGCGGCGGCAACGACCCTGCTCATCGGCGTGCTGAGTTATTTTGGCATTACACTGCCACGCATTTTCCAAAGACCATCACAGGAGCAAAAAGATGATCGTTCTATCAAGGATGCGGACGTTCTATAATTGGTTGATGTAGGTGACACCATGAAGGATTTTGATGTGCAATACAAACGATTGAATGCAGCGCAGAGAGAGGCTGTTGATACCATTGAGGGACCAGTGGTCGTTGTTGCGGGGCCAGGAACAGGCAAGACGCAGATTTTGACATTGCGGATTGCCAATATTCTCAAAAATGCTGGTGCTGGCATTGGACCAGAAAATATTTTGGCACTGACATTTACCAATGCGGGCGCAGCAGCGATGCGTACGCGCCTTGCGACATTTATTGGTGCAACGGATGCATATCGTGCACACATTTTTACTTTTCATGGTTTTTGTGAGCGACAGATCACTGACCATCCAGATTATTTTCCCCACATTGCTTTTGCGCGTGCAGCAGGGGATGTGGAGCGCATGGATTTACTTGCACGCATTGTGCGTGAAGGTGATTTTACGCGGCTCAAGACATTTAGCAGCGATACACACGCTATTGCAGAGGTGGCAAAGGCGATTGATGAGATTAAGCGTATCGGTAGTGCGCCAGAGGATTTTATGCGACGAGTAGACGAACAGCAACGTGCAGTTGAAGCTGATCCTCATTCTTACTACAAGCGCAACAGCAAGCACGGTCGCAAAGGCGAGCTTAAAAAAAATGCTCTAAAAGACGTAGAGAAGAATCGTGAGTTAGCACAGGTATATGTAGCGTATCAAGAATTATTACGTGCAGAGAAGCTATATGATTTTGCTGATATGATTGTAGAGGTAGTGCGTGCAGTAGAGCATAATGAAGAATTTGCAGCAATGTTGCGGGAGCAATATCAGTATATCTTAGTGGATGAACACCAGGATACCAATGATGGACAGAATCGGTTGCTGGAGCTATTACTGCAATCACCATATCAAGACGATGCGCCAAATATTTTTACAGTAGGTGACGACAAGCAAGCGATTTACCGTTTTCAGGGTGCGAGCGTGGAAAATTTTCATCATTTCAAAAAGCGATTTACACACACAAAGGTAGTTCATCTGGATACCAATTATCGCGCAACGCAGAATTTATTAGATACGGCGCAGGCGGTTGTGACGCGTGGTGGAGCGGATACACAGCATCAAGGACTTGTAGCGCATAGTACGCAAGCTGGGCGTGTGCGTGTTATGCGTTATCGAACCTATGCTGACGAGGTGCGCGGTGTTGTGGGGGATATAGCAGAAAAAATTGCTGCAGGTACACCAGCAGACGACATTGCCGTTTTCTGTCGAAGTAATTTTGAGGTGCATGAGGTAGTGCAGGCATGCGAGAAAATGCACGTGCCCTATATTGTGGGTGGAACGCATAATGTCTTGGATAATCCATATATTGGTGCATTGGTGCGACTTCTACGCGCCGTAGATACACCAATGGACGATGCATGCTTTGCTGCAGCATTACTAACACCATTTAGTGGCGTAGCATTACGTGATGCACTTGTTTTTTTGGAACAAGCGAGAACCACTGCTGATACGCGGATGCTCTGCATATTGGCGGATGAGGAACATGGCAGTGTGCAAGCATTTGCAAAAAACCTCCTTACACTCAAGGAGGATATTGCAACAATGTCGCTTGAGGAGGGTGTAGAATGTATTGTACGTCGCTCTAGATGTGTGGAGATACTAGCCGCACGGCCTGATCATGCGACGCACTTTACAGACTTTACACGACTGATGGAAGTGATTGCTGCGTTTGCGCGTCAAAAAACCGCAGCAACGTTGACAGATTTTATTGGGTATCTTGAGATCTGTGAGGTATACGGTATTGCAATTACGGCTAGTGATCCGCCAGTGGATGGCGGTGTGCATCTCATGACAGCGCATGCGGCCAAGGGCTTGGAGTTTGAACATGTTTATGTGATGCATGCGATAAATGGTGTATGGGGTGGGCGTACACAACGTGCATTCTTTCGACTACCAATCGATATGGAAGTCCAGAGCGATGACGATGAGCGACGATTATTCTATGTTGCACTCACTCGTGCGAAGAGGACACTGACGATCACACTTACGCAATGGGATAAAAATGGTGCTCCTGCGTTGCCGACAATGTTTTTGGAACATTTCCCTACACAGGCGGTGGATGTAGTACCAAAAATAGGTGCGGAAGTGACGTTTGCTCCACGTCTGCGACCCGTAATGTCATTACTTGATCCCACATTTCTTCATGATCGTTTTTTGGCAATGCCGCTATCTGTCACAGCGATGAATAACTACTTTTGTTCACCGCTTCTGTATTTTTTCCGCACGATTGTGCGATTGCCAACGACGCCGTCCAAGTCGTTGCTTTTTGGTAATGTACTCCACGGTACGTTGGAGGAGGTGACCCGTAGAGTTGCTGACAGTGGTGTATTGCCACCAGTAGATGATGTCGTGGAGCTGTTTCACGATCGATTGCGTCGCACGCGTGTTCCGCGTCTCTATCGTGAAGAGTTTATGCGCCGTGGAGAGATGGTGGTACGTGGCTACTACCATGAGCATGCCGATGCGCTTTCGCTGGTAGGTAGTGCAGAGCAGCGCATTACGAACGTGCCGTTTGTGCTGGATGGCGGACAGGGGATTACGTTGACTGGTGCGATTGATAAAATTACGCCGACCGATGATGGGCGGATTGTTGTGACGGATTACAAGACAGGAAAGTCATGGACAGATAAGAACAAGGAAGATCGTGAAAAACTCATACGACAAATGCGATTTTATAAACTTCTCTTGGACAATGATCCACGCACGACACATCCACAAGTTGCATATGTCGAAATTAATTTTATTGAGCCACGACAGAAAAATAGTGTCTATGAAACAAAAAGAATCACTGTGACAGATGAAGACGTGCGTGCATTAAAGGAGGAGATCAATACAATGGCACGCAATATAATGTCAGGCGCATTTTTGGATATACCACTGACGGTGTCGCGTGGGAGCAGCAAGGAAATTATTTATTATGCACGCCTTCTGGAGATAATGAAGCACGGCGTCGCATGATGTATGGTATACTCTAAGGAAGCGCGGAACGCTTACTAGTGACATTTTGATATATGATTCGTTCATTTTTTTCTGCACCATTTTTGGATCACGTCTATGCTGGCAATACAGTGGCACAGTACTGTGATATGGTGCTGTATTTTATTATTGCTGTAGGTATTTTTTTTACAGTGCAACACGTGCTGTTGGCGCAGTGGCAAAAATTTGCTGAGCGCACGAAAACAGATGTGGACGATATAACAGTGGCATTTGTGCGATCCATTCGGCCACGGCTATACATTGTCTTTGCGGTATTTTTTTCACTGTATACACTGACACTATCAAACTTTATTCGTAATGCGATTGATGCAATCGTGATTCTCATTGTGATCTTTCAGGTTACGCGTTCATTGCAGATCATCATTGAATTTTTTGCGCGTCGCTTCAGTCATGACGGCGATGACCCACATACAAAAAATGCGGCGCACATTCTTGGGAGTATAGCGATTTTTATCGTATGGCTTTTTGGCATTCTCATGATTCTTTCTAATGTTGGCGTGAATGTCACATCGCTGATCGCTGGTGTGGGTATTGGTGGTATTGCCATCGCCTTTGCTGTGCGGGAACTACTGTCAGATCTCTTCTCATCCTTTGCTATCTACTTCGATCGTCCGTTTCGCGTAGGGGATGTGATCCGTGTTGGCAACAATACTGGTACGGTGCAGAAAATCGGCATTAAGACCACACGCATTCGCTCCTTCAGTGGCGAGGAAATCATTGTTTCCAATCAGTCGCTCACATCAACACCTGTGCACAATTTTAAAAGACTCAGTAAGCGTGTCGTAACATTTAATTTTAGCATTGATGATGCTACGTCCAATGACACGATCCGTACATTTTTGTCGCGTGTCACACAGATGATTGATGCAATGGAACACGTCCACTGCAAACGTGCGCACTTTAAAAAATTTGGCACCCATGCACTGGAGTGTGAGATAGTATATGTTGTAGAGACGCGATCATACATCATATACATGGATGCACAGCAAGCGATCAATTTTGGGATCCGTGATATCGCTGATGATCTTGGTGTGCGCGTTGTGTATCGTGTACCGTATAGCGTAGGTGATGTACAATAGAGAAAAGGATCGCATGGATTATTTCTCGGAAGATGTGTATACTATAGAGGTATAAAGTAGCAACATAATAAAGTGAGAACTATGAAGAAAATACGTATTGCCATCAACGGATTTGGGCGTATTGGACGCGCCGCATTTCGTGTGATGATGGATCGCGATGACTGTGACGTTGTCGCCATTAATGATCTCACAGACACCAAGACACTGGCACATCTACTTCGCTACGATACGGTATTTCGTCGCTATAGTGGTGATGTTGCCTTCGATGATAGTAATCTTATCGTTGACGGTGTTGCATACCCTGTCATTGCCGATCCAGATCCAATGCAGTTGCCGTGGCATGAGAAGAATGTGGACATTGTTCTGGAATGCACGGGTCGCTTTGAGAAGGATGGAGCGGCATATGCACACATTGATGCTGGTGCAAAGCGGGCAATTGTGAGCGCACCGGTCAAGGGTGGTGATATTGAGACGTATGTCATAGGTGTGAAGGAGCCTACGGCACACTCCACGCGTGTCATCTCCAATGCATCATGCACGACGAACTGCATTGCTCCGGTGATGAAGGTGATGCGGGAAACATGCGGTGTGGAAAAAGCGATGATGACAACGGTGCATTCGTATACTGCTACACAAAAACTTATCGACGGACCAGACAAGGATCTACGTCGTGCACGCGCTGCTGCACAAAACATCATTCCATCTACCACTGGCGCAGCAACTGCTACGGCGCTCGTGATCCCTGAGCTCACGGATCATTTTGACGGGCTATCCATGCGTATTCCAACCGTGAACGTATCTCTTTCTGACATCGTGATGGTAACGACGCACGATACAACAGCTGAAGAAGTCAATGCAGCTCTTACTGCAGCGTCATCTAGTGCGTTAAAGGGGATCCTTGGTGTAACGGATGAACCGTTAGTGTCTAGCGATTTTATCGGTGATAGCCGTTCTAGCATTGTAGATCTTGGACTGACAAATGTTGTTGCAGGAAATATGGTGAAGGTTGTGGCATGGTATGATAATGAATGGGGCTACGCGAATCGTTTGGTGGATATGGCAGCGGTGTTTGCAAAGTCAATAGAGTAGCATTGTGCCACAGTTATCCACACATGTCATGCAATGCTCTGAAAAGTATGCTATACTTACCACATAACGATCCATAATCCATAACCAGTAAACAAAAAAA
>JAXGYI010000013.1:0-12314 GCA_040772365.1 Candidatus Moraniibacteriota bacterium
TCATCATATGAGTAACATCGATAGGCAAAATGACATGATTGTGCTATAGTGGGAGTGTAGTTGCATATGAATGGGTGTAATTGTCAGAAATGAAAGATGGTGCGATGATAGCTCTACGGAGAGGAAAGTCCGGACACTTCTCTGTCCGCAAGGATAGAAGCAGTAGCGGGTAACGCCCGTCGGGAGTGATCTCTGAGGTGCGAGCAGTGACGCGTGTACACCGTGAGGTGTACCGGTCCATGTACTGCATAGTGCGTGGATGAATCCCATCGTAATATGGGGGTGAAACGGCTAAATCCTTACTGGAGTGCAAGACCGTGCCCGGTACCTACCGGGAGAGTCGCAAGGACGCCACCGGCAACGGTGTGCGCAAGACAGATTATCATCACAACAGAATCCGGCTTATGCACGATCTTTCATTTGTGGATGTTGCGCGATGTTCTGGATAATGGGTATGCAAAAAGTGAACAAGATTTATGAAAAAATCTGAACTTTTTTTCAGCGTTTTGCAGGTAATTGCTGACTATCTTCTGATTGTCGCTGCGGCACTGACAGCGTACCTACTGCGTGATACTGCATTGGTGCAAGACCTCATCAATAAACAAGGGTTGTATACGATTTCCGGACGGCAATTTTTTGTTTTGGCATTGGTGAGCGCACTGGCCTGTGTTGTAATTTATGCGCTTGAAGGTCTCTACAATATTCGGTCAACGCGCAAGTTTTGGACGGAGGCTTATGCTGTGTTCAAGTCAACGACGGTTCTGGTCGTATTGATTGTTATTGGGTTTTTTTTACAACGTGAGTGGTTTTCTTCGCGCTTTATCATCGTATCAGCATGGGTTTTGGTTATTACCTATGTCATGATTGGGCGCATTTTTTTACGCGCCTTGCAGAAGTATCTTTTGGCATATAAGGATATTGGTGTTCACCGGGTGCTATTGGTAGGCATGGGAGAGAAGATCAAATACTTCTGTCGTGTCATTCGTACCAATAAGCGTTTGGGTTATCGTATCGCGGGGCATGTGGAATATGTGAACATTCCACAGATCAAAGAAATCAACACTCGTATTGGTATTGATGAGGTGATTGTCAATGAAGCATCTATACCTGATGATGTACTGACAAAATTGCATGATTTTTGCGGCATTCACGATATCACATATAAATTTATTCCGTCGTCGCGTCAGACAACCCGATTTAATATGACCATGTTTGAGGGTGAGCCGATTATTGAGTTACTACACACACCACTGGATGGATGGGGAAAGATTGCCAAACGATGCGTAGATATTGTAGGAGCGCTACTGCTTATTCTTATTACTGGACCTATTATGATCGTTGTTGCGGTCGCAATTAAGTTGGAAAACTGGTCAGCACCGGTGATTTTTCAGAATGCGCGTGTTGGTGCAAATGGTAAGGAGTTTTTTGTGTATAAGTTTCGCTATATGCAGTGGAGATGGTGCACGACGAAGCGTAATCCGCACTGGGAGGAGGCGCTAGCATATGAAAAAAAATTGATTGCAGAACGATCTGTGCGTGTTGGTCCGATTTATAAAATTAAAAATGATCCACGTAAAACACGTCTTGGAGCATGCCTGGAGCGTTTTTCCATTGACGAGTTTCCACAATTTTTTAATGTGCTTGTCGGCGATATGAGTCTCGTGGGTCCGCGACCACACCAGGATCGGGAGGTGGAAAAGTATCGAGAATACCATCGGCGTCTTTTGACGATCAAGCCGGGTATTACCGGCATGGCGCAAACATCTGGACGTAGCGATTTAGATTTTGAAGATGAGTATAATTTGGACGTATACTACATTGAGAACTGGTCGCTGCTACTGGATGTGAAAATTTTGCTCCGTACACCACTCGCTGTGTTGCGTCCACGGAAAAACACATAGAGCGGTGGTGCGGTAGCTACAGTAACATGTCTATAAATAATTATTTAATCACATTACTATGCAAGCAGTACTAAAAATTTTTTTTGTCGCATGTGGCCTGTGGGTTGCTGCACAGTTTGTTCCGGGTATTACCGTAGATGTTTTTTGGCCAACAGCTGTGATCGCAGCGGTTGTTCTTGGAGTAATCAATGTTATTGCACTACCAATTGTAAAACTTCTCACGTTGCCAGTGACTATTTTAACATTAGGTATTTTTTCACTCGTTCTAACAATTTTGGGATTTTGGATTTTGACATTTGTGCCAGGTGTGCAGATTGATAGCTTTTTTGCAGCACTACTGGGACTTGTGATCGTAACAGTTTTTTCCTGGACAGCAGATCTCGTGACAAAGTAGTATAATACAACAGGTAACGATAGCACTCAGCTTATGCGCATTGCACTCGTGCATGACTATCTTGTTCAGCATGGTGGCGCGGAGAAGGTTCTGGAGAGCTTCTGCGCGCTTTTTCCGCATGCGCCAATCTATACGATTATCTATGACAAAAAGGCCATGCGTGATACGTTTAGCGATCGTACGATTATTACATCGCGACTACAGCATGTACCGCTAGCACGTACGCGACATCGCATTTTCCCCGCGTTGATGCCACTGGCCATTGAAGAGTTTGATTTTTCACAGTACGATATTGTCCTTTCCGATTCTTCCAGTTTTGCTAAGGGTATTATTACGCGACCGGAAACACTACATATTTCCTATGTGCATACGCCGATGCGCTATGCGTGGGATGATTGTCAAAAGTACACTTCTGACTTTGGGCTGCCGCGCATTGTAAAACAGTTGGTGCCGATTGTGATGAATGGTGTGCGTCTGTGGGATTATGCTAGTGCCGATCGTGTGGACCACTATATTGCTAATTCACGTTTTGTGGCACGCCGTATTAAGAAATACTATGGCAAAGATGCTATCGTAATCAATCCACCAGTTGATCTCCATCAATTCTTTGTTGCACCGCCAGCACAGATTAAGCCGTATTATCTTATGGTGGGCCGCATCATTGCGTATAAGCGTCATGATATTGCCGTAGAAGCATTTAATCGCCTTGGGTTACCGCTGAAAATTATCGGACGTGGACCGGAGCTGAGTGCACTACAAAAGAAAGCGAAACGCAATATTGAGTTTTTGGGGCGTGTAGATGATAAGGAGAAAGTACGCTACTACGCGGAGTGTAAGGCATTTGTTTTTCCGCAGGAAGAAGATTTCGGTATTGTGGCGATTGAGGCGATGGCATCAGGGCGACCGCTGGTGGCGTATCGCGGTGGTGATATTGCAGAACATATGCGTGCACCAGAGATGGGTGTGTTTTTTGACCATCAGACGCCAGAGTCACTTGTGGATGCCGTGCGGCGCATAGAGAAGCTGTCATTTCATCCAGATGTCATCACGAAGCACTCAGAGAGATTTGACAGGGAAATTTTCCAGCGTAGAATAAAAGACTACGTAGAGCGTGCCTATGCGGACCATATGCGTACGCGTTGTGGGCGCTGTGCGTGATAATTTGATAATCTCCAGAACTATGGAACTCCGTGACATTATAGCAATTTTTCGCACATACCGTATGACATTTTTTCTTTTCTGTGGTATTGCCATTGCATGTGGAGCACTATTTTTTGTTGTGCAGCGCCATGATTATAAAACGACGTTGTTGCTTAATGTAACACGGGATAGTTATGTCGCCAGCGGTGCCTATGAATATGATCAATTCTATCGCCTGCAAGCTGATGAGCGTTTTGCAGATACGGTTGTCCAGTGGATCATGTCACCATCACTGCAAACACGTGTTTTTGCGGATGGCACGACATTGCGGGCGCGTCGCTTGTCATCGCAAGTTGTGGAAGTGATCTATCGTACACGCACAACGGAAGATGCTACAGCTGTGGCGCAGCGCGTGACGATGCTTGTCAATGCTGAGGCGCAGAAGTTGAATGAGCAGCAGTCCGCTCCGAATTGGTTTATGGTTGTCGCAGATGCACCGGTAACAGTACCGGGCGCCTATCGTGCAGGAATGATTTTTGGTGCAAGTCTTTTTGCTGGGATTTTTATTGGCTTTTGGGCGGTTCTTCTGCAACGGTATTTTACGTCAGATCCGCAATTGCGTTTGTCTTATGAACATCGGCATTGATGCACGGTGCTTTGCACGTGGCAAAACAACCGGCGTGGAGGGGTATACGAAAAATTTCCTGACGGCGGTATTTTCCGGTGATGCGACACATACGTACCACATTTTTTTTAACGCATGGAAGGCGCAACATGTTGATTTGTCGTGGATGGAGGCATTTCCTCATGTACGCGTGCACCGCTTTCGTATACCTAACAAATTACTCAATAGCGCATTGTGGTTTTTTCGCCGTCCGCGCCTAGACCGATTGGTTGGTGGTGTTGATGTGTTTTTTGCGCCGAATACCAATTTCATTGCACTTTCTGCACATGTTCCACTCATCATCACAGCACACGACCTCTCCTTTGAGCACTTTCCGCACACATTTTCGCCACGCATGCGCCTGTGGCATTACATCATCAATCCACGAATACTTGCACGCCGTGCCACGCATATCCTTGCTGTGTCTGCGTCCACGAAGGATGACGTATGCGCTACGTACCGCATTCCGTCGCGTCGTGTGCACGTGGCACTGAACGGTCCAACGCAGGTTGCCGGCACAATTGATCGCAATAACGCCGATGTGCTACGGGTAAAAAATACCTATGATCTGCCGTATCGTTTCATTTTATTTTTTGGCACGATTGAGCCGCGCAAAAACATTCACGCTGTGCTACAGGGCTTTGCGATCTATCGCAGTACACACCCATCCTCCACAGAAAAGTGCGTGATTGCGGGTGCGCATGGGTGGAATAATGCGTCCATTTACGCTGCTATTGCCACATCGCGCTATCGTGGTGATGTGATTGTTTTAACAGATATTCCCGATGCAGATAAGGAGCCACTGATGGTCCTTGCATCGGTTGTGGTATATCCATCACTGTGGGAGGGTTTTGGTTTTCCGCCACTAGAGGCGCTAACATGCAATACGCCAGTGATTACATCGCACAGCAGTTCGCTACCCGAGGTGGTGGGGAAGTATGCCATTATGATCGATCCACATCGTCCAGAAGAAATCGCTCATGCATTGGGACAAGTGCTTCACGACCGTGCTTTGCGGGCGCATCTTACCGCCGACAATCACGCCACGCATGTCCGTACATTTACGTGGCGTCGTACGGCGCAGGTGTTCTATGATGTGCTTGCTACTATACGTGATGACAATGACGTAGAAAAGAGTCCCTCGTAGATGTGGGAAGACGTATAGTTTCTTCTTCTGTGAGATGCTTTGTTCAATCGACTATGTGCCATTATAGATCATTTATGCGGACAGTATTTACAGATGTAAAAAAATGTATTGTCGGAAATTTTGTGCTACCATGAGAACATAAGAAATAAATACTATGTCGTATGAAATACGGGAGGCGATTGAGTATAGCTTTTTTTGCAGCAGTGGTGCTGAGTGGATGTGGCGCGCAACCCGATACATCCGTTGCGCCGGCGGCGCACGAGACTGTTGCGGTTGTGACAAGCTTTTTCCCATTAGCTAAGATCGTAGAAACTATTGGTGGAGAATATGTGACTGTGGAAAACCTTGCTGGTGGGCAAGAAGTGCACGCCTATACACCAAGTCCGCGTGATTTACAGAAAATGCGTGAAGCAGATGTGGTAGTAGTGCTTGGTGGTGTAGAGCCGTGGGCGGAGGATGTAGTGCCACAGTTGCAGCGTGAAGGGCGGCAGGTGATTGTATTACAAGACCACGTACCATTTGTAGCAGTGGCGGCAGATCATGATACTCTACATGATCATGATGACGCACATGCGCATGCCGAAGAACATGAAAGTCATGGAGACCATCACGGTGATACCGATGTGGCACATACTCACGATCACGGTGGCGTTGATCCGCATGTGTGGGTAGATCCTGTCAAAGTCCAAGAAATGACGCACGCCATTGGAAATGCACTAGCGCAGGCAGATCCGTTACATGCAGAAACCTATCGCCGTAATAGTGCAGCAATGGTGACGGCACTTGATGCTGTAGATGTTGCCTATCGTGAACAGCTTGGTGCGTGTACAGGTCGCGCGGCAATGGTGTCGCATGATGCATTTGGCTATATTGCGCGACGGTATGCGATTACACTACACCCCATCGCTGGGCTTTCTACGATGGATGAGCCGTCGGCGAAATTTCTTGCAATGCTACGTGAAACGGCACAGAGAGATCATGTGACACATGTCCTTGCAGAGCAAAATAGTGTACAGAATTTTGCTGACATGGTTGCGCGTGGCAGTGGTTTGACAATCGTCGCAATTGATGCGTTAGAGCGCGCAACAGAACACAATATGGCAACAGATTATCCAGTACTTCTGATGGAGAATCTCTCGGCGCTGACCACGGCACTGGAGTGTGCACCTCTGGATGTGTTACAATAAAACCATGATGACACACATCACCGTTGATCGCGTTTCCAAAATATTCGGTAGTAGGACAGTCCTGCACGATGTTTCTTTCACTGTGGACAGAGGATCGTATGTTGGCATTATCGGTCCAAATGGCGCAGGAAAAACGACACTTCTTAAAATTCTTCTTGGATTGGAGCAACCAACAGATGGTACGGTGACGATTGCAAAAGGCTTGCATATTGGCTACGTGCCTCAGCAATATATGCTTCCTGATCAAGTGCCGATTTCCGTTGCTGAGGTTGTGGCTATGGGCTTGGCACGTCATCGCCATGATGTGCATGCGCGTGGTGCTGCGATGGATGCGCTGCGCCACGTTGGACTACCTGTTACCATGCGTACACAGAGCTTTCATACACTTTCCGGTGGACAGAAACAACGCGTATTGATTGCGCGCGCTATTGTGATGATGCCCGATATTCTCTGCGTTGATGAACCGCTGAGCGGTGTAGATCATGCGTCGCGCGAGCAAATTCGTACGTTCCTTGCTACGATCAATAAAACGCATGGAACAACAATTCTCTTCGTGTCTCACGATGTTGTGCGTATTACACAGAGTGCCGATGTCGTACTGTGCCTGGATAAAACGCTTCACAAAGGGTGTCATCCAGTTGGTGTTGCGAGTACTGCTGCGGCGTCGAGCTGTGTTGTGGATGATCCGTCATGCATGAACTGTGTGCCACTACATCACCATCATAATACATAACGTCTAGACTATGGCATCTTTTTTCCACCATGACTTTATCGTTGCAGCGCTTATTGTTGGCACGATTACTGCAGTTGCATCGGCGATTTTGGGAAATTTTGTCGTGGCAGCACGTCAATCGGTTGCATCGGAGGTCTTAGCACATACAGCGCTTGCTGGTGTGGGTATGGGCATTCTCTTTGGTGTGCAGCCACTTCTTGGTGCGTTTGTTGTTGTGGCTGTGACGGCACTACTTCTGTGGGCACTTGTACGCCGTAATGCACGTGCTGCAGATGCTGTCGCAATGCTGCTGCTTACGGGTGGATTAGCTGTGGCACTTTTTTCCGCGCATGCGGCAAAAAATGCAACGGTTTCCCTGGATGCGTTTTTATTTGGATCAATTCTAACAATGACAACCGTGGATGTTGTTGTGTATAGTATTGTTGCCATGGGGATTATTGCACTGTGTGTCATGTTATGGCCCTACCTTGTCATTGTTGTTTTTGATCCACTCTATGCGCGTACGCGTATACGCTATGCAACCATAGTGGAGATCGTATTTTTCTTAATGATTGCTGCAATGACTGCCGTAGGGCTGCGCGTGATTGGTGGCTTACTCATTGGTGCGCTTTTGGTGATTCCCGTTTTGACAGCACAGTACTGCACAAAAAGCTTTCGCGCGAACACGCTCGTGAGTGTTGGATACGGTATTGTGGGCGTGTGGATTGGTATTGGTAGCTCTTTTTTGTGGGATATGCCGACGGCAAGCGGTATTGTTTTTGCGCTGATTGTGCTTTTTGTAGTTACGGCGCTATGCACACAGATATGGCGCCGCCGTGTGTCGTCCAGTATTACTGCGCGCACCTAATTTCTCCGTTGTGGTACAATGGACGAGAATGCGGTACAGTAGTGAGAAGGAGGCCGTGGTATATGATATAATGAGTGCCAAAACTATGCGTATCGGAATTGACGCGCGTTTTTTCGGACCGGAAAGTAAGGGGCTGGGCCGTTATACGCAGAAACTTATTGAGCATCTGGAAACGATTGATACCTATAATGACTATGTCATTTTTTTGCGGCGTGATAATTTTGACGCCTATACGCCACGCAATCCACATTTTACGAAGGTGCTTGCGGATTATTCGTGGTACAGTTTTCGCGAGCAATTACTTTTTCCACTGACGCTCTATAAGCATCGGTGCCACCTCGTGCATTTTCCGCATTTCAATGTGCCAATCTTGTATCGTAAGAAATTTGTAGTGACGATTCACGATTTGATTCTACTACGTCATCCAACCAAGAAGGCGTCTACGCGCAGTGCACCGCTCTACTGGATCAAATTCATTGCGTACCGTCTTGTGATCCGCTCAGCCATTACGCGCGCGGCACGTGTGATTGCGGTATCACAGTTTACACGTGATGATGTGTGTACGTCGTACCCCTCTGCAAAGACAAAAATTTCCATTGCGTATGAGGCAGCGGAGGTGACACATGTATCTGCGAATCGGCAGAATCATGATTTTCTTGCACAGCACAACATTACGAAACCCTATGCACTGTATGTGGGCAATGCCTATCCTCATAAAAACCTCTTTACCCTTGTAGAAGCTTTTGCCATGCACTACCGTAGTGGCGGTGCCTTGCGCCATTTAGTATTAGTTGGAAAAGATGATTACTTCTACACACAACTACGCAAGTACATTGCTACGCACGCTATTGCGCATGTTGTGATTCTCCACACTGTAGACGATGACTTGCTATGGCGGCTGTATGCACATGCGACAATGTTTGTCTTTCCATCGCTCTATGAAGGATTTGGACTACCACCACTGGAGGCGCAGTTACTCAAAGTACCTGTTGTGTCACATGATCATCCGTGTATGCGTGAAGTGCTTTCCGATGATGGTGCACTGTTTTGTGACGCGCGGAGTGCAACGGTACTTGCACGCACCATGGGTGCAATGGCGACAAACCCCGCTCTTCGCACGCAACTGATTGTTTCTGGGTTTCATAATGCGCAGAAATTTAGCTGGCGACGTATGGCACGAACAACCTACGATATTTACATGTCTCTGCTACATTCATAGGTATGCGATACCGACGATCTAAAAAAAAATATCCTACAGCAGGAAGTGCACGTGTGATTGGCACGCCGCTGTCTGCTGTGCCACCACATGATACACCTGTTGTGCATGAGGATACGACCGTGCCATCATTTCAGATCGGCCGTCCGTATGTGAAGGGTGCAGAGTACCACCGTTGCTACAGCGATTTTCATGATGCGCATCACAACAATGACTTGTCTCCATTGACGACAGATATAGAAGACGCAGATTACGCCACGGAAGATACTCCACGAGCAGTGTTTTTAGAGACGAGCATTGATACACAGTCACCTGTACCTTCGCGGTCACACGCACAGCTTACGCAAGAAACCCACCGACGCGTTGTGGCGCCGGCATTTCGTGCGCCACAGCCATCATCTTCATCATCGCAGTCAGCACGACGGAAAGATCGTATGCGGCGTACAGCGCATGCCGTGCGTACACGTCGCTCTCGACATGCACGAATTGGTGGGAGGCGGATCACCCAGCGAGATGGATTTTCTTGGCGAGATATTCCTATTTTTCGTCACGAAAGCATGTTGGTGTTTCGCAATATTTCACGGCGATACACTATTGTGATGGGTACAGTTTTGGCGTGTGTGATTGGCATTGCATTTATGGGAACGGCATTTGCTGTAAAGGCGCGGATTGATGATGCGGGGCATGATGCTGTGGCATCACTTAAAATGGCATTTGCAAGTATGAATCAAAGGGATTTTACAGCATCACAGGAAGACTTGGATCACGCCTATGCTGCATTTGAAACAGCTTCTACGCACATCGGGCGTATGGGACGGGTCGTAACATTTGTATCGCAATTTATTCCGGGTGCATCACGTCTCGCAAGTGGCGATCATCTTGTGCGGGCAGGCGCAGCACTGACACATGCTGCAAAAGAACTGCATGGTATCGTACCACAGGTCATGGAGCAGGGTACGGACTTGATGGCATCGGATGGTATTCATATCTCCTTTCTAGCACTTTATCAGGCAATTGCGGATCGTATTGCTGTGGCATATGCGGATGTGCAGTCAGCGCGATCACATCTTGATCGTGTGCGTTTTGAAGATATTCCGCAGGAGTATCGTGAGATGTTTTTGCGTGTCGCGGACCTTGTGCCGCATGTGGAGTCCTCTTTAGGACAGATCCACGCATCACGTGCTGCGATTGAAGATGTTCTGGGTGCACATGGACCACGTACATATCTCCTCCTCTTCCAAAACAATCATGAAATGCGCGCAACGGGTGGATTCATCGGGAGCTACGGGATTGTCAAAATTGTTGATGGATATATTGATAAGATTATGGTAGATGATATCTATAATCCTGATGGACAACTAATAGACAAAATTATGCCACCGCTCCCTATACAGAAAATTTCTGCAAATTGGAGCATGCACGATAGCAACTGGTTTCCGGATTATCCAGTGAGTGCGCGTAAAGTCATGGATCTCTACGAGCGTACCGGTGGCCCGACGGTAGATGGTGTGATTGCACTGACACCAACCGTGGTACAGGATATGCTGTCTGTGACAGGGCCAATTGATGTACCGCTGTATGACATGCAGCTAACGGCAGAAAATTTCATTGATATGCTCCAAGAGGAAATTGAAGATCGTGAGAACTACCTCCCACACGACACTGTGCATGCACATGATGATGCTGTAGAACCCAGTGAAGAGCATAATGCAACACAGGCATCTCCGCAGCCAAAGAAAATTCTTTCCGATCTCATGCCTACTCTCCTTGATCGCATTTTGGCGTTTGATGATCCGGAGCACATTGCGGATATTATTGCAATTGTGTCACGTGGCTTGCAACAGCGGCATCTTCTCATCTATCTCTCAGATGATGTCGGGGAAGAGATTATCTTGAAAAATGGATGGGGCGGCGCTATTGAGCAGACACATACGGATTATCTGAGCGTGATCAATACCAATATCAATGGATTTAAAACCGATGGCGTAATTGATGAGACAATTACACATACGGCACAAATCGATAGTGCAGGTGATATTGTGAACACTGTGCAGATTACACGCGTACATAATGGTGGGTACACTGGGCGCCCATGGTGGGATGCCGTCAACGCAAATTATATGCGTGTATATGTACCGGAGGGTGCACAGCTACTTTCTGCAGAGGGGCAGACGCGTGAAGTGAATACACCGCGACTAGATTACGCCGCACTGGGATATGAACGTGACGCAGATCTTGTGCGAGAAGAAGCGTCTATGCGTAGTGATGATGACACGGGCACACGCATCTACACAGATGCTGGCAAGACAGTATTTGCAAACTGGGTATATGTGTCGCCACAAGAACGTGTTACGGTAACGTATACATATAAATTGCCATTTACAGTGACGTTTGATAAGGATGAACAGGGTGCATTTGGTTCGTACGGTCTTTTGGTACAGAAACAAGCCGGGAGTACACGGACAAAGCTTGAGAGTACAGTGATTTTACCTGAAGATTATCATGTCGTATGGCGTACTGGCGAGGGTGACAGTGCGCACACTACAAACTCACTGGATCACGATCGTTTTATAGGCACCGTCTTCCGCTTGCCGTAGATCTCTTACTGTTGCGAGAGGTCTAGAGATTGTGCTATAGTAATAGAGCAATACACATAAAAATATTCACATTAGCCTCTATGCAGCGTATCATCTCTTTTTCTGCACTTGCTGTTTTTTGCATTGCTGCTGTCTTCATCACCCACACCGCCCATGCTCTAGAGGCAGGAGATATTGATCCGAGTTTTTTCACTGGTGTGCCGGCGGGGACAAATAACACTGTCTACACCATCACCCTCCAACCCGACGGCAAAATCCTCATTGGTGGATTGTTCACCACCTACAACGGCACCACAGCCAACCGCATCGCCCGCCTGAACTCTGACGGCACACTGGACACCACATTTACCACCGGAACGGGAGCGAATAACACTGTCTACACCATCACCCTCCAACCCGACGGCAAAATCCTCATTGGGGGATATTTCACCAACTACAACGGCACCACAGCCAACAGTATCGCCCGCCTGAACACCGACGGCACACTG
>JAXGYI010000014.1:0-8487 GCA_040772365.1 Candidatus Moraniibacteriota bacterium
TAAGGTGATGACATGACGTACGTTATCACGGATTCACCGTCACCTGATAGGTTACTATACCACTGTAGATGCCGGCTTGTTGTGTCGTAGGGACATCAAGTTTATAGCCGATGTGTGTTTCTGTGGGTGTGGCACTGTATGTGGGTGTGGTCATGATGGATTGTGCGGTTTGTGGAATACCGGCATATCTGTTATTGGTATCATCGTATGTTGTGCCTGTGCCCCACCAGGTATTGTTTTTATTGGCTGTGGAGCTATAGACTGTGAATGCGAGTCCTGTGTCATGTGTTTGCCAGAGTGTGGCATTGGGGTTTTGTGGATCCCAGTTTGTTCTGTCTGTGATGTAGTGTGTAGCGTCTTTGCTCATTGTGGCTGTGGCAGTGTTTCTCTGTGTTGTGAGTGTATAGCCATTTGTGCTATTTGTGCTCACAGTACAGGTTAGTGATTGTGTAATGGGAGTGCCGGGTGTGATTGTACCGAATTCTATGGTTTTGTCGTTGGTTTGTCCTGTTTGGGTGCAGTCGAGGGAGATGTGGGATGCTACGGTAATTGAGAGGTTATGTGTATCTGCTGGAGGCGGTGTGGTAAAAATACGAGTGAGGTAGGCTGTGGGGGATCCGTTGTAATTTGTAAACCCTCCGCCGATGATAGCTTTGCCGTCGGGCTGAATAGTGATGGTTTCGACAAAATAATTTGCCCCCGCTCCTGTCGTAAACGTCGTGTCCAGTGTGCCGTCGGTGTTGAGGCGGGTAATATAGTTGGTTGCGGTGCCGTTATATGCCGTGAACCAACCGCCGATGAGGATTTTATTATCTTGCTGAAGACCTATAGCATTAATATAGCGATTTACTCCCACACTTGTTGCAAATGTCGTGTCCAGTGTGCCGTCGGCGTTGAGGCGGGCAATATTGTTGGTTGCAACAGTATTATAAGACATAATATCACCAACAATAAGGATCTTGCTGTCGGGTTGAATGGTGATGGCGTGAACACCGAGAGTAAAGTATGATTGTACTCCGGCGCCTGTAGTAAATGCCACATCACGCGTACCATCGGTATTGAGGCGAACAATGCGGTTGACCGTGGCACCCCTATACCTTGTAAAGGTTCCTCCAATAAGGATCTTGCCGTCGGGTTGGAGGACGATGGTGTTGACACGACTACTTGCCCCCGTTCCTGTCGTAAATGTCGTATCGAGTGTACCGTCAGTGTTGAGGCGGGCGATGTGGTTGACGGTGGTGCCGTTATATGTGGTGAAGTCTCCGCCAATGAGGATTTTGCCGTCAGATTGAACAGCAATACTTTCTATATATGGGCGGAAAGAGGATCCAATACCCGAGCCGCCCACATTGAACGTTGTATCTAGTGTACCGTCAGCGTTCAGACGGGCAAGGCCTCCCACAGCCACACCATTATATAGAGAAAATTCCCCACCGATGAGGATTTTGCCGTCAGATTGAATTGCAACAGCCTTCACGCTTGTATGCCGCGGTCCCACTCCAACACCGTCACTGTTAAACGTCGTATCCAAGGTGCCATCAGCGTTCAGACGGGCAATTCGTTTCATAGTGGTATTACCATATGTCGTGAATTCTCCGCCGATGAGAATTTTGCCATCGGGTTGGAGAGTGGATGTAAAAACAGTATGATTGACAGCTGTTCCAAACGTGCGAAATGTGGTATCACGCGATCCACTGGGAGTGAGGCGGAGAATATAATTTGCAGAGAGATCATCAAATTCAGAGAAGGATCCTCCAACAATAATATTCCCATCAGGCTGCAGTGCTATTGCTTCAATATCACCTGCACCTACACCTGTGCCAATATGAAATGTTGAGCTATCCAAAGTACCATCGGTGTTGAGACGCATCATACTATACACATCCACACCATTGTATGTTAAAAACCATCCCGCAACAAGAATCTGATTATTGGGCTCTATAAGAATTTTCTTGACAGTATCGCTGATGCCTGTTCCGACTATAAATGTCGTGTCTAGCGTACCGTCGGTGTTGAGACGGGCAAGTCCACCTCTATCTACACCGTCATATGTACTAAAATATCCACCAATGAGCACCTTGCCATCGGACTGAAGTGCTATTGTGTAAATTTCATTATTTGATCCCACACTCGTAACAAATGCCGTGTCCAATGTACCACTGGCATTGAGGCGGGCGATGTGGTTGACGGTGGTGCCGTTATATGTGGTGAAGTTTCCGCCAATGAGGATTTTGCCGTCGGGCTGGAGGGAGATAGTGTTGACAGTGTTATTTGCCCCTGTACCTGTGGTAAATGTCGTGTCCAATGTACCACTGGCATTGAGGCGGGCGATGTGGTTGACGGTGGTGCCGTTATATGTGGTGAAGTTTCCGCCAATGAGGATTTTGCCGTCGGGTTGGAGGACGATGGTGTTGACACGACTACTTGCCCCCGTTCCTGTCGTAAATGTCGTATCGAGTGTACCGTCAGTGTTGAGGCGGGCGATGTGGTTGACGGTGGTGCCGTTATATGTGGTGAAGTCTCCGCCAATGAGGATTTTGCCGTCGGGCTGGAGGGAGATGGTGTTGACAGTGTTATTTGCCCCTGTACCTGTGGTAAATGTCGTGTCCAGTGTGCCGTCGGTGTTGAGACGGGCAATGTGATTGGCTGTCGTGCCGTTGTAGGTAGTAAATCTTCCGCCAATGAGGATTTTGCCGTCGAGCTGGGGGACTATAGCATAAATAATATTATTTGTTCCCGCAGGCACACTCGTAAAAAAACTCGGATCAATATCCCCCACCTGCAGTGCGTAGGTAGTATGGGCGAAAAAAACTGTGGTGATGCAGAGAAAAGTAAGAGTAAGGAAATGGGCTGCACATCGCATATGCTGTCATTGATTTTTTATATTTTGACACCGTACTACGTAAGTATAGCACATCTTTTCATACACAGCCTCCTATCCATAAATTTTATGCGGCAACAATGTCCACAATGCGCATCTGCGGACGCACCGTGCCGTTCCATGTATTTTTCTGCACAGCACCGGCGACATGCACACGGTCCCCTGGAGAGAATGCATCACACGTGTCACGCAAGGAAAACCCGATTGCATCTACACGCGCTGTACCAGACGCATCTGTAAGCACCATCTTGACATGTGCGCCATCACTACCCACTGGACGCATGTCGACAATCATTGCATCATGCATAGCAAAAATGGGCTCAGAATTCCCCTCTCCAAATGGCTCCAATGCCTCAAGTGCATCTGCGAACTCCACGGTGACATCTTCCACGGTGATGGTCGCATCAATAGTAAGTGACGGTTCGGGCACGGTGTCTGCCAATGCTGCCACCGTTGCATTTGCCATTTTCACAAAGTCGTCAAACGCCGTATGCGCTACTGTTGCACCAGCAGCTTTTTCATGTCCACCGAATTGCACAATATGTGCACTACACCTGGTTAGCACATCCACAATATGCACACCATCCACACTACGAAATGATCCGCGACTCTCATGCTCAAAACGCGTAAAAATACCCGTTGGGCGATGGTATTTTTCCACAATACGCCCCGCCACCACACCAACGATGCCCGGCGGGTATTTTTCATCCGCTACCACAATCATTGCAGCATCCTTTTGTTCCGTCTCCACAATACGTTCTACATCTCGCGTCAATGCCGCTGTTACACGTTGTCGTTCTTTGTTTAGCTTCTCCAACACCTTTGCCTGCGTGCGCGCCATATCACTACGCGTTTCCCGTAACAGCGCAAAAGCATCCCATGCATGACTCATCCGACCCGCAGCATTGATGCGTGGCGCAAGATAGTACGCCACTGTCTCCGCGCGAATCGCCGCACCATCTCGCACAAATCCCCCCACATGAAACATCTGCCGATAACCCATACGCCGTGTTTTGTTCAAAACTTTCAACCCGTAGTAGACCAGTGCGCGATTTTCGCCCACAAGTGGCATACAATCTGCAATTGTTCCAACAGCGACAATATCCAAGAGCCATTTCATACGATTGCTATACGTCGGTGCATAGCGCGCCACAAGTGCGCACATTACCTTAAATGCAACGCCTGTGCCACTCAACAAACGAAACGGATATGTTTCATCTGCAACCTGAGGATTGATGATGGCATAGGCATCTGGCAAAACATCCGGCGCATGGTGATGGTCAGTAATGATCACGTCAATATCCTGTGCACGCGCATCGTCCACTGCCGCATGGCTAGATGTGCCACAGTCCACGCTCATCATCACGCGCACACCTTTAGCAGCAAATGCATCAATACCGTCTGTGTGAATACCGTGTCCTTGTGTTGCTTTGTCAGGAATATACACTTCTACCGTACCGCCAAGCATCTCCAGCGTATCTGCCACAAGCGTTGCCGCACTCACTCCATCTGCATCATGGTCACCAAAAATACCGATCGTCTCCCCGAGATCCAGCGCTGCAGAAATACGCGCAACTGCTTTATCCATGTCACGGAAAAGAAACGGATCATGTATATCCCGCTCATAATCCGGTACCAAAAATTGACTCACGGATTCCTCACCAACAATGCCCCGCTGTGCCAAAATTCGTCCAAGCACATACGGAACCTCTTCCGGCACAGTCGTCACGTCCGGAAGATCTTTATAACTCCATTGCATATCTGTTCATTGTAGCACAGTCAGAGAATGTGCACGACATGCCGCGAAATTACAGTACGTACATCGCAACCTGCATCAATCACTTTTTGGCACATCCACACAACTAAAACGAGCAGAAAATTTGAGCTCTCGTGGATCAACAACACTCAGCTTGATCACCATTTTTTGTCCACGTGGACACATGAAAAAATTCTCAGCACCAAGATCCTTGGCAAGCTTACGCGCCTCACGATCATTTGCATCGAAATGAAAAGAGTATTCACTACGTAATAGTAGCGCACCAATGCGCTCTAAAACCTCACGTGGCGTTGTAAATCCACGTACAATGAAGTCACGCACACCAAGCTCCTCAGAACGCTTTTTGTCAGCGGCCCGTCCAAGATGCGAGTTAATCACGATAGGAATATCTGCTGTGCGCGCATTTTGTCGCAATGCATCGATCATTGTAAATCCATCCATACGTGGCATCACCACGCCAGTGAAGATCACATGCGGTGTGTACGTCGCAACAATACTCAGCGCCTCCAACCCATCCGCTGCACGCAAGACATTGTAGTCTGCGTTCTCAAAAATTGTCGCGTACATTTCCAGCGTATCCACATCATCATCAACAATGAGAATGGTTTTTTTACTAGGATCCACCGTCTGTGGTAGTGTCTGTGTGCTACGTGGTGTAACACTTTTTTTCACATCGGCGTCTGGTGCATTTTCAATCACCGCATTGATATTGCGATGCACCGGCGCAGCAACGGGCTCAGTATAGCGCGGTGATCGTTCACGATCGTCAACGGTTGGTGTCTGTGGTGGTATCGGATCAGCCTCTGTGCGCTGTGACACTGGTGCTGCTGTCGTCTCTGACTCTGCTACAGGAACGTCTGCCTGTGTAGCAGCTGCAGAATCTGGCATAGAGCGTGCTGGCGCATGTGTTGCAATGGGATCAATGGTTGGTGTAGGGATTGCATCCGTTTTCGGCAGCGCGGTTTCTGGTGTTACAGTTTGGTCCGGAGTTGGTGTCGACACTGCTGCTGGAGTTGAAATCGGAGCGGCAGATGGTTCCAAAGTAGAGTCTGATGTTGCTGGTGGTGGCGTTGATGCTGGCTGGAGCGCTGCATCTGATGCGAGATCTTTTTCTAGCATCGAATCACGCTGTGACACTGGCGCTGCATCAGGCCTAGGCGTTTGCACAGAATCCTCTACTGCTGGCGTAGTACGAGAAAAAGGATCTGGCGTGATAGAGGGCATTGCAGAGACAGGGTGCTCCCCATCTTGCTGTGCAAATTCTCGTTCCCATGCACGTGTTTCTGGTTCCGTAGGTAAAGCATCAGACGACGGTGCCGCTGATGTCACTGGTACAGCATCATCTGCAGGTGTTGCCGCAGTAGATGGTGATGCGCCACTACCATACTGCTCAAAAATATCTTCCACCTCGTCAGTAGCATCATTGGTATTTTGACTACCAAAAAATGCATTTGCCTTATTTTGTAAACTCATAGGATGTGTATAATTTTTGTATTTAGTAAAATAAAAAATAATGCCCTACATACACCTCATCGCGTGCGCTGCAGCATAATTTTCATATCAACAGCGATGTCTACGCTATCATCATTATAAACTAAAAATGGATTTATATCGAGAGCAGAAATTTCTGGACACTCCTGTGCAATTTGTGCAACAGCAAGAATAACATGTGCTACACGTTCCACATCATATGGTTCTTGCCCACGTGTCGTAGTAAATAAAAACCCCAATGATCCACGCATCAGAACAGATTTCACCTCACGCAGTGACAGTGGAGCGATCAGTCGCTGTACGACGTGAAACGTTTCTGTATAAATACCGCCGAGACCCACAACAATCACTGTACCAAAGGCAACATCACGCGTCATGCCAATCAGCAACTCCATTTTCACCGGCAGTAACGGTTGCACAATAATACGCGCATCTTTTGTAAAAAGCGATTTGAGATTTTTGCGAGCACTATCCAATTCGCGTAGTGTCTTGATGCCCACAATGACACCTCCGCGATCAGTTTTATGCGCTACTGTTGGATCATCTACCTTCACCACACAGGGGTAGGTGATTTTTTGATTAGCTGCAAGGCCTGTAGTAATATCAATGTGACGTACTAGTGGAATTGCATAGGCACGTGCCACGCGCGCAACATCATCAGCGTAGAGCATAGCTTGTGCTGGCGCCACCTTATCAAAAATCGTGCGCATCTTACGCGCGCGTTCACGGTCTGACTTATACTGCAGCACGATACTGCCATGGTGTGCATTATGCCGCAAAGATCGCAGTGCTACAGCTGCATGATCCAACGTATCAACATGTGCCACGCCATGTCGTCCCAAATATCGCACACTTTCTGTTACGCGATCACCGCCAATCAGTGATGTGATAATTGGTTTGTCCGTTTTTTCTTGTAATTGTGTGATCACATGCGCAATCTCATCCACAGGAGTTTGCGCTTGCGGCGTTACAATAACATAAATAGCATCTGTATGAGGATCAGCAATGAGTGCTTCAATGGCATGACGATAGCGATCAGCAAAGGCATCTCCCAGTACATCTACAGGATTAAGCACAGATGCGGCATGCGGCAATACGTCACGTAGTGCATCGCGCGTCTCTGGCGTCAATGTTGCAAGGAGCACGCCATCTGTTGTAGAAAGGGCATCCGTAGCAAGCACACCAATTCCGCCAGCATTTGTCACAATACCCACACGCACATCTCGCACAAACGGCTCTTGCGGACGTGCGTACGCCCGGACACGCAACACTGCCATCATTTCTGCCAACGAATGCACACGCAAAGCACCTGCCTTTATTAACGCTGCATCAAACACCTCATCACTGCCCGCCAAGGCACCTGTATGCAATGCCACAGCACGTTGCGCATCTTGTGATCGGCCTGATTTCAAGACAACCACGCGCTTACCTTTTTCACGTGCCATCATCACGGCACGCAAAAATGGCATGGCATCACCGTTCATACCTTCCATGTACAGCGCAATCGTATCGGTCGCATTATCACTGGCAAAATACTCCACAAGCACTGCCTCATCAACATGCATCTTGTTGCCAATAGAGATCACAGCGGAAAAGCCGTAATGCTCCGCATGCGCGCGGTCCATCACTGCCACACCGAGCGCGCCAGACTGCGTAATCAGTGCTGTTCGTCCCTGATGTGGTAGTCCCGGCGCAAATGACATATTGAGTGATTGTGCCGGTAAAACAACACCAAGACAATTCGGTCCAAGAATGAGGAGATTATTTTCCTCTGCTAAAACACGAAGACGCATTTCCCGATTATGCCCTACAAGCCCCACCTCACTAAATCCCGCCGCCACAACAATAAAACACTGACACACATCTACTGCATCAGCAATAATATCGTATACTTTTTCTGCTGGCACAGCGATAATCACACAATCCACACGCTGTCCAATTGCCGCAAGTGACGGATAACTTCGCCGTTTCAAAATCTTCTCACGTCCAGGATTCACAAAAAACACCTCACCGTCGTAGGCATGGGCAATAATATTCCGCGCAATCATGTTACCTGTTTTCCCATCCGTTTCACTCGCACCAACCACCGCCACTGACCGCGGACGTATCAATCGTTCCAAATGTTGCATTTTTCTTTTTCTATTGGTCTTACTTGCAAGTATACCACAATTTTACGCAAAGCCCCATAGCGCAAGGAGTCACATTGCGCGAGGTTCTGCCAATCCGCCACCTGCGTTCACTCCAATCGAAATGATCAAATCCCCAAAAACAAAAAACAAGCAGTACTGCTTGTTTTTCGTATATTCGTGCTGTTATGCACGTTTCTTCATGCGACGAT